>NZ_JBGOSH010000007.1:0-251668 GCF_041537925.1 Ruegeria hyattellae | reverse complement strand
AGATCGGAATAACGTGCCTGCCCGCCGCGCGTCTTGCGACGTGGCGAAGCCCAATTCTTCACCACATCGTCAGAAACCCAGATCGTCAAGTCACCTCGACGCCGGAGACTTTCGTTGTATTCCGAGCAGTTCGTGACCCGGTACTTTGCTTTGGGGAACTTGTCGCGACCGGCATCATTGAATTTGTATGGCATCTACCGTCGCTCTCGTCAGAGAAAACGCTGGAAGTACCGCGGCAGATCGATCCATGCAACACGCCCCCCTGTTCATGAACAGCCGTCATTTGCGGTGCTGAACCCGAACTCACACAGTGCGGATACAGCTGACTTATTGCACTTACGCGACTAGGATATTTCCATGGGCTCATCTTGAGAACCAATGGGTGAGCATGTTCGAACAAGGGGCAACCGAAATGTTGTTTGCTGATGCGCTGGAGAAAGCTTCTTCGTATGCTGCAGCGTGGAGTTCCAACGATCCGCCGCAAGTGGCCGCACATTTCGCAGAAAATGGGGCGGCACGGCTCAATTCCGGCAAAGCGATTCAAGGCCGGGGAGCGATAGCTTCGGATTACGCAGCACCGTTCTTCCGCGATTTTCCCGGTTCTTCTGTGTTGCTGCATGATTTTCGTTTATCAGGGAACCACGCTCTGTTTACCGGTATGCTGGTCGGCCCCGGAAGGCGTGAAAATGATCCTGTTCGCCTTTTGGGTTGGGAGGAATGGACCCTCGACGACAATGGCTTGATACAGTTGTCGTTGGTTTGGTTCGACCGCGACGACCACGCCAGACAGGGCGGTAGCGCTTTCTCATAGTGATTGCGCCAAGCAAAGCGGGCTTAATAGCGTTTGAGAAGCGCAGCAAAGCTGGTCTTCAGCGAACGAAAACTCGTTTCCGCATTCGGTCTAGCTATACTAAATGAACCCGCAGGCTATTGTGGCAGAGGCAGTACTCTAACGAAATACGTGCCCAATTGTTATACTAAGTGAGATAGCAATTGGGCGCCAACGCTGTTCATTGCGGAGGTGACCACACAGCCTTTCGCCCCTACTGCGGTAGGCGCAAGTTTTTAGGCATGCATTGTTCCTCGCAGGTGACGGGTTTTCCGACCCTTTCAAAGCGATACCCAGTGGCGTGGAAGCAAATACGACCGCCGCGGCGGTCATTCAGCTCGATGGTCCAGGCAAATTCAGAATGGCCCATTCCGTGGGTCCGAACCTGCTCTCTGGACCGGGTGATCCGGGGCCTTGTTGCATAGATCAGTTGCAGTTCGGAACGCGCCCTACCCAAGACGGAATTCAGGCGGTGCGTTCAAAAGTGGGCCGGCCAAGTCCAGTCATCCGGTTGAGAATCCGGACGCCAATCTTGGTTTCTGTTTTCTGGTTTTTGAGGGTGCGTGCCCGCAGTTTAGTTCCGATGACCGCCTTCCATCTGCCAATCTTCGTCTCCACCCGGCTTCGTTGATTGTATCCTGAGGAGCGCTGCCAGGCTATCCGCCCATGGGCCGCTATTTCAGCGATCTGACGGTCACGATCCGTAGGGGTCTGTGCTGCTTCAGGGCTGAGGGCCGCGTTTTTGGGAGGTGGTATTGCAACCTCGAGCGTCTCGCCAAAACGCGCGAAAAGCAGGTCCCGAGTCGGCCCACCGTCATATGCGCCGTCCGCTAGAAACTGACCAACGGGGCTGTCAATTTGATCCAGCAGGCCTGGTAGGGCAGTCGGGTCCCCGACGTCTTCCGTGGTCAGGTCATCACAAACAATCTTGCCGCAAACAAGATCGAGACCGAGGTGCAACTTGCGCCACCGTTTGCGTTTCGCCCTTGTTTGATGCTTTCTCTCCAACCATTCACCCTCGCCGAAGACCTTCAGGCCGGTGCTATCAACGACCAGATGGATCGGAGTGGAACTGTCGAGTCTTCGCTCCTCAGGCAGTGCCAGCCCCTTGCCGCGACGTGATAGCGTTGAGAAATCCGGTACCGGAACCTTAACCCCAAGCAAGATCGCGATGCTGCGCATGAAACCCTGAGTTTGACGCAGCCGTTGCCTGTAGACCATGCCCACGGTCAGGCAGATCTCGATCGCCAGATCCGAGTATATCCGTTGGCCGCCACGTGTCGTCCGGCGAGGAGCAGACCACAGGCGCAGCCCCTCATCGCTGACCCAGACCGTCAGATCCCCGCGCCGGCGAAGACTCTCGTTGTAGCTCGCCCAGTTGGTCACCCGATACTTCTGCTTCGGGATCTTACTTCGTCGACTGGCATTGAACTTGTGCGGCATCGTCAGCATCCTGAAGGCGAAGGGGCCGTCTGGGTATCAGACTCAACATGATCCATGCAACACAGCCGATACAACGAGAGATCGCGGATTGAGGCCCAGATCGGCAGATGGAAACAGGTCATCGGCGATCGCCTGCAAGCGCGTGACTTCGACAATCAAATAGCTGAAGCGCAAATCGCATCAAAGGCGCTCAACCGCATGACTGGTTTCGGTCGTGCGGCGTATGAACGTGTCTTCTGAAGTGATGGGGTATGGGGCAAATTCGCCTCAATTCTGATCCATGCAACACGGTCTGCCTAAGCCACATCCATTCTGCGGATCGCCCCTGCCAACTAATCCAAGCACCCCATTGGGCAGCGGTCAATCCCCAACCATACTGGCGCAATTGGTGATGTGGGCGAGGACCGTGTTAACAGAGAGTGAACAATGTGTTTCAATTGTGTTCAACACGGTTCATGCAAGTTCATCGCGCCTGCGACAAAGTATGCAGCGCAGGCCCGTACATAATCGCAAACAGGATTGGACAAGCGACGATGAAGCCAGAAAAGATGCCGAACCCGTCCCAAAAAGCAATCGACAAGCTCGCTGAGTTAGAGTTCGAGTTTCCCGAGGCCGGTATTCCGGCTGATGTACAGTTACCAGACATGCCGGAATTACCCGAGGGTCCCGCTCGTGGGGCACCCGTGCTTCCTACGTTGTCGTTGCCCGAGCAGGCTAATGCGGAAGTTGAAATACCCGCAGCCCAACTGCCTGAAGAAATTTTCGATTTGGGCTGAGAGACAAGATAATGCCAGTCGGAAGGCTGTTCCTGTGAAAAACGGAGACGAATTAAGTATCAGTGATGACCAAAAGAAATGGTCCGAATGGACCATGCGCCCCAAGAAGTCGAGGCGTAAGCCAACCCACTACGCCTCTGCATTCGTAATCATGTTATCTATGGTTGTGGCAGGCGGCTACCATCAAAATTTGGTTTTCTGATCCCTGGAATGTTCCGTCGAAACATGTCTTGACCAATCGAGGCTAAGCGCCGCCGCGCTCCGGTGTTGGCTCTTGCGAATTTCGTTTGCTGCATGTGGGGCATTACTGCGCTTGTGAGGCTGCGCGGAATCACAAAAGGACAGCCGGGGGAGCGGTCAGTAACCCATTAACGGGGACACGCAGCCTCAGCCTATGCTCTCGAATGCTTCAGGTACCCTCTACCCCCAAGCGGGGGCAAGGTTGCGCTACCAGATGGGTTAATCTGGTTTACACCTGTTTTTCTCAGCCGGGTCTCTTGCCAAACGTCTGTTCAATCACAGTGTCGGTTTCATCCCTGGCCATCTCAATCACAGCGCCCCTCACCTCGCCATAGGTGCCGAACTCATGACCACAGCCGTGGCACGATATCACCTCGTCGTCCTTCGGCGGGTTGAGTTCGCTCATACCAACCGGGTGCCCGCATTCTGTGCATTGGAACGTGATGCGGTTTCTCTTCTTCGCCATGGGGGTCTCCGACTCCGGTAGAAATGTTTCCGTCTGGTGGTTCCATTTTGAGAGCAAACTGCAATGGGTCAATGCTGCGGATCTTGTGCCTCAGTCGATTAGCAAGATTAGCGGGCTTAGCTCAGAAAAGAGCGAAACCGCAACCCCGCACTTTTTATCATCCCGCCACCACAAACCTGCCATGCGCGAGCCACACTTGCTCATTACATCCTTAGCTAGTGTCGATGCTATCCCAGAACGGTAACGACATTGAAACCACCGGCACGCCCTTTAGGTGTCGGTGGTCTCCTATTTGGGTTCCAGCTTTTTTAACGCTCTCCTGGCACTGGCGCGGTGTTTGGGTGGCCATGTAGCAGATTGTCCGGGATCAGCACCTGTCGGCCTGATTAGAGGATTTGCATAACGGAAGGTTTCTGGCTCATCTGAACCGTCAAGGAGTGAAGATGAGACGGAAAGCTGGAACCGACAAACCGACGGCCGAGCGGGTCGTCAAAGACATCCGCCCGCATTGCTGGCGGATGCGGTGACACGTCAGGTCGAACATCCCGAACTTCAGCGGCATGAAATCTCGGCGGCGCAGTTTCAAGCGACCTACAATCATGCGCTGGAACAGGGGATCGAGGTCGACCCGGATCACTGGAACGACCTGAACGCCACCGCATGGCCCATGCTCGTTCGCTCGGATGCGCAGTGCCGCGTGGGAGCCGGGCCCGTGCGAGGCTTGTAAAACGGGACTCTGGCCGGCGCTTTCTCCATCTGTAAAGGAAAAACGCCGCGCTGATTGGAGCGGCGTTTGTTTCGGCATTCGGACTTGTGCCTATTCAGCGGCCTGCGTTCTTGTGTCAACGTGCCTGTCGCGCAGACCAGCACGGTAGAGAGCCTTGGTCAGCGAGACCATCATGAGCCCCATAGCAACCGTAAAGGGCAGTGCACTGATGATCATCGCGTTGCGCAGCGCGTCCATCGGGTTGGGATTTCGCAAAGTTTCTCACCGGTTCCGCAACGAGTGCTAAAACATACCAAATCGAGCACTTTTTTGGATTGTGATAGGTTCCAGTTTGGGCGCTACAACTGATCGAATTGAGTGGTTTTCAAACTTTGCGACAGATCCTCCGGCCACCGGATCGTACGAGGTCCCGTATTGCGCTAACCTTGGTTGAACGCGAGGAGATTTCCCGAGGTCTCGCAGCCAAACGCTCGTTTCGGTCCATTGCTCGAGCGATGCGGCGCTCTGCTTCAACAGTCAGCCGGGAAGTTCATCGCAATGGCGGCCGTCAAGCCTATCGCGCAGCGCCTTCGGACCAGAGTGCCTGGGGCTGTGCGAAGCGACCTAAATCCTGCAAGCTCTCGGGTAACACGCCCTTGTGCCATTGGATATCGCGGAAGCTGCGTTTGAATTGGTCTCCGGAGCAGATCGCCGGTTGGCTCAAACGCACACACCCCGACGCAGAGCAAAACCGCGTGTCGCACGAAACCATCTATCGCAGCCTCTATGTTCAAACACGTGGGGTCTTGAAAAAAGAGTTGCAGCAATGCCTGAGTAGTCCCCGAGCCATCCGGCGGTCCAGGCACGCCACTCAAAAGGGTCTTAAGTTGCGCAAGATCAAAGATGCTATTTCGATCAGTGAACGCCCACCCGAAGTTGAGGACCGCGCCGTTCCGGGCCATTGGGAGGGGGACTTGATCGCGGGGTCGAACAACAGCTACATCGTCACACTCGTCGAGCGTCAGTCCCGCTTTGTGATGCTGGCAAAGGTCGAGAACAAGGACACCCAGAGCGTCATAAACGCACTGATAAAACAGGCGCGAAAGCTGCCCAAAGAGCTCTATAAATCGCTGACATGGGATCGCGGTTCGGAGATGGCAGGGCATCGAAAGTTCACCATCGCCACAAAGGTCGATGTCTTTTTTTGTGATCCCCTATCCCCGTGGCAACGCGGCTGCAATGAAAACACCAATCGCCTTCTCAGACAATACTTTCCCAAATGCATTGATATATCGGGCTTTAGCCAAGCCAAACTCAGCGCCATAGCCCGCCAACTCAACGAGCGGCCTCGAAAGACCTTGCAAAACCTAACACCATCAGAGAAATTTGAAGCCTGTGTTGCGCTGATCCGTTGAAACCACAGGACAAAGCAGACCTTGGTCCACATTAAACTGCACAGGCAGTGAGTCCAGCAAAGGAGCGCAGATGATCAATATCGACGAAGTTCAGCGCCGCGTTTCTGCTCTTGCTTTTTGCTTCACGATATTCAGCGGAAGGGCATATCGAGGAAGATGAGATCCGCAAGGATGTGCTAATTGCAATCGCGGCCGGGGCGCCAAATGCAGCCGAGCTTGCAGCAGCGGCCCTAAAGACCTCGGATCATAATTTTCCCCGGTGGTATGAGTGAATCCAGAAAAGGAACGTAGGTCGGCACTGCAGAGAGGGTGTGTGAAAACTCGGTTGATTGCGATCACCACGTCGGTTCAGACGTTTGTGTCTGTCTTTGCGTGAGATCGTCATTTCGGCGGATAGGGCTTGAAGCCGGTCCGCTGTTGCAATGGCTGTTCGACGGGATGGTCAGTGTTGGCCTTCCGGCGATCTGCATTGAAACCCGCTACACGAAGGCGTTTCTGAAGGCGCAGGTCAACAAGAGCGACCGCAGTGACGCGCGCGGCATCTCTCAAATGATGCCGGTCAATCTTTATCGTCCGGTGCATGTGAAGACGTTAGTGAGCCAGAAACGCCGCGCCCTGTTGACCGCGGGCAAGTTACTGCAGGAAAAAGCACTCGCCATCGAGAATGACATTCGGGCCCTCCTGCGCAATTTCGGTCTGAAAGTCGGAGCCGTTGGAGCCATCAAATTCGAAGCTCGCGTTCGCGAGCTTGCTGAGGGCAGGTCAGATCTGATCGAAATCATGACGTCGCTTCTGGCTGCGCGCTCAAGACTACGTGAGGAATATTCCCGTCTGCATCGCAGGGTTCTGGAGATTGTCAGGGACGACATGGTTTGTAGGCGGTTGATAACTATCGCCGGCGTTGGTCCCGTTACTTCACTGGCATTCGTCAGTACGATCGAAGTGCCCGGTCGGTTCCGACATTCGCGAACGGTCGGGCCGGCCCTTGGGCTGACGCCGGTGCTCAACCAATCGGGAGAAAGTCGTCGGATCAGACGGATCTCGCTCTGCGGGGACGCCATGATGCGTACGCTGCTTTATGAGGCCGCCCAAGTCATGCTGACGCGGACGCAGAAGTGGTCATGGCTAAAAGCCTGGGCCATGAATGTGGCCAAGAGACGTGGAATGCGCAAAGCGATCGTAGCACTTGCGCGCCGGTTGGCGGTCATCATGCACCGCAGGTGGTGCAACGGATCCGACTTTTGTTGGACAAGAGAAGCTCTTCCGAAAGCCAACTGAGTTTCGACCGAAAGGAGGCAATTGAGTTCTGCCAGGCGGTGGAAAGATGTCCTTTGCGGGACGATGGATGAGGTGAGTTCGCAGTTCGTCCAATCATTCGCACAATTGCGATGACGATGCTGTTCAGATTGGACCACATCATTCTTCTAACCCCATGATGGGAAGGCCATGCGCCGATCCGGAGAGAAGCGAGGCTCGCGAAAGACACCGAACGCCGAAGTGGTGGAACGCTCGAAAGCGCTTGAACTTAACGCGCCGAATAGAGAAGGATGAACTAATTTGAGCGATACCATTGCGGTTGCGTTTTCGTGCGTACAGGGCCGATAAGCGGCGTTGAACACAACTCCGCTTAGTGAGGAATTCGATTGAAAAAATTTGGTTCAAGGCCCGCCAGATTTCCCGGTTCTCAAAGATTGAAAATCTGTAATGCAGTTTGCCTCTACCCTGCTTCTCCGAATGATCTAAAGGGTGCTTTCGCCACCACCCTTGTTCGTTTTTCTATGCACTTTCTCTCTGAAACGCTGAGCGATTATGTATAGGGACGGTATTACAAATATGCCTACAAGAGCAGCTGCGATCATCCCTCCGAAAACCGGCGTGCCGACGCCTCTGCGAGCGAGCATGGATGCACCGTCAGCCACAACCAACGGGTAGAGCCCGGCGATGAAAGCAAAGCTGGTCATCATTACCGCCCGGAAACGCGCGCGGGCACCCTGAATGGCGGCATCCACCGCACTCAGCCCCTGCCGGTACCGATCCATCGCAAACTCAACGATCAAAATCGCATTTTTGGCGGCAAGCGCTATCAGGACAACCAGTCCGATCTGGGCGTAAAGATTGTTTTGAAGACCCAGTAACAGCAGCGCACCCAACGCACCACACACCGCAAAGGCGACTGAGAATAGAACCGCAAGCGGTATCGTCCAGCTCTCATAAAGTGCGACCAGAAAGAGATATGCGAAAAGCAAAGCAAGCCCCAGAACAATGGGTGTCTTTCCGGCGGCTTCAATCTCTTGCTGCGCTGTTCCCGTCCAATCGTAGCTGTAGCCCTCCGGCAGGGTCTGGGCAGCAATTTCCTCCATCGCCGCGATGGCCGCGCTCATAGACACGCCCGGAGACGGTTCGCCGTTAATGGTGACCGCCTGGAAATTATTGTAGCGGGCCAGCAATTGTGGACCCAGAATGAGTTCCACCTTCGCAACAGCGCGCACCGGCACCATATCTCCGTCACGGTTTCGCACGTGAATGCGCGCGATATTCCCGACATTGGCCCGGTATTTCTCATCAGCTTGCAGGTTAACCTGCCATGTCCGGCCAAAGAGATTCATGTCGTTCACATGGTACCCGCCCAATGTGACCTGCATGGCCCGGAACAGGTCGTCGACATTCACGCCAAGTGTCTGCAGCCGTTTGCGATCGAGATCGAGGTGCAGCTTTGGAGATTGCGCAGAGAAAGTTGTGTAAACTCCGGACAGTCGGGGATCGGCATTGGCGGTCGTGACAAGCCCCGCCGCGGTCGCGCCCAGATCCAGTATGTTATCGCCGTGAAGGTCCAGAAGTTCGAATTCGAACCCGGCACCGGTGCCCAGTCCGAGGATTGGCGGCAGATTGAACGGGAAGGCAATCGCATCTTCCAAACCGGCAAACTCGCGCCGGACATGCCGGATCGAGGATCTGACGGACAGAGCGGGATCGGTCCGGTCTTCAAACGGCTGCATGATCGCGATGCCAAACCCGCTGTTCGACTTGTTCAGGCCGTCGATAAAGCTGAAGCCTGTGACCGTCATGACATCCTGCACTCCCGGTGCGGATTTGATGATGGTCGAAACGTCCTCCATCACATTGGACGTGCGATTGATCGAGGAGCCTTCGGGCAGCGCGACTTCCACGAAATAGGCCCCCTGATCCTCGACGGGAAGAAACCCGGAGGGTGTGACCTTGAACAACCAGCCTGCGCCAAAAAGGGCAAAACCCAGCAGTAGAACAGCCAGGATTACCCGTCGGGCAAGAATTGAGACCGCATAGGAATAGCCATCGCGCGCGTTGTCTATGCGGCGCGATATCCAGGCAAGTGGCCCGCGTCTGGGGGTGCTTTCCCTGCGCAGAAGCACCGCACACAGGGCCGGGCTGAGTGTTAGGGCGTTCAGCGCAGAAATCAGCATTGAAAAGGAAACAGCCACGGCGAATTGTTGGAACATTGTTCCCGTAATGCCGGGAATGAATGCAACCGGTACAAATACCGACAGCAGCACACAGGTTATGGCCAGAATGGGTGCCGTAATCTGCTTCATCGCCTCGCCGGTGGCTTCGGGTACGGACATATCCGGGTTCTCACCCATGACCTTTTCGACGTTTTCTATCACCACAATCGCATCGTCCACGACGATGCCTATTGCGAGCACCAGCGCCAGCAGCGAAACTGTATTGAGCGAAAACCCCAATGCCAGAATGAATGTCAGTGCACCGACAAGCGAAACCGGAACCGCGATGAGCGGGATCAGGGCCATCCGAAGGTTGCCCAGAAACAAAAAGACCACGATCACGACCAGAGCAAATGCCTGTATCAACGTCTTTACGACTTCGTCGATACTGGCGCGGACGAATGTCACAGAATTGTATGGCACGCTCCAGTTGACCCCATCAGGAAAGGCGTTCTGCAATCCTGTCAGTGCTTTGTTTATGCCCTTTGAGGTATCAAGGGCATTTGCCCCCGGCTCAAGGTAGACACCGATCATCGCGGCCGGTTTGTTGTCAAAAGAGGCAAAAGAATCCTGCGTTTTTGCCCCAAGTTCCACCCGCGCGATATCGCTGATCAGGACAAATGAGCCGTCGGGAAGGGCGCGCACGACAACTTCTTCGAATTCGGCGATGCTGCTCAACCTGCCCTGTGTCTGGATGTTCAGCTGAAAGGTCGGGTCCTTTGCCATCGGCTGTGCGCCAACACGTCCCACTGCTGCCTGAACATTCTGTGCGTTGAGCGCGGCGATCACATCGTCAACAGTCACCGAAAGATTGGTCATCTTGTCGATGTCGAGCCAGATCCGCATCGAATAGTCCAGTTCCCCGAAAAGGGTCGCATCACCCACGCCGGGGGATCTTTTGATGCTGTCCATAACGTTGATCGTTGCGAAATTCGACAGGAACAAATCGTCATTCTTCGGATCGTCAGACGTAATGGCCACGACCTGCAGCAGCGCTGATGACTTCTTTTTGGTATTGACGCCTGCGCGCGTGACTTCTTCGGGCAGGGCGGACATGGCCAGGCTGACACGGTTCTGAACATTGACGGCGTTAATATCTGGATCGGTTCCGGCGGCGAACGTAACCTGTAAATTATAGCTTCCATCCGAACCGCTGGCTGACTTCATGTAGAGCATGTCACTAACGCCGATCACCTGTTCTTCGATGATCTGGGCAACGGTTGACTCGACCACTTCGGCCCCGGCCCCGGGGTACTTGGTCGAAACCTGGACCTGCGGTGGCACGATGTCCGGAAGCTGTTCTACCGGTAGCTGCGTAATCGAGATCAGACCGGCCAGTGTGATCACCACCGAAATGACAATGGCAAATCTGGGGCGGCGAATGAACAGTTGCGAGATCATGGGGTCAGTTCCCGCTGGCGCTTGATGGTGCGTTCTGGGGTGTCGAAATGCTAACCTCAACGCCTGCATGGACCCTTTGCAGGCCATCGGTAATAACCTTATCGCCTTCACTCAGACCGTCTGAAATGACAGCCTCGGTCCCTTCGGTTCGGTCGAGTTGGATCTGCTTTTTGACAACCTTATCGTCGCTTCCGACTGTGAAGACAAAGTAGCCAGACTGGTCTTTCTGCAATGCCTTGGCAGGGATCACCAGAGATTTGTCGTTTGTAGGGTCGGTGACGATAACGCGCACCAGTTGGTTATCAATGAGATGTCCATCAGGATTGGGAAACGAACCTCGGACCAGAATGGAATCCGTTCCGGACTGAACTTGTGTATCAATCACTTCGATACTGCCCATTGTGCCGTATGTCGTGCCATCGGCGAGGATCAACTGTAATTGCAGCGGTTCGGTGTCGGACGCCTTGGCGCGGCGAGAACGAAATTCAAGCAGTTCGGCTTCGGTTACCGGAAAGGTCACGTGGATAGGATCGATGCAGGAAAGCGACAGCAGGGTTCCACCCTCTGGGCTGACGAATGCGCCAACTGACAGGTCTGTCAGTCCAATCCTGCCGTCAAAAGGCGCGGTTATCTTTGTGTAGGACAGGTTCAGCTGGGCATTTTGCAGACTGCCTTGTAGCTCAAGCACATGTCCATCGGCCTCACCTTGCTGGGCTTCAGCTTTCTGAACGACTGCTTGAGGTGTGTCACCTGTGGAGTAAAGCTTTTGCTGTCGATCAAGCTCGATATCGGCAAGCTTCTTTGCCGCTTGTGCAGCTTGTATTTGACCCTGAATTTCAATGACAGTCGCCTCGTATGAATCCGGTTCGATCTCGATCAGGACATCCGCTGCTGCAACGGCCGAGCCATCCTTGAAATTGATGGACTTCACAAATCCCGGCACGCGCGCAATCAGGTCGACACGATCCACAGCCTCGACCCGGCCAGTGAACACTTCGGTCAGAGATACCGACTTCATTTCTGCTGCCGTCACAGACACTTTGGGCTTCGTTTGGCTTTCCTGCGCCAAGACAATGGACGGAGACAGACCCAAGTGCAGAAACATTGCGGCGACTAACAACCTTACTGGCACAGTTCACCCTCCTGAAGAATTTTGTAAGTATTCTCGTTGACATCACGGTAACGTAAAG
Organism: Ruegeria hyattellae; assembly: GCF_041537925.1. Lineage (NCBI taxonomy): Bacteria > Pseudomonadati > Pseudomonadota > Alphaproteobacteria > Rhodobacterales > Roseobacteraceae > Ruegeria > Ruegeria hyattellae. The sequence continues at coordinate 239,723 of NZ_JBGOSH010000007.1, read as the reverse complement.
CATTTGAAAATCCAGCTACTGGTGTTGAGCGGCTCACCCGCCATTTCAACCAAGTGAAAGTTGTGCCGATTAAACAATATGGCTCGTTCTCGCTCTGCTGTCTTCAAAACCCCGAAATTGCGAACGCAATGTTTATCACCCCAGTTAAGATCTCTTAGGTCGAGGCGTTGAGTTGTTCGTCCAGATCAGAAAACGACGTTGCCCAGAATTCTGCCAGAAACGCTGCAACATCCTGCTCTGATATTTCTGACCTATCGCCCTCGGCATCCGTTGCTTGACCCAGTGTGTATCGCAGATCGGTGCCGGTGTCGGTCGGCGTCAGCTGATATGTCTCGGGCAAGCTCACCCCAGTGCGCGCCGGATCCTGGATGCAGGTAGAGAAGTAATCGAACGGTTCCCAATCAGTAATGCGGTAGAAAAAGTCCGCCAATTCGTGGGAGCAATGATAACCTGACCCGTTGCCGAGACGCCCTTGTGGGCTGTCGACCTTGATTTCCTGCACTCGGTTCATCCATTTCAGCTTTAGCTCCGGCGCGACCAACGCCTCCCAGACGACTGCTATTGGAGCATCGAAATGATGGAGGAACGTCCAAACTCCGTCTTCCTCGGTCAGGAAATGACGCTCGCGATTTGCACGTAAATGTTCCCACGATTTGGCCAAATCGTAGACCATCATTGAAATCTCGCCAAAATGCTCGATTTCCTGCGAAAACGATTCCACTATGCCTTTGATATCCATGGCGTTTGCAGCGGCCTCGCTGAACAGCGCGTAACTGCGTATACCGGTGGCTTCAACAACGTTCGTCTTGGCCATTCGGTGGACTAGAATAACGTCGGCGCCAGAAAAGTCCTTTACCGGGCCAAGTTGCATTTCTTCGAACTGGCCATGATGGGCGATAACCTTCAAATCCAGCCCTCCAACATTGGCGCAAGCGTTGCAGGTACAGGTTGTGTTGGCAATTATGTCCTGCTGACGAAGAGCAAATGCGTTGTAGAGGTTTTCGCAGATGGTCAGGAAGGTCTCGCCGGAGGGGAAATCCTGCCGCGTTGAATATGCCAGAACGGCATCACCTTCGGTTTTCCAGAAATTGAGCGGATCACCCACTTGTTCGATCAGCACGCCCAGCAAGGATTTCAAAATCGGATTAGCGTGATCCATTTCCGAAGTGGTCAGAAACTGTGTGTATCCGGAAATGTCGGCGATCAACAGATATCCAGTTTGAGTTGACATGGCGCCCTCCCCAAAAGAGTGTTTGGCGGGATTACTTTTTCTGTTGCACTGACGGTTAACTCTCAAGGTCAATTGACGCCAGATCTGCGGAATGCTTACGTTTCACACAGGGCTTAAAACCACTTCGGGTTGAAACTCGCCATAGACGGTCGTCATGAAGCGTAGGCTGGGAACTCAGAGGCTTAGTAGCAGGTGATAGGCCGAAGTGGTCACCAATTCACGCATCACCGCCCCTAAAAGACGGCGCCACTACAACGATGGCCCTACGCCCATCCGAGTTGTTTTAGTGAGTGCCCGTCGTTCCAAATCTTGGTCATTCGGGCGATCTTACCGCCTTCAAATTCCATAACGTAGGCATAGTTGGTTGCAATTTCCTTGCCCGTGGCAGGAACCGGCCCACCCTCACCGGTTTGTTTGCCGCTGAATACTGCTGTGGCCGTTACGATGTTTCGTTCGTGATCAGTCGAGAAAGAGGTGATATCGTAATTGCCATCGGGGATTGGGGTTAAAATTCCTGCCGTCCAGGCTGTATAAGCCTCGATTGTCGAAATGTCGGCCAATGCGTCCGCTTCGCATGTAAATGTGGCACCGATCTGACAGTATGTCTTGCAGACGTCCCAGCCTTTGCCTGTTTCGCACGCATCAAAGAAGGCCATGGCCGTTTCGGAAATACTCATCGTGTTTCTCCTATCCCTGTTTCCTTACATCCAGCGCTTCGTCGCCGTCAGTTCTGTTTGGATAGGTTAGTTTTAGAACATTTATTTTAAAAAAACAATTTTAAAATAAATGAGTGATCGGCCTCACTCGCGAATTTCTCTCATGATCATGTCGTAGAAATTTGGTATCACGTGTTTTTTCTCATCGTGCCGCCCATACAAAACAGTCCCGTGGACGCAAAAAATTACAAAGCTTGCAAGCTGCGCCGTGTCCTTGTCCGGCCCGATGTCTCCATCCGCTTGAGCATTACGAAGAGCGGTTTCAACCAGCGATTCCACCTCTGCACAGAACGCGCCCACTTGTTCAGCGGCCTCAGGACTTATCACATGTTTCTGCGCAAGGTGGTTCATCATCAGACAGCCTTTGTATTCCGACTTGGCGGCTCCCAAAAAAACATTTCTGAGAAACATTTCGACACCCTCTAAATTCGGGTTGTCGATCAGAATACGATAGCGCGGCCCGATGACATGATCACGATAATGATCCAGAGCTGCTGAGAACAATCCCTCCTTGTCCCCAAACTCCTTATACATACTAGCCGTGTTTAGCCCGGTTTCGCGGACGACATCACTTATTGACGTAGCCTTGTAGCCGTTTTGCCAAAAAACACCCATGGCTTTTTCAACTACGGCTTCGCGTGAATATGATCTTGGTCTACCCATCGGAGGATAATAAAATGATCATTTGAAAATCGCAACACGTACCGTCTGAGCAAGTTCGGGGAAAACCGTGCCGCAGGGTAGAATCTTCGTGAGTTGCTACGGGCGGCTGGTCGCGCAACTGTATCTTGCCAGCGCAGCGGGTCAGTTTGGTCTACACGATCATGGAGAAAAGGCTCGGGAGACCCTATCGACGTCAGTTCCGGACCTCAGGGTTAGCGGCATGCGCCGGTTCCATTTTCATGATCCCACACGCTGGTGCGCGATTCTGGATGGGCTTCGCGCCTTCAGCGAATGCCCCCAAAGCGGGCGCAGGTGTAGCATCTGGACTGGCCGCCGGATGTCGGCTTTGGGCCGTCCTCATCGTAGCTGGGCGGTTCTAACCGACAGGTGCTGCGTTCTCTCCGAGGTTTGCAGTGAGCCCTTCTTGACCGATGCTGCAAATTGCACGAATGCCCGGTTCTCCAGACCGATAAGGCAACGGCTTACGCCGTACTCATTTTATTGATTGCCCTTCGGGCCAAAAGGAATTCGGCCCCTTGGGCCTCATAAGTATTTTTGTTTTCTCCGCCCTACGTCCTTATCAAGACGTAGCCCGGAACCCTAACCAAGATGCGGAAAGATCACAGATCAAGCCACCAGCAAAGGCACATGTGGAAAGCTCAGAGCAGATTTGCTTTCAATGGAAGCAAGCGGATTTTTCAGAGCTTTCGCTAATTGCTTTTGTACAAGCGGAGAAGGCAGGCAAGGGCTAAGTGTTGGAGCGCGCAAACATAATCGGCTCTGCTCGCAAACATCGCTGTTTTCAGCTTACATTAGCGTGACAATATAGTCGCGTTCAGCTCACATTATTTGGCCTAGGTGTGAAATCATTGCCATAAGCAGAGGAGATTTCAATGTCGGACAATGCTGTACAGCGACGGCTCGCGGCTATTCTTGCCGCTGATGTAGTGGGCTACAGCCGGCTGATGGGGGAGGATGAAACGGGTACGCTGACCCGGCTGCGGCGACTCCGAACTGAGTTGATTGAACCTTTGCTGGCCGAGCATAGCGGTCGTCTGGTCAAGTTGATGGGTGACGGGTTTTTGGTCGAATTCCCTTCGGTTGTCGCCGCCGTCAGCTGCGCCGTTTCGATCCAAAGACACGTGGCCGAACGGACGCTCGACAGTGACGATCGCGAGCGCCTGCAGCTTCGCATCGGCATCAATGTCGGCGATATCATCATCGAAGGCGACGATATCTACGGTGACGGTGTCAACATCGCCTCGCGCCTTGAAGGCTTGGCCGAACCCGGCGGCATCTGCGTGAGCCAGAACGTATACGAACAGATTCGCGACAAGCTGTCGTTCCACTTCAGCGACCTAGGCGAGCGCGAAGTCAAGAATATCGCCCGTCCGGTGCGTGTTTTTCAGGTCTTATCGAGCAAAGACGGCGCCCCAGCAGTCTCAGCCGAGCACCGCCGCCCGCCGCGCTGGGTGCTGATCGCCGCCACGCTGGTGCTGCTCCTCGCCCTTGGCGTCGGCGGCGCTTGGTGGTGGCTGCAGGGACTAGCCGGCGGTGGGGGCGGGAAGGAGCCGTCGGTTGCGGAAGCACCGGTGATCGCCGTGCTGCCTTTTGACAACCTCTCGGACGATTCTGCCCAGGACTATTTCGCCAATGGCCTGAGCGAGGATCTGATTACCGATCTGTCCAAGCTGCGCGGGCTCACCGTCATCGCCCGCAACTCGAGCTTCGCTTTCAAAGGAAAGCAACTCGATGTGCGGGAAATCGGCGAAAAACTGGGAGTTCGATTTCTGATTGAAGGTAGTGTACGTAAGGCAGGCGATCGGTTGAGGGTAAACGCACAGTTGATTGACGCGGTTTCAGGTAATCATCTCTGGGCCGAGCGTTGGGATCGACCCAGTGGCGATATATTTGCGGTTCAGGATGAACTGACAAGCAAGATCGTCGAGACTCTGGAGGTCAAACTATCCGAGGGCGAGCAGGCCCGTCGCTGGCGTGGTCAAACAAAGGATACACGGGCGTATGATCTCTACCTGCAGGGCCGCGCATTGAGATTAACTTTCAGTGAGCAGGATGTTGTTAGCGCACTGCCATTGATCGAGGAAGCCTTGACCCGAGATCCGGGTTTTGCCGCTGCCTGGGTAGAACTCGGATGGCTTTACTGGTCTCACGTGTGGCTTGGCATGACCGATGATATCGAAAGCTACAAACAAAAGTCCCTGGATGCCACGAACAGGGCCATCGCTGCCGACCCCGATTTCGGGGATCCACATATGTTGTTAGCCGAGATTGCCTTGTACGAAGAAGATTTCGGAAAGGCCTCTCAACAAGCGGAAATTGCTGTCGAACTGTACCCTGGAAATGCCGACAATCTGATAATTCTGGCGTACTATACCTCTGAATCATCTCGTACCGAGGAAGCGTTGAAGCTGACGCAACGCGCATTCCGTCTCAATCCACTGCCACCCCCGTACTATTACAGTATTCGCGGAATCGTTTTAACCAGCTTAAACCGCTTTGACGAAGCCGACGAGGCATTCGGGCATTGTCTCGAACTGGCGCCTGAATACGTTTCCTGTTACCGATATCGTACCGCGATGCATCTCGAAGCCAACGATATCGAAGCAGCCAGAGAAGCGGCGAGGGAGGTGCTTCGAGTATTTCCGAACTACAGCATCTCGAAACACGAGTTCTGGCACAAGCAAACCACTGACCCGGCCGAACGGCAACGCCGGATAGATCTTTTGAAATCGGCGGGCCTACCGGAATAAGAGCTCGAGCTGCGCGCACAGAAACATCGTTACAGCAGCTCGCGTTGTTACATAATGTGAGCTGAAACTGGCTATGTTTGCGCGCTCCAACAGCTAAGGCTGCCGCCTCGCGCTCTTCAATCAAAATAATTCTGGCCGTGGCTCGGCAAGAGCCTGCGCCCGCACCAAGACCAGAACGATTTTGATTTCCGTTTGCTGCCCGCTTCTCAGCGAAGGCCAGGGATGCAATGGGATTGCACCCGCATATTAAAAAAGGGTGTTGTCACGTTAACGCCCAGTCCACAAAGAAGTGCTGTTTCTCGGAATTCAAGCGGCTTGAGTGGCGGCATTCCAGGCGTCAAAGGCCTCGAGACGGTGATATCGGATTGTTAATGCGGAGCGGCGGCGAGCGGGAACGCTGAAGCAATTGCGGATGGCTGAGTGGGTCGCCACGAACCTCTGCAACCCTCCTGGAGAGCGATGGCATTGCATCGTCCGTTCCCGCTTTCGGAAAGGGAGATGACTGTTTTCAGCTCGTTTGTTGAAACGCCGCCTATAACACCAGCAAGGCCGCTGTGAAGGTCATGACCGAGATGCTGGCCCACGAGCTGCGCGAGGCGGGTGCCGAGATCAGCGCCCATTTGTTTGTGCCCGGCTTTACCTACACGGGCATGATCCAGAAGTTCATGCCCGAAAAGCCCGCGGCGGCCTGGTCAAGCGACGAGGCGATCGACTATCTGCTGCAGCGCATGTCGAACGGAGATTTCTATATTCTCTGCCCCGACAACGATGTCTCAGAAGCCCGCGACAGGAAACGCGTCGAATGGACCCTGGGTGATATTGTCCATAACCGGCCCGCTCTGTCGCGCTGGCATCCTGACTATGCGGATGCCTTTGCCGCCCACGAGGTCTCGGAATAGCCGCTCCAAAAGTGCGGCTGTAAATGGAGCCAACGAAACTGCTATCCAAATCACAAGGCTTACACCTCGTCGAAATACCTAGCGGACATTCGTACGAAGCGCGGCATCTGAGACTTCGGGCTCGGTGCTGCCCCTCTCCGCGGTGAGCATGATTGGCCGCACGCAGCCCAAACCCGACATTCAAAACAAAACTTTGCAATTCCGGCTTTGCGAACTTTGCTGCCCCTCACCGAACGAACCAAAAAGTTTTGTGTTACGATTGCAGAGAGACGAAAGCTGTAAGGAGAAGAAGTCATGGATGGCAAGATTTGCGTCATCATCGGTTTTGGCCCTGGCTTAGGTGCCGCATATGCTGAGACTTTCAAACAGGCCGGTTACTCTCTCGCACTGCTGAGTCGTTCGGGCGCCACATTCGGTGACGAGGGTTCAACTGATACGTCAGTTCGACCCTACAGATGCGACGCTGGAAACCCGGATAACTTGAAAAAAGCGCTTTCCGCAGTCCAGAGCGATCTAGGCGAAATTGAGGTCGTTATCTACAATGCAGACCTCGCACAGTTTGGAGCGCTTGAAGACGTTTCGGAGCTCCAGTTCGAGCAGAGTTGGCGTGTCGGGGCTCTTGGTCTTTTTACTACCGCAAAGCTTCTAGGGTCTCAGATGGCCGAACGTGGTTCCGGAGTGATCATTGTATCGGGCGCGACCGCTGCGCTTCGTGGGAACGTTTGGACGACGGTTTTTGCGCCTTCAAAGTCTGCCCAACGTACGCTGGCAAATGCACTGGCCAAGCAACTCGGTCCAAGGGGTGTACATGTGGCATATCTTGTTATCGATGGTGTGATCGACACCGAGGACACACGGACGAACTTTGCACCAGATGAACCCGACGACTTCTTTATCAAGCCAGAGCGGATTGCGGAGACAGCTCTGATGTTGGCGCGACAAGACAAGTCGGCCTGGACATTCGAACTCGACATTCGCCCCTTCGGAGAAAAGTGGTAGCTCTCTGACAGCCCGAAGCGGACTAAGAGCCACGAGAACGGAACCGGTTGCCGCACTTGCAATCTGTGTGTCTCGACTTCCCTGGAGCGGACCTTCGAGCTGCAAAAATCAAATCTTTACGATCAATGACTGCTCTGAGCCCAAAGCGGACGAGATGAATGGGTATTAATAATGGAGGTTCCGAGACCAAAGTAATCATACCTCGAAATCGCAGCATCCGATGTGAAGGGCGGTAAGTGCGAAGTTGTTGCGGTCTTCACGATGACTTCAGTTAATAAAAATTGCCGCTCGTCAGTTTCACGGTGGTACGTTTTTCAGTTCAGGATCAGGACTCCCATTACTGCAACAACACAAAGATCTTCAAACTGTTCTTTGAAATCAGCAAAGTCATACCGCTCGGCAATGCACCACCAAACCAAGAGAACCTATGAAGCCTTGCTTGTAAGGAACTCGTGCCGAAGCAGGATTTCGTCTGCCGCGTCACAGGCCCCCCGAGGAATGTAAACCGAACGCCGGGCGCTCACGAAAACCAAGAACAACCTGACGCGCATGTCCAGATCATCACCTGAAAAACCAATTGATTCGAACACCCCGCGCACGAATTCATAGCGCTGCAAATCGACCACTTTTAGGGCCTTGGCCACCATTGGATCCTGTGCTGCCCAAGATCTGAAGGCGATATCGAACTGGTCGAGACCATCGGCCTCGATTCGTCGGGTCAGCTTCAACAGACGTTCTGACGCCGTACCGGGTTGTTCGTTCACCTCGGCAATGACGGATTGTGTAAACTCCCTTGACCAGAAATCTATCAACTCCCGGACGAATTCCTCGCGGCTTTTGAAGTGGTGATAAAAGCTGCCTTTTGTGACTCCGAGGCTTTTGACAAGCGAGTCGATCCGCAACCGCGCACCACCTTCTTTTGCGAGCACTTTGAGAGCCGTTTCGAGCCAGCGTTCACGATCATACCGGGGGAGTGGCGTGGGTTTTTGATCAGCTTTCATATCTCCATATTGAAAAAAGATCATCCTCCGTCAAGTCAAGCATACCAAAAAGTACTTTACATACCACTTGGTGTTTTGCATACCAAAAAGTACGTACTACACGTTTTGTTGTGGTAGGGGGTTAAGAATCATATTGGGAGTGTTTCGATGAATGCCAAACTTCTGCTGACAACGCTTACAGCAAGCTGCGTCTTCGCTATGTCCGCCTCGGCGCAAACCTGGGAAGAAAACCTTGCCGCTGGTGCAGCAACAACTGAGCGCAACCATCTTAATGTGCCGTTCACGCAGATGACGAACATGAAAACGGCCTACAGTTCGCCCGGGAACTGGCCGATCTTTGAAAATCGTGGTCCGCTGGACCGTTCTCCCGCCGACAAGCCGTCGAAGGTTCTTGTCATGGGCAGCGGCGATCCCAACCCGAACCCCTATCGCTACGGCCCGGCACTGGCCGTGATTGTGAACGACTACCCCTATTTCGTCGATGCTGGCGAAGGCTGGTGGCGGGCCGTCGGAAAATCTGTCCAGTCGCAACCCGCGCTGGATCTCGCAACAATCATGAATGTGCCCAACATCAAGTACATGTTCCTCACGCACCTCCACGAAGACCACACCGTTGGTTTGCCGTCCTTCATCCTGAACCCGTTCAAGTTCGGTTCGAACCTCAAAGTTGTCGACAAGAAGGTTTATGGACCTGCCGGGGTTGATGAAATGATGGCCAGTATCAACGATGCGTGGCGCATTGACCGCAACGAAATGGCACAAGGATCAACAGTTCAAAAATTTGACGGAGCAACTGCCGTTGGTGTGCCGGTCTGGCCACATGTGGATGTCGATGGGCGCAAGATATTCGAGGACGACAACGTTCTGGTCGAAGCTTTTCCAACCGCACACGGCTTTCTGGAGAATACTCACGCCTACCGGTTCACCACAAAACCTGACGGTCGTATTCTCGTCTTTGGCGGCGATGGCCACTATTCGGAAGGTCTTGTGAACGCAGCCAAAGACGCCGATGTTCTGTTCATCGAAGGGATCACCCGCAAGAACATCAAGTTTGCGCCATGGGGCGGTGAGACCGAAGAAGAAAAGGTCAAAGTCATCGGCGCCTATCACATGTTTCCAAAAGACATGAAAAAGCTGCAGGACGATAGCGGCGTGAAGAACATCGTGATGGTCCACGTGCAAAACTATAACAGCCCGGAAAACTTCGACCGGTTGAGTGTTTTGCAAGAGATGATTGACGAAGGTGTAACGAATATCCTGCAAGCCTCCGACGGCGATCTCTACTAACGCCAATAAGTGCGACGCGTCTCGTCCGTGTCTTCGACTTTGAGACGCGCCGCCAAATAATTCCGGGAACCCCGAATACGAATGCCCGCTGTGGGCCGAAAGCCCCAGTTCAACAGATGGGTGCGAAGGTCTGGAATGTCCGCTCAGCAGACCTTCGTTCCTTTGCTGGACTCGCTGATTGCTTACTCTACCATGGCCAAGGTCCGCTTCGAGCTCTCTGTGCTCATTCGCTGAACGTCGGTTGTCTTGCGCTCAGGCCTGGTTTCAAATAGTTGCCGGGCCCGTACCGTTTCCTTCATCGATCGAGCCATTAGGCACCGATAATCGCCAGACCGGTTACGACAGTAAGCAATATCCAGCCCGGATGTCGTCCTCGCGTTGCCCATAGGTTTCCGACTGCGCCGGTAATGTAGAGGAAGGACACCATGGCGACGATTATTGTTCGTTCGCCCTGATCAATGAACACGGCCGCGTAGATCAAAGCGATCCCACCAGCGAACCAATATAAGGTGCTAAGCTGAAACACAGCGTGATTGACGCGGCGCATCGAGGGCGATCCGCCACTGAATGACGGAATTACAATCGTCTGCCCGAGGTATCCGTGTACGAGGGCAATGATTGCCCCACCCAATCCGGCAACGATGAGAATTGTGTCACTCATAGCGTTCTCCATACATAACTGTATGGTTTGTACATGTGCTGTTGTATCCCGTCAATACACTACTGTATGGTTGGGCTATGACAAAAAAGCTCCGCAAATCCGACTGGCTCGATTTCGGGTTGAAGAGACTAGTGAAATCCGGGCCGGGAGCCTTGAAAGCAGAGCCATTGGCCAAGGCCATGAAAGTATCACGTGGCAGTTTCTACTGGCACTTTGAAGACATTGAGTCGTTTCGCAGGGGCATCCTCGCCCTCTGGCGGGAGAAAGCGACACAGCACGTCGTTTACGCCGTCAATGATGAGCCGAGTTCAGAGGACAGTCTCTGTAGGTTGCTCAGCATTGCGTTTACATCGGAACTCGACATGGAAAGGGCCATACGGGCTTGGGCGATGCAAGATCCGGACGTTTCTGCCATTGTAGAAGACGTTGATGCGGAACGCGTCGAGTATATCAAGTCGCTTCTGGCCGAGATCGGTTACGAGCCAGACGACGCAAGAATGCGCGCTGTGTTTCTCTACTGGGCCTTTCTCGGACAGGTCTCCATGCCCAGTGTTCGAGGCAAAGGCATCGATGCGGACGGTTCTGCAAAGATGGCTCGGCTCTTGCTTCAACGGGTCGATCAGGCTGGATGATCAAACCTGAAGTCCTGATGGCTTTGTCGCTCTGCAGCAAAAGCTCACTTCGTCCTCAAAACGACACGGGTGTTAATACGAACTCGGATCGTTGCGGGCATAGGAATGGATCGTGCGGATGCTCCATTCCACCGAATCCTTCATCGCGTCCCCGAGTGCGTTGTCAAAGGTGGTGACCAGGGCAAATCCCGCCGCCCAGGGGCGCCGGGACCGCCCGCTAGGTTCCAGCCGGCCGTGCCGGCTTCCTCCCCGAACCGGACATGCCCATTCTCCCTGCGGCCCGGGAGCGGTTAAACCTGTCTCCCCGAGCCAAGTTTAACCGAGGCCGGCATGGTCGCCTGGTCACACCCGTTTCGTCCCTTTGGGTGACGCCCGCTTTTGCAGATAGCCGGTGGAGATCCGCGCGGGTCGCGCGGCTCGCATGATCCGCTAGACAGGGCAGGGGATCGACGCACTGAAGCGCGCTCACCCCGGCCCAGGCATTCTTTCATATGGTGATTGCAGTCCGCCGTTGGCGGGCGGCGAGCGCTTGTTTTTCCCGAGCGTCAGGGGGCCGAAAGTCTCTCGTATCTGATCCTTTCCAGGGGGAAGGCGCAAAGAGAGACCCGCGCCGGGCGCGGCTCACATGTCTCTTTCCCAAGCGCCTCAAGCAGAAATCATGAACATCCCGGTTCCTCCCACGCGCGGGCGCGCGGGTCCCTCCCAAATGCCCCCGATTTCGGCCTGACCCCCAGTCCTCGGATCAGAGACGGATCTTTCCCATCGGCCCCCTCCTTTCGGGCAAAAAACGCGGATGGGTGTGGGTGGCTGATGTCACAGCCAATGGGCCGTTTCCGTGGCCCATTGGATCAAACCGAACCACAGGCGGCTAGGCCGGGCGCAGATCGGCCACCGCTTTGCCACGAAAGAGAGGTCCACCATGGCTGCAATCGCACAACAGACCGAGGAAGCCGGTCACGTCGATTATGCCCTCATCGCTCAGCAGAACGACGCGTTCCGCAAGCGTCAGCCCGAAGGCGGTGAGGGGATGTTCGTCCAGACAACCGCAATCGACAATATGGGTCCCAGCTTTGTTGCTGCGTGTCTGGCTCAGATCGTCACCTATGACGGGTTCACCGAAGACAATGACCCTTACGGAACCCGGGAAATGGGTTTCATGGACGTCATGGGCCAAAAGGTCTGGTTCAAGATCGACCTGTATGACGAGAACTATCAGTACGGAACATCGGCCCCAACCGATCTGACCAAAACCCGCCGCGTTCTGACCATCCTTTTCCCAAGCGATTACTGAGTTCGGCAGCGGGAGTTCTCCCTGCCCCGCGCCGAGGCTGGCCTGTCGAGCAGGCCCAAGGGTGAGGGCGACGAACGCCCTCCCCACACCATCACCACAACGGAAAGGAAGGTGAGACACATAGACCATGAGACGAAGAAGCGCCGCATTGCCGAGGCTTGGGCGCTTGTCAGGAAGGGCGATCACTTTGGCATTGGCCGCCGCTTCCTGATCCAGCACGGGGCCATTTAGCCCTCTCGCCTCAGCCCGTCAGGGCTGGGGCACCTTTAGCACAAAATTTCACCATGAGAAAAGGGTTACCCCTATGACCAAGCAAACGAAGATCACCGCAACCGAGGCCCGCTTTCCGCTGGCATCGCTCACACTTTCCCCGATGAACCCGCGCCAAGACGTGCCGGAGGGTGAGGTTGTCGAATTGGCCGGGTCCATCTGGACCGCTGGCCTGATCCAGAGCATCGCCGGTTTGGCCGACGACAAGGGCGGCGCTGAAATCGTGGCCGGTGGCCGCCGCCTGCGCGCGCTGCAATACCTGGCGGATAAACACCCGAACCTCGCCACCATCCGCCCCGAACTGGCGACCCCGCCGGTGATGATCGCCAGGGACGTGGAAACCGCCCAGACTTGGGCGACAGCCGAGAACATCAGCCGCAAAGACCTGTCACCGGCAGATGAAATCCGCGCCTATGGTGCGATGGACAAGGGTGGTGCGCCCGCATCCGGCATCGCGCGCGCCTTTGCCGTGACCGAGGCGCATGTACACAAGCGTTTGAAACTGGCGGGCCTGCCCGAACAGGTGATCGATGCGCTTGCCGCCAGGGACATCAATCTTGGCGAGGCGGCAGCCTTCACCATCTGCGACGATACCGACCTGATTGTGCAAGTGCTGGAACAGACCCGGAAAGGCTATCTCTCCGAATTCCAGATCAAGAACATGCTGAAACCCGATAGTGTCAGCGCAACAGACCGGCGGGCCAAATATGTTGGTCTGGATACCTACAAGGAGGCCGGTGGCCGTGTCTCTGGCGACCTGTTTGCCGAAAAGACCTTGCTGGATGATTTGGCAATTCTTGAGCAGTGCTTTGCGGATAAGCTGGCGGTCGCCGCGCGCACGATCCGGCAGGAACAGGGCTGGAAATGGGCCGAGACTGTCGATGCGACCTATTTTGGCGGCTACGATATCGACCAGATGAAATGCGCCCGCATCTATGCCGAGCAAGGAGACCTGACCGAGGAACAGCCCGAGCGCTATGACGAACTGGCCGGGCTTGCCGAGGCTCAAGTGTTGGATGAAGCAGGCGAAGCTGAATTGCAGATGCTGCAGACTATTCTGGACGGAGCCTATTCGGACGTTCAAAAGGACTACGCTGGGATCATCCTGCATGTCAGCAATTCGGGCGAGTTGAATGTGACCGAAGGGCTGGTGAAGCCCGAGGACAAAGAGGCTGCGGTTGCCGCAGGTGTGCTGGCTGCATCGAAGCACAAAAAGAGCGATGTCGCCGACACGACCAGTAAGCCGCGCATGTCGCAGACTTTGGTCGATGATCTGAACCGGGTTGTCACTGGCGCACGGCAACATGCGGCGGTTAACAACCCCGATCTGATCCTGGCCTTGCTGGCCTTTCAGGTCTCGGGCGGTACGCAATACGCCAACCCCATCGGTCTGAGCGCGAGTGATGTGCCGAACTGGCCGACCACCGAGGCCAGCGGCTACGCGCTGGATGAGCGCCTGACGACGCCAACCGAATGGGGCGGTGATGCGTTTGAGCGTGATCTGGCGAAGGCGTTCCGTGTGTTCCGCAAGAATGGCGACGACCACGTTCAGGCCGAGTTGATCCGGCACCTGGCGGCACTGTTGAGCGGCGGTGACAAGACCCTGAAAGCCCTGATCGACAAAGAGGTTAAGACCGACATCCGTGCAGTCTGGACGCCGACATTCGAGAACTTCTTCAGCCGCATCGCGGGGCCATACCTGAACGACATCTGGCGCACTGTTCTGGGCCTGAAAACGGGCAACTCTCAGGTGACCAGTTTCGAAAGCCTCAAGGTGGGAGAGAAGCGGAAGAAGCTGGATGCGCTGTTCAACGATCCCGACACCCGCGCAGCAATGCAACTGAGCAAACCGGCTAAGAAGCGGATCGCCACGTGGTTGCCCGAGGGCATGGGCTGATCAAAGCGGGCAGGGGCGCAAAAGCGCCCCGCCCAGACCACTGGAGACAGATCAATGGCTTTCGCAAACGACACCAACACAGGGCGCTTTCAGAACGTGATTGAAACCCTGCGCCTCATTGCGAAACCAGCGGCATCACACTGCGCGGGAACCGAAGACCTGGCCGCGATGCAGCGCCCGCTGAGGGGCGAATTGGCCGCTCGTGGCGCGCTGGTACAAGCAGGCAGGTCCACGCAGCCGCCAGAGGGCTTGGACTTTTGCATCAAGTGCGGCGGGGTGTGCGGGACAGGTCCGTATCCTCGCAGGAGACAACTGGACCGGGGGGCGCCACGATGCAATGCTAAGTTGACGTGAGCAGAACAACGCACTCATAGGAAGAACCAGGAGGTAAGGCCATGACGACTACAAATGACTCCGCAAACGTCGGTGGTGCCGTGCGCCGCGTTTGGAAATCGGCGCAACTCTATATCGGTTTTCACCGAGACCCGTCAGGGCGCAAGCGCGATCAGGCGAAGGTCTGGCCGCCGAAGAATGCCAGCGCCTCGATCCACGCCGATCCGAGCGAGCAGGAAGCCTTCCTTGTCGTCAAGAGCGCCAATACATCAGCCAGCGAAGACGTTCAGATCAAGATCCGTCCCGACAAGATCGTGCTGCGCCGTGATTGTGATGTCTGTTGGCAGGGCGTTCAGGTTGACGCTTACTCTGTCATGGTCCGGACGGCTGACAATGTCTATATCAAGATCGGATATGACGGATCGGTCACGCGCCAGAGTGAGGCTGACGAAACCACCGTGGACGCCGATGGGTCGGTGTTCAAACGGACCGATTACGCGGAAGCCCGCATGTCTGGCGATGGTGTGAGCGTATCCCGCCGCACAGCCTCCCATGTCGCCGCCATTACCGAGGATGGCGTGGTCAGCAAATCTCGTGACGGGTAGCAATTACCTGTTACATCTTATTCTCGTTCGTGGTGAGAACAATTGGACCGCTTAGGCAGGCCGTTTTTGGGGACGAATGTCAGCCGTGAGCCCTTTTTTGCAAAGTTTGCCGCAGCGTGGCGAAGGTCCGCTTCACCAAGTCAGGCTTCAGTATCTGATCCATGTTCGCGACCAGACTGCCGAACGAACAGTGCTTCTGGTTTGTCCAGCGCCATCTCCCAAGCGTCGGCACTCGAAGTGATGACCTCCTTGAACGCTTGCATGTTCTCAGGCTCGTCCGAGATCAAAACCCAACCACCGTCTGACACGCGACCAATCAATCGCTCCAGCACGATCAATCGATCTTTCTCAGAAAGCATGTGCAACGTACGGTCCAGAAGAAGCACATCGAATTCCCCATCGGGAACGAAAGTCCTGATGTCAGAAACGACGCCCTCAATGCTGAGGTTTTCGCGGTGTGCTGCTTCGTTCAAATCACGAATGCCATTAGACGAGAGATCGACTCCGACAATTCGGTGCCCAAGTCGCCCGATAAATATTGCGTCGCGACCCTGGCCGCAGCCGATGTCCAATACACGCAGAGGATTCCCTGCATGTTGCTTGAAGAAATCGACAAAGAGTTGTGTTGGCTCCCCAAGTGCCTGAGGTGTCGATCCATAGAGTTTGTCGAAGTTGTAGGGGATATACAGACCAAACATCTCTGTCGTCGCGTCTGACAAGTCTTCCACCAACTCAAATCCGTTTTTTTGCAAAACTCTGGAGGACGCAGTATTGCCGTTTTCCACACCGCCAAATAATTGCACCGATTGGCCTTCGCCCTTGCACCAAGTGACCAGGCCCGCGATCAGCTCGGTCGCGTACCCCTTTCCCCAAGCCTCTTCAGAAAACAGATACCCTAAATGAACCGTTGTAAGGAATTCGGAGTCGACAAACTCGGCCAGGATCAAGAGGCCAAGCAATCTATCGCTGGCGCGATCACGAACCAGCATCACGTTGCTTTCAGCGGCGCGTGATGTGATCCTTTCGTCAATCGCTGGATGTGTCTCTGACATCTGCAATGGTTCAGGCAGGTGTCGTAAAACAAGGGGGGTTAAGACGTCCTTGAGTTCCTCAACTAGGGCGCTTCGTTGGTCGTTGCTGTTTATGGTCTCAGACCAACTCTCGGCCTGCATCCTTACGGTTTCAAATCTATTGGCTTGTGTCATAGCATCTGCCCCTGGTGTCTTGGATCGCAAAGTCTCGGAAAGTGTCTTGACATTGCGTGCGCATAGGTTAGTTAGTATAACTGACTATATAGGATGCTTCTATGAAACTGGCAAGACTGGTCGAACTGGCGCACAGACAAGGCCACAGACAATGGGCAAAAGCGGGCGGGCATCTGGGGATGACCCACAGCGAGTATGAGTATCTTCGCACCATAAAAGATCAGGAAGCCAGGAAGACCGACAAGGACGATCACGGGCAACATCTTCAGGATGTTGTTGATGAGATGGGTGTCAGAAAAGCATCCGCCAGCGCAATGGTCTTGAAGCTTGAAGAACGCGGGTTGGTCGTGCGGTTCCCGTGTCAGTACGACGCCCGCGCCCAACACATTGTGTTGACCGAACAGGGGCAGACGCTGTTGTCTTCTGGGGAAGAAATCTACGAGGCCGCAGCGCAGGCACTGCTTGCAGAGCTATCGGAATATGACTTCGAAGCTCTCAAAATCGCAATTGAACAGCAACGAAAATCGGCCTGACAGCCATTTGGCCAATAACGTAAGTCAGACTTACTAATTAAAATGATGGAAACACAATATGACATTCGAACTCGTACTCATGGCAACCGCTATCCACATTCTGATCTGGGAAAAGCTTCCGGAATGGGGAACATGGTTTAAAACTTTCATAGCCGCATTACCGCGCCCTTTGAGTTCTCTCTATGAGCAATGGCACTGCCCATATTGTGCCGGATTCTGGATCGCGCTGGTGCTGCACGGTTTGACTGGGTTTTGGACAATCCCCGACCTCGCCTCACTGCCAGGTTATCTGGGTGTAACTGCAACGCCGGTCGGCTGGATCCTCGATGCACTTGCAACTGCAACCTTGGTATATGCTGCGATCATCGGCTTGAAGGCGATTGGCTTGCCCGCGATGAAAGCACACATGATGAAAGAGGATTTCATGAAATCCGCCTTCAAGGGAGAGGGTGTTTAAGCGGACATTGGCGCAACTGCAGCGAATTAGTTCTTTGTCCCGTACAGTAGATCTTGACCTCCTTTAGTGGAAACTGCGTTTGACTGAAAAAAGGCGATCCAGTTCAGGATCATCCGCGCCCAGCTGCCACGCTCTAATGCGCTCGCATTCAGCCTGGATACAGATCTTGCAACGGTCTCCGTAGTGGTGCGTCTCTTCAGTGCTCAGATCAGCTTGGCAAGTCCTACAGCGCTTCATTGCGAACCCCCTAGCTTGTTTTTCTGGGTCGACACTTGTGCGGCAAGTTGAACTTGTAGCGGCCGCGCAAGTGAGTTGGGTACGGGGTCAGCCAACCAGATTGAATGACCCGCGTAAGTGCGCGGTAAAATGTCGGGCGGGGGACGGATTTCAACAGATCATGGGCTGCGATATCAGATGTTCTGATCGGGCCGCGCAGTTGATCAAGTTCCGAAGCAGCACAGATGACATATTTCTCAACAAGCGATAGATCCTCTATCCCGATCTCTGTCTCCTGGGCATGTATTCGGCTACGTAGGAGTGCTGCGGCTTCGAAATCACGGGCGTCTGTATCAGTGCATTCGGATTGCATTTTCTTTTCCCTGTCTCCTTTGTTGGACACATTCACCGGGCAGAGTAGCTTGGCCCAGGGTTCGGTTCGAGCCCTAAGCCGATGTCATCAACCATAGTGTCGGTAAACCAGATCTGTGGGATCTGGCCGCAGTGCGCTCCTATCCAGCGTCGCGCCAAGCCGTACAGCCAAGCGGGCTGATCTGGCGTTATCGGGGTCAATGTAGCTTACAAGCGTTTCAAGTTGCCTTACGTCACGGCTCCATGCTCGGAGAGCGGCTGCGGCCTCATAAGCAAAACCTTGCCCTTCTGCTTCAGCATAAAGCAGCCAGCCAAGCTCCCACTCTGGGAAAAGCGGCCCTGAATTGATGGCGACTTGTCCGAGGCAGTTACCATTGGCCTTGTTCTCGATCATGAGTGCGCCGCAACCGAAGAAACTCCATTGAGCGTGGTCTGCACAGAACATTCCCCATGCGACGGACAAGGAGAATGGGCCTCCCATATAGACGGCGCGTTCCGAAACCATGAGACGGCTGTAGCCGTCCCAATCTTCTGCTTGAATAGGGCGTAAAGACAAGCGTGGTGTCGTTAGTGTAGGGATCGTCGTCATGGAGCAGCTCTTTTTGTTTCAGCCTACGATTTCCCCTTGGCCGGTCAACGGTAGCTTTGTCAGGAGGGCGTGTGAAAACTCTGACCGTCCGGCGAAACACTCCGAAAACACCCTCTCTGTGCGTGCTCTCGCGTTACTGGGAGACCTTTTTTGCACAGGTGCTGAAAACGAGCGCAACGAGAGAGGTCATGGGCCGGAGTTTCCACACACCCTCTCCGCATTGTGGTCAGTCGCTCTCCACGTGCAATCGATCACGCGATGGTTCGAAAAATCATCGCGTTTGCGGACAGCGTTTCCGCCCTCATCCGGTTTCGGCTGGCGTATGAGCTTTGCCCAAATCCCCGATACTGTCTTTGGGTCCGGTGCAGGCGGCTTCTGCCCAAGCGGCGGGCCGCCACCTGGCGGATCAGAGCCAGCACTGTGGTTTCCGCCCGCTGTTTTTAACGCGGCATCACTCTGCGCGGTATGTGCCAGGCCGGTCTTTCTCTAGCCGGGAGCAGGGACCTATCCCGCAAGTTATGTCGTGAACCCCCTTTTGTTTCTTATTGATGGACTTGTCGCAGATCGCGGCCAGTGCGTTCCCTTCGCTCTCGCTCCGGCAAGCAGAAAAACGGTTTCCACCTTTGGCGGACCCTCCGTGTTTCAGCTTGCGCACAGGCCTGGTGCGATCGGCTCTTTTCAAGTCATCGAAACAAAGGAGATCACAACATGACTACTTACGTCCTCACAGTTCCCGTCACCTACAAGAAAGACAACCAGGAGCACACCAGCTACCGCCGCGTCGGTGCCGTGTTCGAAAACACCAAGACCGACACCGGCGAAACCTTCCTCTCCATCAAGCTCGACTTCCCCGTCGCTGTCACCGAGCTGGTGGCCTTCCAGCCCAAAGCCAAGGAGCCGGAGGATGGCGGTGATCACATCTAAGCCCCACCGGGCCTTGGGGGCGGCGCAAGCGCCGCCCTTAATCGCGCCGGGCGCGACAGCCTTCCCAACCGGAAGGCCGCCTTCAGCTCATTTGGTTTGGTCTTGTGAGATCCGCGCGGGGCGCACGGCTCGCACTGACTATTGGACAGGGCAGGGGACACGGGCACGCCCGCTCACCCCTGCCCAGGCATTCATTCCCCGTGCTCCAAATCCGGCCACTGCAAGCGTGGAGAGCCGTGCAAGTCCCATTCTCGCCAGCTGCGTCAGATTTCCAGATCGTCGATGGATTTGCCCGCCTTGATCGCGTCGTTGACCCAATTTGGCTTGCGGCCCCGACCGGTCCAGGTCTGTGTCGGGTCATTCGGGTTGCGGTACTTGGCGGCGGCTTTGGTTTTGGCCTTTTTCTTTGAGGCAGAGAAATGCGCGATTATCTCCTCAAGCGTCACACCATGGGATTTGGCGACTTTGTGAACCTCACTGAGGGCTTTCGAAAGCGCCTCTTTTTCAACACGCACAAGATTCTCCTCGACGTCTTTTGCCAGAGCTTTGAGGTCTGCTGCATTCAATTTCTTCAAATCTATTTTCATGTCCCTGCCTCTTGATTGAAACTGCGCGACAAACAACATCAATTGCAGGCGTGGCGCAAGAGACAACCCTGATCCCACTTAATGTGAGCGATGCTTTGCAACTACACGCATTCATTCAATGCGTCGAATTCTCCATCTATTTCGAACCAGATTTCGACAGGCACTGCAGATCAACCGCGATGCGAACAGGCTCTGCCCCGGTGACGTAGGCGTCAAGTTCCTTGCGGGGCGCTGGTGCGCTGTAACATCCCGTCAAGACCTCTGCGGCTTCCAATGCGCGCGACACCGTTGCTTGCTGCCCTTCAAAATCTGAAGGGGTGGGTGCGTCGAGTGCCACGATTGCAAAGCGTCGTTTTGCTCGACTGTTGCGGCGATGCCATCAATACCCATGGTCGGCTGATTGTCTGAAAGATCCGTCGCGAAACTGGCTGCATGAAGACAAGTGAAGATGTCCAGCGACGGACGTATCAGTTTTCTCGCGACATCTGGCATATGGCGCATCTCGTTTCCCTTTGCAGGTCGATCGAATGGCAGAATGGTGAAGTTCGTGACGTGATGTCAGGGCCCGGTTTTGTGGGCGACGAGGGTCGCGCGCATCAGGTTGAACTTGTCCTGAACTTCTTATCGCTGCTAAAATCAAACCCGTCCTGAGCCCAAGATCATAGACCCAGAGATGACAGACGAACCAACCCTGATTTCCTCACCCAAGAGCCAATCCTTCATTGTCGATGGCTATCGTTTCGATATCGAGATTTACCGGCTGGACTTTGAGACAGGCTGGACCCTTGAGGTCATCGACCAGGACGGGACATCGCATGTCTGGGACGAACAGTTTGCCACAGACAAGGATGCCCGCGACGCGGCCGTGACCGCCTTGCAGGAAGCCGGCGCCGTCACATTCATGACCAACGACACGCTCGCCCCGTTCAAACGTCACTAGGCGCAGACTACCCCGTCGTGTTTGGCTTTCGACGGGCAGGAGGGCAAACACACGCCCTTCCGGCCCTGACCAAGATCAACACTCCCCCAAACTCACACACAAAGGTTCAATCACTGGCTGGTCGCAGGCATACATTCTGAGACAAGGACACGTCAAATGAACTCTTATTACTCATTGTAGCGTCAGAACTCGAAGCTCGGTTGAGACCGTCAGCCTTCTCTGAAATCACCATAGGCGATCGGCAAAGCGCGCTAACACTTGCCAACATGATCCCTGATCATCGCGGCGATTTCTGCATCGTTGGCCTGCAGTACCTCTTTGAAATAGGCCCCGAGATCAAAGTTCTTTTGGAACGCTGCAGGTATGTTGCCACAGATTTCTTCCAGCGCAGCCGCAATCTCACAACTGTCTGAGGTCGAGATTTGTATACGAACAGGTTGCCCTTCCTCGCCTCTTGTCGGTGACCGTCTTCAATCTCGCTTTGTCGGTTTTCTTCTTGCTCATTGGCCCTATTCCCCAACGCTTTTGCGGATCATCGTGGCAATCTCTTCGTCATTGTCGATCATGACCTGTCGGAACAGCGTACCGATACTGATGCCTGATCGAAGGGCTTGCGGAACCTCGGCCAGAATTTCCTCCAGGGCTCTTTCAACCTCGCCGCCTTCCGGCGCCGAAACCTGAAACCTGATCGGGGCACGACGCTGCCCGACAGCCTGCTGAGCCTTTGGCTTTGGGTGTTTGCGCTCAGGTGTCTTTGCCGGCTTGGCAGGTTCGGGCTTTGGGTCTTCCTTGGCCTGTTTAGCTAGATCCGTCACAGTCGGCGCGATTTCGGACGCAGACCCGGAAAGCAGGCCTTCAATGCTATCAGGCCGGGACATGCTGAACCTCGCTTTCCTTGAGGGCTTTCAGCACAAAATCGGCATTGCTCAACGCCTTCCTGCAGCGATCCGCCATCCGGCGCGCATTCGACCTCGCCGTTTGCGCCTCAGCCTGTTCCATGGCTTCCTCAGCGAAGCCCATCAACTGCCCGATTGTTGTCCCTGTCCTAAGCGCGTCATCCATAGCGGCGGTGTCGGCAATTCCGCCGACACAGCGAAACCGCTTTGCCAATGCCTGCTTGCCTTTCTGAATACCGGCTGACTGCGCGATGGACTGTCGAGTGAAGACGATCCGAAACTTGTCCTGCGGATCAGCCGCGCTGCCGATTTGCTTCAACGCAGCTTCGCACGACCTGTATGTCACAATGATCGGGTTGAACTCCGCCGACGAGCCATCTGTCGGGCACAGCACCATATCGGCCACGGCCATCGTCACGGCGGCGGTCATGCTGGGTTCGCCCTTGGTGTCAATCAGCAGGTAGTCGTAGCCACCGGCCTTTTCGGCCTCAAGGATGTGGGCATAAGCCAGTCGGGCATTCTCTGCATCTTCGTCAGCAAATTGCCCCGCCTCGATCAGAAGTTCATCAGCTGGGATTGGTTCCAGCCCGTTGTTCGGAGTCAACCATTCCGAGAGTGTGCCTTGAGAATCCAGATCAAGGATACGCACCCTTTTTCCCTGATGATGCAAAGCGGAGGCAAAGGCGACGAGCATGGAAGATTTCCCAGCCCCGCCCTTGGAGTTAACAGCGGCATAGATTTTCAATTGGGTCTCCGGGTCTACGCCCGAAAGCCACGCCGCAGAGCGGCGTGCCACATCCGGGCTCTCGATGTCTCGTTATCGCGCAGACCCGCACCTGCGCTGACACGGATGCTATTGCTTTTCAAAGCAATCTGCAACGCTTGCATGTTGCGGGTCGGTATGAAATTTCTGCCAGGCAATCAGCAATGTGCAGCTTGCAACCTGCAATCGGCAACCTGCAAGCGCAGGGCGCTGTTGCCTGTGCATTGCTGATTGCGAGCCGACCCCCGACCGACAGTTGCGGCAGGCTGCAAACCGACGTGCCTCCCGCTACAGACCGATTACATCCTACGCCTATTTTGCGGGATTATATAGTATGTGCTACCGACATACTAAAGACTTGCAGTCGGCTCAACATTCAACTTACAATTGAAGCTATACATGCGCGGCCTGCGGGGGCCTCGCCCGATTTCTGATCGAGGAGAGCCGCCCCGATGCCGTCTGGCGTACCCAAATCTGTCACCACAACTGTCCGTTTTTATGAGGATGAATTGGCGCTCCTGAAAGAGCGTCGAAAGGCCATGCAGCTTCGCAGCTTGGCGAGTTTGATCCGTGTTGGGCTGCGCGTCGCGCTCAGACTTCCCAATCTCGAAGAGAAAAGACTGCTGCGCATCCAGGAGCAGGTGGTGCAATTGCGGGGGATGGCGGGCAATCTCAATCAGATGGCCAAAGCGGCCAACGCCGGGAAGTTCCGCCTGAATAGGCGGACAGAAGAGCTGTTGGTTGAGATGGATGAAGAAATCCATGAGCTGCGCAAGGTGTTGGAAAACTACATTGAGGACACCAGGACCCGCTCTTTCACCTGGGCATTGGACATCGAAAGGCGTGCTGAAAAACAGCGGGCCCATCGGGAGTCTCCAAAGGTACGGATGCTGTTGGAGACCAGGAAATGAGCGATCCGTTTGGCGATGGCGATCGGGTCTGGGACCGGTTCCTGTCGATGCCGGCACGTGAAAAAAGCCCACAGCTCTTGCTTGAGGAGAAGCTTTCACAGATCGAGCCAGTGTCTTCAAAGTTGCTGAACGAATATGGGTTTGCGCTTTCCATCGTAGCCAGGGGAGGCGTCCAATCCGCCCGTGGACTACAAGGCCTGCTTTTCAGGGTTATCGAGAGTGAGTCTGTTGAGTTTCTTTGCGGCGAAACGTTTCAGACCAACTGTGGCTATGAGGCGGTAGGTTTTCTCAAGAACCGTTGGGTCACGCATTGGCGATTTGCGTCTTCGCGCGTGAAAAAATTCACCTACCATATCCGCCTCAGATACCCTCTCGACGCAGATCCCTTTTACGTGTCTGTTGCGGCCCAAAATTTTGCAGCTGACTTGACAGGCGGAGAGTTCGGAGGAGACTACCGGTTTGTTCTTGTAGATCATCAGGGGTCCGGGCAAATGTACTCGGACCTGATCATCAACCGGGTTCCGATCTCAGGTTGCACACTTCATTTAAGCCCGTACTCGATCACACCTGACCACCTGAGACGGCTGTTTTTGACCAACCTATACGAGGCTGGCGCAGTAGATTCTCGAATTGGCCCGAGCAGTTTTGGTAGTGACAAAGATCATGCAGAGACAGACGCGGGACCGGCCCGATGAGCAGTCACAGTCTCGTCGATGCCTACGACCCGGCCTGGGAGCAGCTCTTCGGGGAGTTCCAACTGATCCCAAGCCTGAAGCCACGCCCGGGCGCACCAGGTCAGGGGCAGGGCCTGCGTCCTCGATCACCGAGGCCGAAGGGCCTTTCAGGTGGCCCGGCAGGGATCATCGCAAATTCGCTTTTGGCGCAACAGGCCGTCGTCAAGATCGTGCCGGGTGGGGGTGTAACCTCTGCCGGCCGGCTTGGCGGTCAGCTGGCGTACATTTCCCGTCAGGGCACCATAACCACTGAGCGCGGTGAGACCGGCGAACTGCTGGACGGCATGGATGCGTTGAAAGCCGTGCAGAAGGATTGGGCGCAGGACTGGAAGCGGATGGATGCGCGGACCACCAATTACACCTACCATGTTATCGTCTCTTACCCGAAGGACACGGAGTCCCATGCGGCAGAAGTTGCGGCCGAAAACTTCGCACATCATCTGACGGGCGGGGACTATGGTGGTCAGTATAAGTTCGTCATGGCGCACCACAGGGATACCGCCTATCCGCACACTCACCTGATAGTCAATCGCGCGGCTCAAACCGGAAAAACCCTGCACCTCGGGCGGTATGGTATCACCATGCAGGAGCTACGCGATCTGCAGGCGGAAACTGCAAGAGACGTTGGCATTGTCCTGAACGCGACCAGCCGGTTCAGCCGCAATCTGCGCCCGGAACGCGAGAGCAGCGCCCGTATTCACGCGCGCCGCGATGGCCGGGACCTGCGTGAGCGGCCGAGGCCCGACCGGCGCGGCGGATTTCCGTTCTATGGTGCGGGCCGTCAACAGCCGGTCACACCGGACCAGCTGCAGATGATGAAGGATCAGCGCAACGCAGACTATGCCGCCCTGGGCGAAACACTCCGGTCCCATCATGCCGGTGTGGATCAGGGCATTTTCACAACGCATTACCCGGGGCGGGCCGAGACCCTGGGCAGTTTTTCAACGGCTGTTCTCGGCGCAGCCAAAATCCTGCTGCGGGGCGGGGTTCTCACGAATGAGGACATCGACATGAACGAACAAGTCGCCAACCGGATGGACCCGGCACAGGCACCGGGCATAGAAGGCGAGATGAAAGCGATTGGCAGCGACATCCGCAGCTTTATCCAGGGCATGACGGACAAGGCCAATGCGATGGAGGATGAGGACAAGCGGAGCCAGACAGAGGCGGCGATATCGCGTGTCCTGCGCGACTATGAACCGTTGATGGATGAGGAAACAAAGGCGTTCTTTGGCAAGCGTCTGGAGCGCGACGATGACGTCGAAGTTGGCCGCAATGACACTGATCCGACCCGGCAACGCCGTGCAGCGGAACGGGATGCAGCAGATCCAACGCGGACGCAGGCAATTGGTCAGGAGCGGGCAGATCCGCAAGCAGTCTCGAATGATCCGCGTAGTGATGCGACCAAAGCGGCATTGAAGGAAGCAGATCTCAAGGTCGCCGAGCGGTTCGAAACTATGGGTATGAATGGCGACCTGGTTCTTTCGCGTATCAGGAACGGCGCTGATGTGGATCGCCAGACACGTGAAAAATGGTTCGAGCGCGACGTGCAGACCCTGGCCAACGCACATTCCCTCAGCGAGAACCAGGCGCGGATCGACATGAAGGCCGCATACAAAGATGCCGCCAGAATCTACCGCGACGCTCGTGGCGAGATCCGCGATATCAACCGCGCCTTTGGTGAGGGCAGGGGGGATGCGTTCCTGAAGGACAAGGTTGGCCGGGGCGTTGACGACGAAATCAGGAGAATGAAGGGTCTGGGCTATGACAAGGCGGCGATCGGCGGACGTATGCTTGAGATCGAGGACCGCATACATGAACGCGTGACTGGTCGCGCGCCCGATCAATCTCAGGGTAGCGAGCGGTCAGATCCCACCCGACAGACCAGCAACACCGACGCACGAACACCGGCTCCAGCTGATCAGCGCCCGGCGCGTCCCGACCTCAAGAGCGGCGTGCGGGGTCAGATTGTCACCACAGGTTCGGCGCTCTTTGACAAAGAGGACAAGGACAGTCTCTCGCCTTATGTGGACCTGAAGATAGAGGGCCGCGACAAGCCCTACCGCGTCTGGGGCGTTGATCTGCCGGACATGATGGACCGCCAGAACCTCGCCGTTGGCGACACCGCCACGCTTGCCCATGACGGTCACAAGATGGTGACGGTCAAGAAGGTCGATAAGGAAGCTGGCGAAGAGAAATCCATCCAAACCAAGCGACGGGCCTGGACCGCCACGGACATTGACCGCGCGCCGCGTGAGAACATCCGGTCCCCTGACCATGCTATGTCGCCAAGCGTGTTTTTACCGGAGGCGGGCGAACAGCTGCCACGTGAAAATGATGCGCAGCGCGACCCCTCCCGCCCAAGGCAGCCCCCTCGGATCGAGCGGGGAACAGAACGCGTTGAGCAGATCGCGCAAACCGGCGTCACCGGTGTCATCGTTGATGCCAAGGAAAGCCTGGTGCGCTCCGACGATCCCAGCAGCAGGTCTTTCCATGTCGATATGAAGGTTGAAGGGAAGGACGAACCGCAGCGGATCTGGGGCACGGCCCTTCAGGACCAGATGACGCGCAACAACATCAGGATCGGTGACAAGGCCACCTTTGTTGAAGCGGGCAAAGAGGAAGTCACCCGGTCGCGCAGAAATCCGGAGACGGACGAGCCTGAGAAGGTCAACGTCACAAGGAAAGCCTGGGACGTGAAGAATGTTGAACGGCAGATCGACCGTGACCCCGAAGTTCAGGATCGCAGGCGTCGTGAACGTGAGGATCGCGCCAAAGGCGATCGGGGTATCAGTCGGTGAGCCGCCATCTCGAAAGTACATTGCACCGCGTGTTCGGAGAGCAGCTGCTCTCCGATCCGCGCCTGTCTGAGATCGTTCTGAACCCAGACGGCCGGGTCTGGGTCGAACGCAGCGGCGATCCCGCCATGTGCCAGCTTGACGACCCGCTGAGCGAAGATGATGCGCAGGCGCTTGCGCAGGATTTGGCGGGCGGCAATCCAATCTCGGCCAAAACACCACTGGCCGGTTCCCAGTTTGAGATCGCAGGCTCGCTGTGGCGGGCCCAGGTTGCCGTCAAGCCCGCCGTGGAGGATGGCGTTGCCTTTGCCCTGCGCAGGGCCGTTGCCAAGGAAATGTCGCTTGATGACCTGATGGCGGGCCTGCCGGATCTGGACGCGAACATGACTGATCTGAAATCCGGTGTGGATCCGTCTGACGCTGCTGTGTTCGAAGCATACGAGAATGGTGGGTTTGGGGATTTCCTGCGCGCAGCCGTGAAAGCCAAGTGGAACATCCTTTTGTCGGGGGGGACGTCTTCCGGCAAAACGACATGGCTGCGCGCCTGTCTTGCGGAGGTTGACCCCTCCGAGCGCATCATGACCATTGAGGACGTCCTGGAGATCCGCCCCGGTCAGCCCAACGCCGTGTCTCTGGTGGTGAACCAGCACGCATCAAGCAGCGATCTTTTGAAAGCCTGCCTGCGGTTCCGGCCCGAGCGGATCATCATGGGGGAGCTGCGCGGTGCCGAAGCTTATGACTTTCTGTCCGCGATCAACTCAGGCCATCCAGGCGGGATATCAACTTTGCACGCCGCATCACCGGAGTCCGCTTTGTCGCGCCTCGCCCTCATGGTCCTGCAGGCCGACACAGGTCTGACCTATTCCGAAATCCTGGAATACTGCCGCTCAATGATCGACGTGATTATCCAGTTCCGCAAGACCGGGGATCAAAGGCGACCGGTTGCCGTCAGGGTATTACGGGAGAACGCTCCATAGCAGTCCCGCATCAAAACCGAGGGCTTCGCAGCCCTCGGTCGCATTCGCAAAATGCTGTCCAATAGTGTTTGCTGCGCGTGAGCTAAGAAGGGGTCGCGTGAGGATACTCCAACCACATCAACTGAATTCACCCGCGAAGTTCTGGCGAAAGAAGATCGTGACACCTTCGTCCTTTATTGATCTTTCAATGGCCAGCCCCGCTCCGGATGCAAACCACTCAAGCTGGACCTTGTGATTGAGCGCGGCTTCAAGATCTTCCACGCGCCGGTCCTTCCAGTCCATGTAGGCCATTTGCGCATGGCGATGCGGACTTGCTGGAAAGACCTGGATTGCCAGGTCAAAATCGCTGTTTGCGGTTTGCGTGCCGCGCGCGCGATTCCCAAACAAAACCACTTTGCGGATAATCGGATGCTGTGCGGCCCACTGCGCGATGGCGTTTTTGTGTTGTTCGCTTAACCTATTGTTCACCGGTAACCCTGCTTCTTGTTTTGTCTAATGTCGCGTATCTAATAGCCCAATGTGACATCTACCAGACTTCCAGTTCAGTATTGACGCTGGTCCTATGACCTTCGCTCAGATCGGAAACCCGGCTCGTAGCCGACCAGAAGCAATCGGATTTTCAGTTCCAAATCAACCGAACGTCGACCTGTTGACCTATAGAGCGGGGCAAAGTGGTGCACGATGTCAAACAGTTCGATGATGATTACGTTGTGCATCGCGGTGGCGCAGGTGCCGGGGGCGGAATAGAGCTTCATCGTAGAAGGTTCTTATGTTGGGTGGACGCGGACGATCTTGAACGCAGCATAGAAGGTCAGGGACCGAAGCCCCTGACCTGCTCTGGATTACCAGGTTGTGTCTGGGTCGACTTTGAACAGATGCTCCATGAACACCCGGGTGACGGCTTGCAGTTTGTCGGTGCGGGCGTGGTCCCGTTGCAGTTCTGCCGGAACGACGTTCCAGGTGATCGGCTCGACCCCGGCCTCAATCATACGGCGCATACCGTTTTCGTGGCTTAGCTGGGAGATTGAACCGACGGCGTCCTCGGGCACGTAGACGTCATAACCAGATATCTCGGCTTCGATCGCGGGGTAGGCCAGACAGACGTCCGTCCAGAGACCACCCATAATTAGCTTTGTTCGGCCGGTTGCTTCGACCGCAGTGACAAATTCTGGTTCCTCCCAGGCGTTGACATTGGTCCGGTCGATAAAGACCGCGTTCGGTGCCAATTCGCGCAGTTCCTCGATCATCGGATCATAGTCATTCAGGCCCACAGCAACATGGCTGAAGATTATCGGGATGTCATAGATAACAGCCGTCTTAATCAGACCTGTGGTGTTGTTGATCAGGTCTTCATGATCGATATTCCTGACGCCCGCCAGAATTGGCGGCTGGTAGTCGATAAGGATCAGTGCCGAGTTGGTGGGCGACAGAAACGGGTCCTCGTCAGCGGCCCGAGCAGGTGTGCCCTGATAGCCTTCTGGATATGTAGCGACACCATCCACCGTTTTGATCGTCGGGGTTTCTGCGTGTGCTGGCAGTGCTGTGGCAGCGATAGTCAGACTCAGGGCCGTAGCAAGGGGTTTGAAGAAACTGGTCATGGTAGTAGCTCCTTTTGGGGGAAGGGTTTTAGCCGTGCACATGTTCAGCGATCAGCTGCGCGACTGAGGGACCGGGGCCAACAAGCTCCAGCACATTGCGATCCGGGTCGCGGATGAAGATGGTTTTGGTGCCGCGGAATTCGCGCCGCCCGGTGATCTCAATGTGGTTTTCTATGACAAAGGCCTCGGTCGCTTCAGCGTCTTTCACCTTTACGGCCAGATGGGTGATGCCGGGGTATTTCTCGGTCTCGTCCATCAAGACGTTTGCACCCGCTTTTGCCGTTGCCGGCCCCAACAGGTTTATGTTGATCCCGGAGGGGTGCAGCATCACCAGCGGATGACCGTTGTCATAACCGCCGTCAGCGATCAGTTCGAACCCTAACAACTCATAGAAGGTGACGGATGCGTCCCGATTGCTGATGCGGATGCCGATGTGATCGAAGTTTCTGATGTCCAACATGGCTGTGCCTTTCCTTTGCTTGCAACAAAGGTAACTTTGCCTGTATCAAACTTTAATATCTCAGTTGGAACGGCATCTATTCCAAATGGATCATAATAAAGATCTCTTTGACGGCATGGTTCTGTTCTGCGCAGTGGTGGCGCAAGAAAGCATGAGCGCGGCTGCCAAGCTGTTAGGGCATACACCTAGCCACGTCAGCAAAGAGATCGCGCGGCTTGAAACGCGGCTAGGGACGCGGCTTTTGAACCGGACAACGCGGCGGCTTAGCCTAACGGAATCCGGCCGCATCTATTATGAGAACGCTCGCCGGATGGTAGAAGATGCCCATGCCATGCAGGACCGGTTGCATTCGATAGGTGACCGGCCCTTTGGAGAAATGCGGATGAGCGTGCCGGTGGTCTTTGCCCACGGTTGGCTGAATCAATGGTTGCCTGAATTTCTTGACCGCTACCCTGACGTTGACCTGCACCTGGACATATCTGAACGCCATTCCGATATGATCGGCGAAGGGATCGATTTGCTGGTGCGGATCGGGACTTTGCCATCGTCTGATCTGGTCGCGCGGGAGATACTGCGTACGCGGGGTCTTACCGTGGCATCCCCATCCTATTTGAAACGCAATAGCACACCGCATCACCCCGGCGATCTGAAAGACCACGACCTGATTGATTTCTCCTTTCACGGAATAACTCAAAGCTGGACATACTTGGACCCGGATGGCGAGGTGATTGCGGTGCCAATTTCACCAAGGGTACGATGCGACGATGCACACACCGAAAAAGTGCTTGCGCTAGCAGGTCGCGGGATTACTCGTCTCCCGCAAATAGCGTGTCAGACAGAACTGGAAGCCGGAACCCTGGTTCCCATCCTGACGGAGTTCGAAAACCCGCCGCTTGGTGTTCACGTGATCTACGCCAGCCGCGACAACTTGCCAGCGAAAACGCGTGCCATGATCGATTTCCTGGTCGAAAAGAGTCGTTAAGATCGCGCCCTTTGCAGACTTTACGAAGCGTCTTGACGGTATTGTAACTGACGCCCTTGAACCCAGTAACAGACATGGTGCGGCCGCCGCGAAAGTTCACTTTGTCCCGCCGTCTTACCAGTTCACGCCGTTTGCAGCGAAAGTCGACAAGTACCGAAACGGCCACTCGTGCGGCGCGCGGCGAAGGGTTCAAAAGAGCCCATATCGGAAGTGCCAGTTTTCCGCTGCGTATGCTCACAATCTGAATTTCGCCTCAGATGTGCAGTTCTTAGAGCTGCTGTGCGGCGGACAAACTGGCCATTCAAGCGAAGCACCACGAACGCTTGAACCCTGACAGTCGGGTCACGGACAAATCGCTTCGGCCAAGCCCAAAACAACCTTCCGTCGATATGCCCGTTGCCGGGCAGGTGTCACAACTGAGAATTGTGAAAGGCCGGTGACCCGAGCTTCGGCGCGCGTCCAGAGCCCGGACCGGATAGCCAACTGCACAGCGCGGCTCCGGGTGTCGAATGTCGTGCGGTATGTCCGGATGGGCTGTGTCCAACGCGCCGGTGCTGGGGATGTGGCAATAGCTATTTTCGGTCACGGTCAGGGACAAGATTTTCACACCTAGATCGGCCAATCGATTTAGCAGAGCGTCGGGGTTCGTCGGGGCGAAGACTACGTCACACACCGAAGTGACAATCCGGGTCTCTTGCCTGTCATTGCTTAGATCGATAGCCTTATAGACGTTGCCTTGTGGTGCCAAACGATTACGAATTTCACGTGACCGCAGGCTGACAGCGCTGATCCTCCAATCCCCGCCCGAGGCCGTCGTGGCCTATTCTACCATTTCAGCCCCGAAAGACCGGGAGAACGCGCCCAACCCCATGATGCACAATCCCGACACCGGGGGCGGCAACTCGGCGCGACCAGAGAGTCGGTTCGGTTGTCATAGTCGATAGGCTTTCTTGGCCAAGCCATAAGTCAAGTCATGGGCGACCTCAAAGGCGTCATCTTCCTGCAATTTCCCCATTCGGACCAGTTTGGCCAAATAGGCGCAATCGATCCGCCGCGCCATGTCGTGCCGGGACGGGATCGAACAGAAGGCGCGGGTGTCGTCATTGAAGCCGACGGTGTTGTAGAACCCAGCGGTCTCGGTCGTCAATTCGCGGAACCTCATCATGCCGCCGGGGCTGTCGAAGAACCACCAAGGAGGCCCAAGTTTCAGCGCCGGATAGACCCCAGCCAGGGGCGCAAGTTCACGCGACAGCGTGGTTTCGTCCAACATGAAGACGATGACGGTCAGGCGGGGGTCAGTTCCAACCTCGTCCAGCAGAGGGCGAAGGGCGCGGACGAAATCGGTGCGCGTCGGAATGTCGAACCCGATGTCACGACCGAAACGCCCCATCATGGAAGCCGAATGATCGCGAAGCGATCCGGGATGAATCTGCAAAACCAGCCCGTCATCCAGGGTCATCCGCGCCATCTCGGTCAGCATGTGTCCGCGAAATGCGTCCGCCTCGTCGGCGGAACAAGCCCCTAGCAAAGCCTTGGCGAACAAGGCGGCGGCGTCATCCCGCGGCAGACACTCCGTTCGTGCACTCGGGTGACCGTGATCAGATGAGGTGGCTCCGAATGTCTTGAAGAATGCGCGACGTTCGCGGTGCGCGGCCAGATACCCCGGCCAAGTTGTAGTGTCTTCCCCCGTCAACTCGCCCAGTATGGCGACGTTTCGGGCAAAGCCCTCAACTTCCGGATCAACCACATTGTCCGGTCGATAGGCGGTGATCACGCGACTGTCCCAGTCGGAATCTTGTATCATCTTGTGCCAGTTCAGCGGATCAATGGCGCTTTCCGTCGTGCAAAGCACTTCGATTCCCATCCGGTCGAACAACTGACGTGGACGGAACTCATCCCGCGCAAGGCAGTCTGCGATGTGGTCGTAAAAAGCATCTGCCGTTTCTATCGACAAAACGCCATCCAAGCCGAACACGTTCTCGAAGCTGTGGTCAATCCACATCCGGGACGGCGTTGCCCGAAACAGATGATAGTTTTCCGCGAATAACCGCCAGATCTTGCGCCCGTCAGTTTCCGTTTGCCCGCCATCGACGCGCGCGACACCAAGGCTTTCAAGCGGAATCCCCTGCGAGTGAAGCATCCGGAAAACATAGTGATCCGGTGTAACGAACAGTTGTGCAGGGTCGGGAAACTCCTGGTTTTCAGCGAACCAGCGCGGGTCGGTATGTCCATGGGGGCTGATGATCGGCAGGCCTGAGACCGTTTCATAAAGCTCCCGAGCAAACTGCCTTGCTCCTGGGTCAATTGGGAATAACCGATCCGGATCAAGCGCCACGGCGCACCTCCAATTTAGATTCTCAGCCGTACAGGCTTGATCAAGATAGCAGCGAGTTCCGGCGTTGGTGATGCAATTGACAGCCGTGGTGTTCCGGTATACCGGTATGCAGGAGGATGTCAATATAGGGGGAGGGCGCGATTTGAGGCAGACTTGGCGATGGTTTGGACTGCGCGACCGCGTGAGCCTGTCGAGTGCACATCAGGCAGGTGCCTCAGGTGTCGTGACGGCGCTTCACCATATCCCGCCGGGGATTGCCTGGACGGCTAAAGATATCCGGATCCGTCAGGAAGAAGTCAGGACGATGTCCCAGGGAGCGTTGGAATGGGAAGTTGCAGAAAGCCTTCCCGTTTCCGAAGCGATCAAGACCAAGAGCAAAGAGTATCACGCCCACATCGAGGCCTATAAGGCGTCCTTGATGGCCCTGGCCGAGGCTGGCATCTCGACAATCTGCTACAATTTCATGCCGGTTCTGGATTGGACACGGACAGATTTGCGCTGGCCGCTGCCCAATGGTGGTACGGCCATGCGATTTGACCTGATCGAATTCGCCGCGTTCGACTGTTTCATCCTGAACCGCGATGGCGCCGCGGACAGCTATGACGACGCAACGCTGGAAGCCGCCAAGCGTCGCTTTTCCGCGATGAGCGACGCGGGGAAAACGGCGTTAACGGAGGCAATCGTCGCAGGTCTTCCGGGCGCGACCGAATCCTGGACTTTGACGGAACTCGGCGACGCGATTGCTTGCTATGCAGACATCGACCGCGATCAACTAAGGCGGAACCATATCGAGTTTCTGTCGGAAGTCGTGACCACAGCGGAAAGCCTACGGCTGCGAATGTGCTGCCACCCCGATGACCCGCCGTTCCCATTGCTGGGGCTTCCTCGGGTCATGTCGTCTGCGGAAGACTATGGCTTTGTACTGGATGCGGTCGATAGCCCTTCTGTCGGGATGACGCTGTGCACCGGATCGCTGGGCGCAAGTCCCGGCAACGATTGCGTTGCAATCGCGCGCAAGTTTGCACCGAAAATCCACTTCCTGCACCTGCGCAACGTGACGCGCGATAGCGAACAGAAACCGTGTTCGTTCTTCGAAGACGAACATCTTGCAGGGCAAGTGGATATGGTCGGCGTCATTGATGTGATTTTGGCCGAAGAGGCGAGACGCCGTCGCAAAAACCGAAAGGATGCCCAGATCCCGATGCGCCCGGACCATGGACAGGAGATCCTCTCGGATCTCAACGCTGATCTGCACCCGGGCTATCCTGCCGTGGGCCGTCTCAAGGGGCTTGCAGAAATTCGCGGCGTGATTGCTGGCCTCAGCCGTGAGGCCGTCCAATGACCAACGAGGCGCTACTTTA
Source organism: Ruegeria hyattellae (assembly GCF_041537925.1). NCBI lineage: Bacteria > Pseudomonadati > Pseudomonadota > Alphaproteobacteria > Rhodobacterales > Roseobacteraceae > Ruegeria > Ruegeria hyattellae. The sequence continues at coordinate 204,829 of NZ_JBGOSH010000007.1, read as the reverse complement.
CTCTCAAGAGATCGATCATACATTGCCGATCACGCCGCAGGTCTACAACTATTTGCGGGTCCGTATCGTTGACAACCGACTACCTCCGGGCGCCAAGATCAGCGAAGCATCACTTGCCCACACGTTGAACATCAGCCGCACGCCGCTTCGCGCTGCCTTGCAGAAACTAGCATCTGAAGGGCTGGTCAACACACGTCCGCATGTGGGCTCGACGGTGGCTGAATTGGATGTAACGCAACTTCAGGAGGCCGTGTTCTTACGGGCGGCCCTGGAAACTGCGGTAGTCCGCAGGTTGGCTGACATGAACGCGGACCTAAGCTCGCTTGATCCGATCATGGAGATTCAGCAGAGCGCCGCAAAACGCGACGACTACGCTGCATTCTTCGTTCAGGACGAAGCCTTTCACGCCGAGCTCGCCCGGCTTGCTGGCGTGCCACGTGCCTGGAAACTGGCTCTGTCGATCAAAGGGCATGTCGATCGCCAGCGCTATCTACTTATGGCGGGTATCGCGATGCGATCGCAGCGCGCTTATGAAGAACACACTGAGATAATTGATGAAATACGATCTGGCGATGCCGATGGCGCCGCAAGGGCGATGCATGGCCATGTAAACTCGGTTCTGGAACTCGACGAATACGGAGAGATGAAGAAACTGCCCGATAGTTCAGGGCCGGATGAAGAAAGACAAAACCAACCCAAGGGAGGATCACTATGACTTTTGCTATTGGAAAACTGCTGGCAACGTCTGCCGTCGCGGCGACGCTGATGGCCAGTGCGGCCATGGCGGAAACCGAACTGCGCATGATGTGGTACAACGACGGCAACGAGGGCGAAGTGATGCAAACGCTTCTGGACCGTTTCGAGGCTGCAAACCCCGATATCTCGGTCACGCTTGATGTTGTGCCCTATAAGTCGATCATCGAATCGCTGCCGATCCAATTGGCTGCGGGAGAGGGCCCAGACCTTGCGCGCGTCACCGACCTTGGCGGTTTGAACAAGTTCTACCTCGACCTGACGCCGCATGTTTCGGACCCCGACTATTGGGAGGCCAGCTTTGGCCCCTTCCTTGATTGGCTAGCTCCGGACTCGGATCAAATCTCGGGCTTCATGACCCAACTGACCGTAACCGGGCCTTACGTCAACAAGACCCTGTTCGAACAGGCCGAGGTCGCCATGCCGGGTAGCGGTGCCACTTGGGATGACTGGGCTGCTGCGGTCAACCAGGTCGCCGAAAAACTGGATATTCCGATCCCGATGGCTTGGGATCGCTCCGGTCACCGTGTGTCTGGCCCGGCGATTGCAATGGGCGCACAGATGTTCAACGCTGAAGGCGGGCCTGCACTGGTGGATGACGGCCTGAAGGAAATGACCCAACGGCTATATGACTGGCATCAAGACGGCACAATGTCGAAAGAGCTTTGGGGCTCGGTTTCCGGCTCGACCTATCTGGGCGCGAACGAAGACTTCGCCAACGCGCAGGTGGTGTTCTACATGTCGGGTTCGTGGCAGATCCCACAATTTGCCGACAAGATCGGTGACGCGTTTGACTGGTGGGCCGTGCCAGCCCCTTGTGGTCCAGCTGCCTGCACGGGCATGCCGGGTGGTGCAGCGCTGGTCGCCCTGAAGGATACCAAACATCCCGCAGAAGTTGGCAAACTGATGGATTTCCTAGCACAAGAGGAAAACCTAGCTGAATTCTATGGCAAGACGCTGTTCATTCCGGGCCACCTGAAACTCGCCACCGGCGGTGTTGAGTTCGCAACCGATGACCCGCGCGCCAAGCACGCGCTGGAGACTTTTTCAGGTGCGGTTCCAACTATCTCGCCTGTCGCCTTTGATCTGCAGGGCTACAAGAACAACCGCGTATTGTTCAACGCTCTGATCTCGCGCCTGAACGAAGCCATCGTTGGCGAAATGACGTTGGATCAGGCCTATGAGCGGATGGAAGACGATGTGGCCAAGCAACTGGCTGAAAAAGAGCGCGAGTAAGCGCGATTGGGGCCGGTCCAAAGAGGATCGGCCCTGACCTTGCAAGGGATGGAGGCAGCATCATGGACGACCTCAAGACAGACCGGGTTGGTATCATTGACCGGCTGTCAGCGATGGCGGCCTGGCCTTTGCGGGTGCTTTTCAAGGGACTCGACTATCCGCTTTCTGCGATACAGCGGTTGGTCGGCATTCAACGCATGCCTTGGATATTTCTTCTGCCAAATCTTGCGTTTTTTGGAATTTTTGTCGTCATCCCACTATTCATCAACTTCGCGTTTTCTCTCACCGGCGGCACCGAGCTTTATCTGAGCGACCGGGTTTACACCGGCACCGAACAATACGGCTTTCTTCTGGAATGCGAGACCTTCGGTGATCCGATCACATGCCGCGAAGACCGGTTCTGGAAAGGCCTTTACAACACTGCGATATTCATCGTTTTTCAGGTCACTTTCCTTGTTCTGTTCTCGCTGATCACGGCGCTGATCCTGAACCAAAAGATCAGGGCGCGCGGTTTTTTCAGGGCGGTCTTCTTCTTTCCGGTGCTGCTGTCACCAGTTGTCGTGGCGCTGATCTGGAAGTGGGTCTTGCTGCGCGATGGCATTTTGAACGCGTTTCTTGTGTCGATAGGGATGGATAAGATCCTGTTTTTCGTCAGTCCCGAATGGTCGATGTTTTGGGCTGTTTTTGTGTCGATCTGGGCGCACATGGGCTTTTACACGCTGATCTTGCTGGCGGGCCTGCAAGCGATCCAGCCCGACCTTTACGAGGCCGCCGAAATGGACGGCACGTCCAAGGAACGGGTTTTCTGGCGCATCACCCTGCCACTGTTGTGGCCCAACCTTCTGGTCGTGATCGTATTGGCCCTGATCAAAGGTGTGCAGATATTCGACGAGGTCTTCGTGCTGACGGGCGGCGGGCCAGGCACGGCCACGCAATTCATCGTGCAATACATCTACAATACCGGCTTCACTGAACAGGTGCAGAACTTTGGGCTGGCCTCGGCAGCCTCGGTCGTACTGGGTGTGATCTTGTTCATTTTGACGATGACCCAACTGGCAGCAACACGGGCACGCGACAATGGCTGACACCTCCACAATGCGCACCATCGGCACGTTGATCACCGCTCGGCGCGGACAAGACAAATTGCATTGGAGCGACGTTTTCACTTACATCTATCTGGTCTTTGGCGTGCTGCTTATGTTCGGCCCGGTCATCTGGTTGGTGATGTCTTCCTTCAAAACCCCGGCTGGACTGGTCGAATTTCCGCCGACATTCCTTCCCCTCGGTCAGATCGAGGTCGAGGTCGAAGGATATGACGAGCCTCTGCTATTGTTTGATGTCGCGATGGAAGACGGCACAACCAAGCAAATGGCTCAGGTGCGACGTATCGGCATTGTCAGTCAGATGGTCGATCCAGGAAACCCAGACGAAAAATTCAAGGTGCCAATCGACCAGCGCACCAAGGTCCGCGAATTCCGTCTAGCAGTTGAAAACTATGTAGATCCCCTAGAACGGTTCAACTTCGTGCGGTTCCTGCAGAACTCCGTGATCGTCACTGTTGTGGCCACTCTGGTGACACTACTGATCAATTCGATGGCCGCCTATGGCCTCAGCATCTACGAATTTCGTGGGCGTAACGCCATCATGCTGTTCGTCATCGGCACCCTGATGATACCGATCACCGTGATCCTTGTGCCGGTCTATCTGGTTGTCACCCAACTGGGGATGATCAATTCGCTTTGGGCTGTAATCCTGCCCGGCGCTGCAACGCCAACTGGCGTGTTCCTGTTGCGCCAATACATGCTGACCATCCCCAAAGATCTGATCGAAGCTGCGCGGATGGACAACGCCTCGGAATGGGCGATCTATTCGAAGGTCGTGTTGCCTCTTGCAATGCCCGCCATCGCCGTATTGGCAATCTTCTCGATCATGTGGCGCTGGAATGAATTTCTCTGGCCGCTGATCGTACTGAACCGCTCAGAAGTTTACACGTTGCAGGTCGGGCTGAACGCTTTCCAGGGCGAGCTGGACGTGCAGTGGCATTACATTCTGGCGATGACGGTGGTCACGCTGATCCCCGTGGTGGTCGTGTTCGCCTTCCTGCAAAAATTCATCACCACCGGCATCGCCAGTTCAGGAATGAAATGACAGACAATCTGATCTTTATGGACCCGTTTCCGCGGAACGAGGCGATGGTCTACACCCCCTACTGTGCTGCCGCACTGGCGGATATGGGTCGTGTGGTTGCCCATTGGGGATCACGCGCGCCCGACGATCTAGTTGAGGCGCATCTGGCCGTCATGACCATTCTGATTGGCCAAACCGCGATGCCGAAAGAACGGCTGGACCGAGCGCCGAACCTGCGGGCGATCTTGAACGTGAAAGCCAATTGGGAAGACAACATCGACTACTCCGAATGCCATGCGCGCGGAATCCAGGTACTGTCTGCCGCACCGGCCATGGCGCCCGCCGTAGCCGAGTTCTGTCTCGCACAGGCGATCACGCTGTTGCGCGAATTGCACTTGGCCGATCCCTTATTCCGCGCCGGACGTGAAGCCTATGGGGTCGCGGGCAACGGCAGTGCGAAATGCCTTTATGGCGCCGAAGTTGCGATGATCGGATATGGCAATCTGGGCCGCGCGCTGGCCCCGCTTCTGCGCCCCTTCGGCGTGCGACTGATGGTGCATGACCCTTGGCTGTCAGACGGCTTTCTGCGGTCCGAGGGGTTGGAGCCGGTCTCGCTCGAAACCGCACTCAGCGGCTCCGACGTGCTGTTCCTGCTGGCTGGCGTCACGTCGGACAACGAGGGATTTCTGGGCCGCCCCCTACTGGAAACCATCCGCGACGATGCAACCGTGGTGCTGGCTTCGCGGGCGGGGATTGTTGAATTCAATGACTTTTTGGCACTCGCTGGCGCTGGCGCTTTCCGCGCCGCCGTGGACGTTTACCCGGAAGAACCCGTGCCCGATGACAGCCAAATCAGAACCACCCCGAACGTGTTGTTTTCGGCCCATCTTGCCGGTGGCCTTCATGCTTCCTACGCCCGCATCCGCGAAATGATGCTGGATGACATCGGCCAGATCCTGAAGGGACTGCCGCCTCTGCGGATGCAAAAAGCGGACCCGAAACTTGCCGCCAAAATGCGCAGCCGATGACCAGGAAACCCGGCCCATGACTGAAATCAAGCTGAAAGAAATTCGCAAATCCTATGGCGATGTCGAGGTTATTCACGGCATTGACCTGACCGTCCGATCAGGAGAATTCTGCGTCTTCGTTGGCCCGTCCGGCTGCGGCAAGTCCACGCTGCTGCGCCTTATCGCCGGTCTGGACACCGTCACCTCCGGCACAATCGAAATCGACGGCGAGCCGGTCAACAACGTCAGCGCCTCTTCGCGCGGACTGGCGATGGTGTTCCAGTCCTACGCGCTCTATCCGCATATGAGTGTCTACAAGAATATGGCCTTCGGGCTTGAAAACTCGAAGATGCCAAAACCCGAGATCGAACGCCGGGTGCGCGAGGCGGCAGAGATGCTTCAGATCACGGACTACCTGCATCGCAAGCCGAAGGCTTTGTCGGGGGGGCAGCGCCAGCGCGTTGCCATCGGCCGCGCAATTGTGCGCGAGCCCAAGGCGTTCCTGCTGGACGAACCTCTGTCCAACCTTGACGCTGAGCTGCGGGTCACGATGCGCAAGGAACTAGCAGCGCTGCACGCAAATATCGGCGACACGATGATCTATGTGACCCATGACCAGACCGAGGCGATGACGCTTGCCGACAAGATCGTCGTTCTGCAAAGCGGTCGCATCGAACAGACCGGGGCGCCGCTGGATCTGTACAACAACCCGCAAAACGTATTTGTCGCCGGATTCATCGGCTCGCCCCGCATGAACCTTATCGAGACAACCGCCGTGGACGGCCCCGAAGGTTGGACCCTGACCGCGCCGAACCTTTCGGTGACCATTCCCAAGGTCGATGGCCTGACGGACGGAGCCCGTTGCACGCTTGGCATCCGGCCCGAACATGTGCGCGTTGGAAACGATGAAATCGGTCACACCACCAGTCAAGTCGCATTTGCCGAGCAGCTTGGCGGCGAAACCTATCTTTATTGCAACGTCGAGGGGTTGCCACAGATCACGGTTCATCAACCCGGGCAGCTGCCGGTCGTCAACGGCCAGACACTGGCCCTGAGTTTCGAACTTGAAGACATGCATCTGTTCGATGCCGATGGTCAGGTAATTGTCAATCGGGTGGCGGGATGAGCGACCGGATTGGACTGGCCGTCGTCGGGTTAGGTATGGCGGCCAAACCCCATGCGCTTGCCCTGAAAAACCTCCAGGATCAGATTGACGTCCGCGGCTGCTATGCGCGCTCCGCCGAGGCACGCGTGGAGTTTTGCAAAACCTATGGCTTCCCCGAGGCCACCGACGTTGAAGCGTTGGCCCATGACCCCACGGTCGATGCGCTGCTGCTGATCACGCCGCCGAATGCGCGGCTGGACTTGATCTCGCTCTTTGCAGGTCAGAACAAACACATCCTGACCGAAAAACCGCTGGAACGCACGACAGAGGCCGCCGCCGAGATCGTCGATCTTTGCGCCGCATCCAATGTCTCGCTGGGCGTCGTCTTTCAGCACCGGTTTCGAGCCGCCTCCGAAGCGCTGGCCAAACTGATGGACGAGGGTGCCCTTGGAACAAACCGTGTAGTGCGCGCCGAAGTGCCCTGGTGGCGGGGCCAGAGTTACTACGACGAACCGGGCCGTGGCAGCTACGCCCGTGACGGCGGCGGCGTGTTGATCAGTCAAGCCATTCACACACTGGATCTTATGCTGTCCATGACCGGCCCCGTGGCCGCTGTGCAAGCCCTCTGCGCAACAACCCCGTTTCACCGGATGGAGGCGGAGGATTTCGCGGCTGGCGTGGTCGAGTTCGAAAGCGGTGCGGTCGGGTCGATCTTTGCCAGCACTGCCAGTTTCCCCGGTGATGCGGAAAGCCTGAAGTTCGACTGCGACAACGGATCGGCATCGCTCAAATCCGGTGTCCTGACCGTCCACTGGCGCGATGGCCGGGTCGAGACTTTCGGCAGCGAAGCCACCACCGGTGGCGGCGCCGACCCGATGGCCTTTCCCTATGATTGGCACAAATCGCTGATTGCGGATTTCGCAACAGCGATCAGGGCGGGCCATCCGCCACGGGTCACCGGGTCAGAAGCGCTGCACGTGCACAGGCTGATCACCGCTATTGAGGCATCGTCACGCAGTGGTCAAAAAACCCAAGTCGTCAAAGGATAGAGATATGAAACCCCTCAAACTCGGCGTGATCGGCATTGATCACCGGCATATCTTTGGCCAGCTTGATAAGATGCAGGCGCTTGGCTGTACCTGCAAGGGTTGGTGGACGGAAGGCGAGCCGGAGCCGCTGGAGGGGTTCACGAAGCGGTTCCCAGACATCCCAAGGCTCGCCAACCGACGGGAATTGCTGGATGATCCCGAGATCGATATGATCCTGATCGCTGATGTGCCTGTCCGCCGAGCCGACCGCGCTATCGAGGCGATGCGCGCTGGCAAGGACGTGATGACCGACAAACCGGGCTGCACGACCCTTGATCAACTTGCTGCCATCAAGGCCTGCGTTGCACAGACGGGTCGCATCTGGTCGATAGACTTCTCGGAACGTTTCGAAGTGCCAGCGGTGACACGGGCGGCGGAATTGATTGCCGAGGGTCGCATCGGGCAGGTTGTGCAAACCGTGGGGTTGGGGCCGCACCGGCTGAACCGACCCACCCGGCCTGATTGGTTCTTCGACGAAGCCTCATATGGCGGGATTCTGGGTGATATCGCCTCGCATCAGGTGGATCAGTTCCTGTTCTTCACCGGGTCATCAGACGCCGAAATCGTCACCTCAAGCGTCGGGAATTTCGCCAATCCGAATGACCCCGGCCTGCAGGATTTTGGTGAGATCATGCTTCGCTCCGACACCGCACAGGGCTATATCCGCGTGGATTGGTACACGCCCGACGGTTTGCCGACATGGGGCGACGGACGGCTGACCATCCTTGGAACCGAAGGCTATATCGAGCTACGCAAATATGTCGACGTGGCTGGGCGCGATGGCACCGACCACGTCTTTCTCGTCAACGGCGACGCTTGCGAACACATCGACGCGTCGGATGCGCCCTTGCCCTATTTCGAACGGCTGATCAGCGACGTGAACAACCGCTCTGAAACCGCGATGGGCCAGGCACATTGCTTCAAAGTGACGGAGCTTGCCTTGACGGCGCAGGCAACGGCCACTCGGTTGGGCGCGCTGCGGTGACCCGAACCGTCGCGATATTGGGCGCAGGGATCGGGGAAAAGCACCTAGCCGCCTACTTGGATTTGCGCGACCGCTTCACCGTGACCCATATCTGCGACCTGAATACCGAACTGGCACAGAGGCTTGCGTCGCAGGCCGGTGCCGAAACCAGTGCGTCACTGGACGACGTGATCGCCGACCCGGCGGTCGATGTTGTCGACATCTGCCTGCCGCCGCCCTTACACGTGCCTGTCACTCTCAAAGCGCTCGCCCAGGACAAGCACGTCATCGTCGAAAAACCGATTGCCGGATCGCTGCGTGACGCAGATCGGCTGGCCGAGGCTGAGGCCGGATCGAAGGGGCGGATTTTCCCGGTGTTCCAATATCGCTTTGGCCGTGCGTTCGAGGCTTTAGCGCAGCTGCGGCGCGCGGGGCTTCTCTCGCGCCCCTTGACCGCATCGCTGGAAACCCACTGGAACCGCGGCGGCGAATACTACGCCAATCCGTGGCGCGGCACATGGGAGCACGAGTTTGGCGGCGTGGTGCTCAGCCACGCGATCCACGCCCACGACTTGCTGGTTCTGGCCTTCGGGCCAGTGGCAGAGGTTTCCGCAAGCCTTGCAACCCGGGTGAATCCCATCGAAACAGAGGATTGCGCGGCCATCGCCTTTCGCATGAAGAATGGCGCAACGGCGACCTCGTCGATCACTCTCGGTGCGGCAGATGACACCAGCCGGTTGCGACTGATCTATGACGACATGACAGTTGAAAGCACTCGGCTTCCCTACACGCCCGGCGAAGCGACCTGGACATTTCAGGCGCGGGATCCCAACCGGCAGGATGAGATTGACCGCATCGTGGCCGCGATCGATTGCCCGCATGAAGGGTTTGCCGGATCTTGCGCTGCGGTCGCCGATGCATTGGATGGCCGGACCGGAGCAGAAGTCTCTCTGAACGACGCAATCGCGTCGATCGAACTGGCGGCGGCGATCTATCACTCGGATCGCAGCGGTCAGCGTGTGACCGTGCCGATTGATCGCAGCCTGCCCATCTGCGACGGTTTCAAGCCGTGACACATCCCGATCTGCGTGACCGGCTGAGAGAGCTTTTCAAAATTGGCCACCACCCTTTGATACTCCTTCCGGAGCGGACCCGCCCGGTCCCCGACAGCAGCTTTCAGGAATTGACGTTCTCCTCAGGCATCGGCGAAGAAGTTCGGGCCTTCTTTGCGACCCCCAATGCGACGTCAGGGGCCCCCGCCATTCTTTACATTCACGCCCATGGCAACCGCTACGACATAGGCGCGCGCGAAGTTCTGGACGGCAGACCCGCTTTGCAAGGTCCGATGGGGCAAATGCTCGTTAACAAAGGATTTGCGGTATTCTGCATTGATCTGCCCGGATTCGGCGGACGAACGGACAGAACGGAAAGCGATTTGACCAAGGCCGCGCTTTGGCAGGGTAAGTCACTGGCGGGCCAGATGGTCGGGGAGCTTCACGCTGCATTTGACTGGCTGATCGCACAAGACGGCATCGACCAGACCCGTGTGGGCGCGTTCGGGATCTCGATGGGAGCGACCCTTGGCTACTGGCTGGCCGCTGCCGAACCACGGGTCGCTGCTTTAGCGCAGCTTTGCTGCTTTGCCGATTTCGCAGAGCTTATTCGCAGCGGTGCCCATGACCTGCATGGATTATACCTGACGATCCCGGGGCTGTTGAACGTCGCCTCCAACGGTGAAATCGCCGGTCAAATCGCACCCCGTCCGCAGTTTGTGGGCATCGGTGATCAGGACCCGCTAACACCGGCCGAAGCGGTCGATCCGGCACTTGCCGAACTGCGAGCCGCCTATGCGAGTTGTCCGGATCAACTGACGATTTTCCGGAGCAAATCAACCGGGCACCAGGAAACCCCCGAAATGCGTCGGGCGGTTTTTGAGTTCCTCAAAGCACTCTAATCAAGGTCACGGAAATGCCGCTGATACGCCTGCGCCAGCGCGGCAAACCCCAGCTTCCGCGTGATCTTGTCCGCGGCAATCACACCCTTCAGGTTCCATCCTCGTTGATGCCGGGTCTGCCGCCTGTCCGTGCGGAAATCGTAAAGCAGCCAGATGAACGTACCGACGACATACTCGGTCTGCGCTGCGATCTCGACTTGCCGGGTCAGAACCTTTGCCTGATACTCTTCGGTGAACAACTGGCTGTCTGGCCCGTGCATTCCCGCCACCGCGTCGGCACCAGTTTCCGAGATCACAACGGGGCGGTCCGGATCGGAGTTCTCAAATAACCGCTCCAGCCCCTCGAAACCTGGCTCGTACCAACCGAAGTACTGGTTCAGACCGATCACGTCCAAATGGTCGGCCAGCCGGTCTTCGATGAGGAACGTCTCGCGGTTGATCAGGCAGGCCGCCGTGACCAGGCGCGACGGGTCTTCGGCGCGCGCTGTCTCAACCAACCCGCGCATGAACTTCAGCCGCGCGTCGGTGTCGGCGTTCTCGTTGCCAACGCCCCAAAGGATCACGCTGGCACGATTTGCGTCGCGGCGAATGAGTTCGACAAGCTGATTGCGGGCGTTCTCAAAGGTCGGCGGATTGTCGAAAGCGATCGCCCAATAGACCGGAATTTCCTCCCACAAGAGAATGCCCATTTCATCTGCAATGCGTGCGACAAGCTCGTGGTGAGGATAATGCGCGGCCCGGGCGATATTGGCGCTCAGGTCTTTTAGATGTGCAAAGCGGCGGCGGATATCGGCTTCGTTACTGTACTTGCCAACATCGCGGTCTTCCTCGTGTACGCCGATGCCACGCAAGCGCAGAGGGCGCCCGTTCAGATACAATTCCTGGCCCCGCCGCTCAATGCTGCGAAACCCCACCCGGTCGGCGACCAGGTCCGCGCCGAAACTGACGGTGACATCATAAAGCCGAGGGGTGTCCGGCGACCAAAGCTCGGGTGCGCAATCCAGAGTCGCCGCGCCCGCGCCCGCGCGAACATCGATCCGCCCCTGAATCAGGCCGGCGATATCCACAGCCGCCGTCCCGTCTTCGCCCGAAGATAGTGCCACATCCACCGCCACACCGTTCTCCACCAATCGCACAAACAGATGTGAGATGTGTACGGTAGGCACCGTGACCAGTTCGACATCTCGGTAAAGGCCGCCATGGTTGAACCAGTCTGTATGGTGCATCGGCACTGCGTCGGCACGGCGGGTGCTGTCGACCTCGATCATCACAAGGTTCTTGCCCTGTTGAAGGTGCTGCGTGACATCGACAAAAAAAGGTGTCGAGCCACCCAAATGAAGCCCGCAAAACACTCCGTTCAAAAACACCCGCGCACGCTCGTTCGCGGCGCCGATCCTCAGAACGACGCGATGGTCGCCTGTCGGCGTCTCGGCTTCGAACTCGCGCGAATACCAGGCCGCACCTTCGTATCGCAGCCACTCCTCGCGCTCTGTGCTCCAACACCCCGGCACAGACGTCGTTTGCCATCCCCCTTCGTCATAGTCGCGCGGAACAATCCAGTCATCGATCGGCTGATCATCATGTTCGAACCAACGCTGACGCAAGCCTTCGCGCATCGGGTCGATGGCAAAGCGCCAATCCCCATTCAACGAAACGACGTTGCGCCCGCCCATGAAGACCGATCCTTCCGCAGTCAGACGCGGCGTCATGAATGGAGCCTCGAAATCCTCATCATGAAGATGCCAATAGGGGTCTTCACCAGCTTCCGCGTTCGTGCCTTCGCTCATCAAATTTTCGCCTTCGACAACCGTTCCGGATCTTGCCACGAGCCTACTGCACGTGACGACCGAAACAGAATGAAATCCGATGCACGGCGGGGTTTGCATCTGTCTCGCGCCCTCGGAACTTCAGAACGACTTACCTGGAAGCCACATGTGACAAGTTAGCTGGCTGGGCCTCTGTACCATCATGCGCGGGAATGGCCGCAAAAGCGAATTGTGCGAAGGAATTCGACCCTTATCACGTACCCCGGTATTATCCGTCGACCAACGGTACACTGAAGAATTTTTCTTGCGCTCGTCGCACAACAAGGGGGTGTACTGTCGTGCCACGAAAGCAAGGTTTTGCCGGTCCTTTCTCGTTGGACAGCCTTGGGGCGAAACAGTCATTTAGAAATGGTGCCCAATGCTGGCGTTCAACGACCGCTCCGACGATTTGGATGCACGGCAGCGACAAAACATGCCGCAATCGCGAGAATTTTCTGCGTCAGCAATAGCAGCGCCAGCAAAAGGCCGGATTGTCCCGCATCTGTTGAGTTCACGCACGTCGCAGCGAAGGGCCACGCTTCTGGGACCGGATGGTCGTGGTTTGCGCGGCGAAGGGTCCAGAAGAGCCCTCATTGACGAATGCTGCGCTTCGCTTGAACTGCCGCTGCATGCACTTCGTGAACATTGCCAACCGCAATGCAGGTCCTATTGGAGCACCAGTGAAGTAAATGCCTAAGTGAGATTTCCTAGACCAACCCATAGCCGCTATTATTCGCGCCTTTACTGGCCTAGTATTTACCCAAGACTTCCCGACTGCCGCCATCGTTGCTGTAACGTCACGGGGGATTCTCATGGCAACCTCATGGTTCAACATCGTCCCGCACACTATGCGCAAGGGCGAAACACTCGCGTCGGTTCTGAAGGCCCGCGGCTTTCCAACGTCCGCAGTCTCGAAAATCTTCAAGGCCCCCTACAATTCCAAGCTGCGCAAGGAGCGCGGCGACCCCAAATCAATCGAGCCGGGCGACGTGGTCCACATCCCCAGTCACTCTAAGGCCACCATCAAGACCATGTGGGAAAACTTCAATGACATCTTTTGGGGGGCTGACGAAGCGCTCGGCGTCACCGATCTCAGGAAGAAGATCGCCGAGATCGAGGCGAACATCACCGATCTGGAAACCTCAATCAGCGACATGAAGGCGATCTATTATCACGGCACTGACAAGCTGCGAAAATCCGCGGAAACCTGCCGCAAACGGCTGGCCCAGGAAAAGATGCAGATCGGGGCCATGGCACTGTGTGTGACCGAGGTCGTCAAATGGGCGAAGGTTCAGGAGGACGCGAACAAGGCGTTTTCCGGCCGCCTCGCGGCGGAAGAAAAAAAGTGGCTGTGTCGCAAACTTTGGCGTGGTTCAAAGCTATCGCTTTGACTGGCAGTTTTTATCCAGCGAGCCCTGCGAATTGACGGAATCCGCTTGTCGAAGATCCCAGCTGGCCCTTGCGGATCATGTTGGCCGTCTCGATTCCTGCTAGTGTCGCGGCCGCAGAGGCGAAGCTCTTGAAGCCGAGCATCGGTCTCGTGAGCCTCTTTATGAAGCGGTGATCCTGCTCGATAATGTTGTTTAGGTACTTTGATCTGACAGTGCCGATCTTAACCGGTATCTGCAATCGCTTGAAGATTTTGTTCACTTCCTTGATCCCGGCCGCGTTGCTCCTGCTTTTGTCAATGGTGATCCGCTTCGGGAGGCCATTGTTGGACAGAGCATTGGCGAAGAATCTCTTTGCAGCCTTGGTGTCTCGCTTCTCAGAAAGCATGAAATCAAGGGTTTGCCCGTTGCGATCTACGGCTCGATACAGATACACCCATTCACCGCGGACTTTGATATAGGTCTCATCCATGCGCCAGGATTCAGCGGTATTGGCCTTCCGTTTCTGAGCTGCGCGAGCGGCCAAAGGCGAGTACTTCACGACCCAGCGGTTCAGCGTCGCATGATCAACCGATACCCCACGTTCTGCCATGATCTCTTCCAGGTCGCGGTAGGAGACGCCGTAGCGCACATAGAAGTAGACCGCGTATAGGATCACCGACTTTGGGTAATGCGCACCTTTGAAGTCGATCATCGGACAATCCTAAACTCTGTCAAAGACCAACCAGCCATTGGATCAAACCGCGCGAAGGTGCAACAGGCCGACCAAAGTTTGCGACACAGCCCTGATAGCGCGTTCTATATGAGCGACGCCGCATATTACCCAGCGGACGGGGACAAGGCTGTGGTATTTGTGCCAAGTTTTATCTTCAACAAAGAAAGCTGGAAAAAACTTGCAACCAGATTGCAGGACGAAGGCATCGCCTCAGTTGCGATCAGCGCCAAGTCCGAAAACCCGATACGTCGCGCGATTCAAGAACTCACGCGGCTGTCCGTCATCAAATGAATTGGTCCGATTGAGCTGACAGCATTCAGGTTAGTCTGGCTCATGGATTGTGACCCAAGAGGCCGGATGAACAGCCATTACTAACTATGAGACGCGCCCTCCAGAAAAATATCGACTGTGCTCGTGACATGGCTTGATATTTCTTCCTTTGTTACAGTCGCCCCCCCGGTCATTAGCAACTTAAGAATGTAGTCCCCTGCAACCATGCCCATGAACATCCGTGCAGCGTCTTCCGAAGAGTCGAGACTTAGATCGCCTTGCTCAATTTTTTTATCGAAAAACCTCGCTATACGTTCGCGAAGTACCGCAGGTCCGTTAGCGTAGGCGCCGATCCCTATTTGTGGGTTTTCACTTGCCAGAAAGATAATTTGCCGAAGCATTCCGATGACGTCGTGCTTCGTGAAAGTCCCAAGATATGTTTCACCCATTGCGATCAGCCAAACGCGTGCATCCTCCTCGTCTGAAGGTAGCTCTCCAAAGCTTTGCATGACTTCTTCGGCGATTGACATAAGGACTGCTTGAACGAGGCCATCCTTATCACCGAAGAGAGCGTAGATGTTGCGACGCGACCCGCCTGTCTTGGCGATCACATCTTCCAGAGTGGTCGCCTGAAACCCTTGAGTGGCAAAAAGCGCGCGCGCCGCCTTTAGTATCGCGTCGCGACGGTTTGCATTTTGACTCATCAGCTTCTCCGTATTGATCCGCGCAAAGTAGGTCTTGACATGGTACTGTAGCGTACCATAGATGAAAAGGATGTGGTACCGCTCAGTACCGTGAAGGCACAGGCAATCAGCGACAGCTCCCGTAAGGAGCAACTAATCACCCACACACCTGCGAGGATTTACCATGCGGTTTTTAGTAAGAGCAACAATCAAACCCGGCACGGCCAAGGCAGATGTCGTGTCCCGACTTCCCGCGGCAAACGCGGTTGATCAGAAGCGGCTTGACGACGGCGTTCAGGAACACCGTGCCTTGGTTGCCGCGGATCGTTCAGCCGGGTGGATCGTTCTGAACGTCGAGAACGAACAAGAACTGGAGAAGCTCTACCAGGAAATGCCTTTGAACGATTTCCAGGACTATGAGGCCATCCACATCCTAGACGAAAAAGACAATTAAATTCCGAGCCACTTTAACAATCAGAATTGCCCCTCCTGAGTAAGAGAGGGTTACAAGCCATGTGCAACAATTCCGCGACCCGCAGTTGAGTTAAGGTGCTCAATTCAGGGCCAATAGCACTCCAGTCGACGGAGGAAATCAAAATGCAGCAGAACCAACAAGAAGCGATCGTTCAGCGGGCCAAAGGCTTGCCGGAGTTGACCAGAATTGAGATAGGGACGCCTCAAAAGGAACGGGGGTTCTTTCGTTTTGAAGTGAATCTGGGCGCAGAAGCATCATTGGATGGCGGGCACATCAAACGCGGGGTGGCTCAACCCAACGCTCCGGGATATGGAGCATTTCAACTCATTTGTGACGAAGGAAAAATGATTGGCGGAGAAGACACGGCCCCCGCTCCGCTCAGCTATTTGGCCGCTGGCATCGCATTTTGCTTTCTCAGTCACATCTCTATCTACATTCACGCGAAGCAGCTCAATGTTCGCTCAGCGCGAGTGGAGCAGAAAATGCGTTTCAAAGCAGCGGCTCTTGTGATGGCTGAAACATCTGACACTCGACCAAAAGGAGAGTGTGACGGGATCGAGATTTTTGTCTTCATTGATTCCGATGAAACGCGTGAAACAATCATGGAGATGATCAAGTCTTGCGAAGCGGCCTGCATGGGGCTGCAAACCGCAGTCAATTCTGTGACTGCCCGAATTAACCTGGTGCAGGCAGCGTAGCACCCGCAAAATTGCTCGGAGTCTGTGCAAATCCAAGTGAAAGCAAGCTGAGGTTGGTCAAATCGGGCCTTGCCGCAATGGACGGCATAGATCACGAACAGGTCGCTCGCAGCCAAATTATTGATGGGAATAGAACATCGACGAGACTTGACCTCAACTGCTCATTTCGAACAGGAAATTAGTCCATGCAACACGGTCCCCGAAGCATAGAAAACGGCGAGCTGCAAAAGGCAGCCCGCCGTAATACTGTTTCTATAGTTTCATAAAAGGGAAGACTACTTTGCAGCAACAGCTTTCTTGGCAACTTTGGTTGCTTCGGCAGCAGCATTATGAACAGCGGCAGCAGCTTCGTTTGAAGCTTCTTTGCCAGCAGAAACCAACAGTTCAACAGCTTCTGACTGCGCTTTGAGAGTGATCTCAGCGTAATTCGAGAAGTTCTTGACAGCCTGGTTAGTCGCAAAATTGGCGAATTCGGTCAGAGCCTTTGCGTAGTCGGCTGGATCTGCCTTTGCTTTGCCGACGGTCGCAAGGGCGGAGATTGCGTCTTTAGTCGAGTGCGAAACAATGTCGTTCCACTGTCCGGCAACACTGAGGGCAACGTTGGACAGCTTTTCGTTTACAACTGCCGTTGCACGGAAGTTTTTCTCCATTGCTTTGACGTCAAAAGGAAGAGCTGCGAGGGCGTCATTCACAACGACGGTGAAGTCTTGAGCTTTAGCCATGGTATCGGTCCTTAATTCCTGCAGGGCGTCCCGCTTTCTATGTGATGACATGTAGATATCTGCTGCACTGCGGCATGTCCACATAACCAATCAATAGGTGAGGGTAAAACTATCGCGCTTCGGAGCCGATAGGCATCAACAACAAACGCTTCTTGCGGTAAGTAGATGCGGGCATCCCAACATATCGCCGGAAGGCATTTCGGAAACTCGACGGTTCTGTGTATCCGACCTCTTCGGCAATATCGTCGATTGGCAGATCAGTTGTTTCGAGCATCTGCTTGGCTTCCTCAATTCTAAGCGTCTGGATGTAGTCAACTGGTGTTTGACCCGTAGCCTTTCGGAAACGTCGCAATAGGCTGCGTTCGGTCAAGCCGCTTCGTGCGGCCATCGCGGCAACTGGTGTTGCAAGCGCGTAGTTATCAGCGGCCCAAACCTGAGCATCCGCAACCAATGCATCTTCGGTTTGAGCGCCTGCGGTGAGGGAGGCGTAGTGAAGCTGTCCCTCACTATGAGGCTGCAGCAAGTAAATCTTGGCAATGCGGCGGGCTTCATCCGGGCCTGCAATCCGCCCAATCAGATAAAGCACCAGATCGCCCCAGGCCGAAGCGCCACCGGCAGTCACAATCCGATGCCCTTCGCCCGCAGGGATAAGGATACGTTCGCGCCGCATTTTGATTTCGGGGTATTGCCGAGCGAGTATGTCGCAAAAGCTCCAATGGCTGGTGGCATCGAGCCCATTCAGCATTCCGGCCTCGGCAAGCAAGTAGGCTCCGGAACAAACCGACGTGATCAACGCGCCATCGTCCTTTGCTTTCCTGAGCCATGGGATGAACTGCGCAAACTCTTCCGGCGTTCCCGTACCCGGCGCAAAATGAAAGTCAGGAATGATGACAAGATCGGGTGTTCCAAAGCTTGCCAACGATCCATCCGGTGTAATGCGCCGTCCGTTGATATCGTCATAAGGCGCACCATCAATCGACAGTAGGGCGCCGTCAAAAACAGGTGGTCTGGGCGTATTACCATGTAGCATTTCCCAGTCCCGTCCCACAGACGCCAAAGCATCAAGAATACAATAGGCTGTCGAAGTTCCGACGCAGGGCATGGTCAGAACCGCTGTGCGGCAGGTGGTTTTCTTATCCAGCATGGGTATGTCCGATATTCACCGATTTGGTCATATATCGGCATATCACGACACGATCTCGTCAGGCAATACGGTTGCATTGAATGTGACAGTTCGAGCAAGTGGAACGCCATCCAGCGTTTTCTCAGATCTGTCCCTTATTGAAACTGAACGACCTGAATGGAGCGTAACATGACGTCGACAATACTGCCGCATCAATCTGATCAGCTATTTCTGACAGATGCCGGACTTGAAACCTGGCTTGTATTTGAGAAGGGTTTCGACATGCCCTGCTTTGCGGCCTACCCACTGGCACAGCTGGAAGAAGGTCGCGCCGCATTCAAGGAGTACTTTGCCCCGATCTTTGAACTGGCCCGCCAAAATGGAACAGGGTTCTTACTGGACACTTATACATGGCGCGCCAACCCTGATTGGGGTCAGGAGCTTGGGCATGATCTGAATACTCTGCGGAGTATTAACACCCAGGCGGTAGAGGATGCCAAGGAACTGCGCCGCACGTTGGGCCACGGGCTGAATGTCCTTGTAAATGGCGTCATTGGCCCACGTGGCGATGGTTATGATCCAAAATCCATCATGACCATCGAGGAAGCGCAGGCTTACCATGAATTTCAAACTGGCGTCCTTGCTCACGCTGGCGTCGACATGATCAGCGCGCTGACACTCACTAACGTGCCAGAGGCAGTTGGTGTCGCCAATGCCGTCGCAGAGTTGGGTGTGCCATGCGTTATAAGCTTTACGGTTGAAACCGATGGACGGCTTCCCACAGGCGAGGTTCTGCAAGACGCCATCACACAGGTTGATACGGCGGCCACAACTAAGCCCGCCTATTACATGGTCAACTGCGCCCACCCTGATCACTTTCGCGCCATGATCCCTGAGGGTTCCGATTGGGCGCAGCGGATAGGAGGCGTGCGTGCGAATGCTTCGCGCATGTCACATGCAGAACTTGATTGCTGTGAAACGCTCGATGATGGCGATCCGGTCGAATTGGGCGCGCAGTACGCGCAGTTGAGGCAGTTGCTTCCAGGTATGCGTGTTGTCGGTGGATGCTGTGGGACAGATCACAGGCATCTGGCCCAGATCTGTGCCGCATTGACCCGCTGATATCAGCCTCGAGGTGTCTGCCAAACGCGCCCCCCTTTTTTTTGGAGATTTAAGATGACCCATTCTCATTCAACAACCGCCATTGTCATCGGCGCCGGCTTGTCTGGATTGGCAGCCGCCACTGAATTGCGTGACCGCAAAATACCAGTCACGATTCTGGAGGCCTCAGACCGGGTCGCCGACCCGTGGCGTGCGCGCCATCCGAAACTGCGGCTGAACATTCACCGCCATTTTGCCCGTCTCCCCGGCCATCATGAACCGCGCCACCCCGACACCTATTTGCCCCGAGATGCGGTCGTTGACTATCTCAGCGAATATGCAGCCGGATTAGCGTCCAATATCCAATTTGAAACCCGCGTCCAGTCGGTGCACCGTCTTGAAACCGGTTGGCTGGTTGAGACCAACAATGGCACCTATTCCTGTACCCATCTGATTGTCGCAACCGGACGCGAAAAAGAGCCCGACATGCCCGTTTGGCCCGGCCTCGACGACTTTGGCGGCAAGGTTATTCACGCCACCGACTTCGCAGAACCTTCCAACTATGACGGCAAAAAGGTGCTTGTCGTAGGTGCCGGAAACTCCGGCTCGGATGTGTTGAACCACTTATCGCGGGCCAATCCCGCACAGGTTTGGATCTCTGTCCGGAACGGACCTTCGATCCTGCCAACGCGGATACTTGGATTTCCGATGCACAGAATGGCCAGGTTGTTTTCCCGCACCCCCAGATGGGCTCTCGATCCGCTGATGGCAGGGATGCAATGGATGAGTTTTGGCAACCTGCGCCGCCAAGGATTGCCCCGACATCGCAAAGGCGGCGGATCACGCCTGATCAAGGATGGGGTGACGCCAGCTCTGGATGACGGGTTTGTCAAGGCGTTGAAAATAGGCCG
This sequence comes from Ruegeria hyattellae, assembly GCF_041537925.1. Taxonomy (NCBI): domain Bacteria; kingdom Pseudomonadati; phylum Pseudomonadota; class Alphaproteobacteria; order Rhodobacterales; family Roseobacteraceae; genus Ruegeria; species Ruegeria hyattellae. The sequence continues at coordinate 184,704 of NZ_JBGOSH010000007.1, read as the reverse complement.
TTTCGAGGCCGTTGGTCAGACTGTCGGTTTCTCAGCTTACACTGTTGAGCTGGCTGACGGCCGCAAGGTCGACCCGGACGTGGTGATCTGTGCAACGGGCTACAAGACGGGTCTGGAGGACCTGTTTGGACATCTTGGCGCATTGGACAAGCGTGGGTATCCGCTGTGCCCGGCGGGTCAAAAGGACAACCGAAATCCGGGTCTTTGGTTCACAGGGTTTGGTGTGTCATTCGAGGGCTTCTTCTATGCCGCCGGTGTCAGTGCAACTCGCCTTGCGACCAGCATTTCGGCGCAAAGCCCGCAGCTGTCGAATAAGAGACGGACAACGCGCGCAGCACAACTTGATCCCCCACAAACGCTTACCCTGAAAGGAACTCTTCAATGACCATGATGGATCAAACCAAGGGGATGAGTCGCAGACGTCGCGCAAGGATGAACGTCACCAAATTTTTTGCCTGGTGGCGGGCACGCCAAAGGAACAAACGTGACCTGCGAAAACTGGCGCAATTGCCCACCGAACTCTTGCGGGACGTTGACCTCGAACATCTGCGTGACTTGAAGTCGGACACAGCAGACCATCACCGCCTGTTTTGAGAGGCGTGCAATTTTCGAACTCTTTTGATCAAAGGAAATTAAAATGTCCGTTTTCAAGACAGGGATACGAGCCGAGGCGGGAGGAAGGAGGGGTTCACTGGCTTCCTTGCCCGCGCGAGTTCTGCCTGCTGCAACCGGAACAGTTCTATTGATTGTTGGCACATTGGACTCGGCGCATGCCCAGCCGGAAAGCGCACTGTCGTCCCTTTTGCCGTTAGCCTTGGTGGACAGTGACTTTCTATATGACGGCAAGCCGAAAGCTGAGCTTTTCGAGTTGGGTCGGAATCTATTTTTTGACCCGATCCTGTCAGGCAATCGCAATATTTCTTGCGGCACCTGTCATGATCCGGCACGCGGCACCAGCGATGGTGTGGCCCTGTCGATTGGCGAAGGTGGAACAGGTTTCGGCGATAAACGCGGGACTGCAGACGGGGTCACCGAACGCATTCCACGCAACGCCCAGGCACTGTGGAACATTGGGGCAAAAGAATATCGTTCGATGTTTCATGATGGGCGGGTGGAACCTGATCCACTTGCAACATTTGATAGTGGGTTCTGGAGCCCAGCCCGCGAACATCTGCCTGCTGGTCTGGATAATTTACTGGCTGCGCAGGCGATGTTTCCGGTGCTCTCTGCCACAGAGATGGCCGGGCAAAAGGGTGAGAACCCAATTGCCACCGCCATCGCAGAAGATCGGGTAACAGACGCCTGGAACTTGTTAGCCGCACGGTTGGCCGGCCAGTCGCAGTACCGCGACCTGTTTAATGCGGCTTTTCCCGACGAAAACAAAATCACGATGGTGCAGGCCGCAAATGCGCTGGCTGCGTTCCAGTCACTGGCGTTTCGATCTGACCAAAGCGCCTTCGATCATTTCATCGCAGGCGATCACACAGCCCTTTCTCACGCTGCGCGCAATGGTGCGGATCTGTTTTATGGCAAAGCTGGCTGCGCAAGCTGCCATTCCGGTGCATTGCTGACGGATCACGATTTCCATGCCATTGCCGTTCCTCAAATTGGCCCGGGCAAAGGGCATGGTGGGGATACGAGCTATTGGCGCGCATCGGGTTTTGGTTTGCACACAGAGGACGAGGGGCGCTACCACGTCACCTTTGAAATGGACGATCTGTTTGCATTCCGCACGCCCAGTCTGCGCAATGTCTCGCTGACAGGACCTTGGGGACATGACGGTGTGTTTAATGATCTGGAGGCCATGGTGCGTCACCATCTGGACAGTGTCGCTTCGCTTGAAGTATTCGATGCCAACGATGTTTTGCTACCACCTCTTGGCCGGATCATCGAGCAGGCCGGAGATGGATCAGAGTTGAACTTTCTCCCGGTAAACCCAGAACGGCGTCCGGCATTTGACTTGCGCGACCGCTGGGTGCATGGCGCAGATGAGTTGCGAAACCGGATTGCCAACGCAAACACGCTAGCGCCCGTGCAGCTAGAAAAGCCCGAGCTCGCTGAGCTTATGGCCTTCCTGGATTCCTTGACGGACCCGACAGCCAATGATCGTTCCGCGCTCATTCCGCAAATTGTTCCGTCGGGTTTGGAACCACAGCCGACACCGCTCGAGCCCGACGGTTAGCGCCGTAGAACCTGCGCCGCATGAAACCAATCGTCAGAATTCCGGTTCTTCATCAGAGCCGGTTCCCTGGGCACCTATGCCCAAATCCAACCAAAGGACCTATGATATGAGACCATTTCTTTTGACCAGTGCTGCCGTTCTGGCCCTGTCCATGGCAACCCAATCGATTGCACAGAACGATACCAAAGTCAGCTATGACGCCGCAGAAAACATGTCGCTGACTTTCATTTTCCACATCGACGACGGAATGGCCGAGCAGGATGTTTTTTATGAAAAAGTCCCCGGCTCGGGTGAAGTGTTCCGCCCTACTGCTGCGACCCGCGACATGGATGCACCGCTCTACGCGCCTGGTGTTGAGGTGAAGCACAATTTTCTGGATACAACCGATACCGGCCCCTATCCCAAGGGCCGCCCGCTTGGCCTGACGCTTGGCGAGTGGTTTGCTGCCAAGGGTAGCGGCACCTACACCTGTAAAAATGGGGTCGGAACGGTTGATCTGGCCTTTGAAAACCTCGTGCCCGACGGTGTCTACACAATCTGGCATGATTTCATGGTGTGGCCACCGACCGATCCGTTCATCGGAACATATGACCTGCCCTTTGGGGCGCGTGATGGGTCAGAGAATACCTTTGTCGCAAATGATGACGGGTCAGCTGATTTTGAGCGTACGATCTCACCCTGCCTGCAACTGAGCGGAGAGCACCTTGCTGCTGATCTGGGGCTGGCTTGGCATTCCGATGGTCAGACCTATGGCCCACTTCCCGGAGAGTTTTCGACCGTCACACATGTTCAGATGTACGTGGCACTGCCTGCACGCACCGGCCTCTGAGGTCAGGGATCAGTGCAGGTGCAACGCTTGCCTTGATCGAACCAAGCAGGAGGGCTTTTCATTTGATGATGAGATCCAGCGAGCTCAAGTCTTGTCCGCCAACTTCGTTTGGGACGCGACAATAGACATGGGCACCTGGCAAAGCCGGGTCCCAAACGTGCAGAATGCGCGTCGATTGGACAAGGAGCGATTTGGCGTCAGCAATGCAGATTTTTCATTGTCCCCCACCAAAGAAAGGCATCGCCATGAAGATTATTGGCTTTGTCGCAAACTTTGGCCGGCATGTTGCACTTTCACGCGGCTTGATCCAACTGGTGGTTTGTCTGTGACAACGTCTAGGAATGTCCGATGATCGACTTCAAAGGTGCGCACTACCCACAATCTGTGATCCTGTTCGCAGTCTATTTCTACGTTCGCTAAACCGGCAACGCCTTGGCGCGCACGATGCTGGTCGAAGCAGGATGGTCCTACCGACACCCGCCGAAAGAGGGGCACCCTTATCTGAAGCGTTCGGCCCATCTACCGTAGGAGATCAGGGATATTGGCTGGAAAGCACAGACCCGCCTGTGCAAACGGTTCCGCCATCTCAGCCGCACCGGTAAACCGCAACCAAGGGTGCTTTCGGCCGTTGCCCGCGAACTGGCCGGGTTCATCTGGGATATCGCGCGAAAAACACCGTTAGCTGCCTGATCAGGCCAACCATCTGCCTGTGTAGAACGCTGGAGACGGCGGCCAATGATAGGGGAACCCTCGGCGTACTATCGGATGAATCTCCGGCCTTAGACAGAGGTAAGCCCGCATCGTATTAGGTAAAGCGGTACCCAACCCGCGGATGAGAGCATGATAACCATCGGTTCGACACGCACGTCTCCAGCGCCATGCACTGGCTACAAGTTTTGACCACCCCGCACCAGCGGGGTAGTCTCATCGTGTCGGGAAATCCAAAAATCGCTCATGAGATGATACGATTCCGTCCCCTACTGGAGTCGGCCCCTTTTTAATCTCGGGATTAGTTGGACGATTCTTCGAAGGCTGGGAGCCCGAGCTTACGACGGAGTTCCATGTTGTCGCTATGGAGCATCCTTAGTGTCAATCGCGCGGAATTCGCACTTCTGCGCAACCGCCTGATTACCTCAGCATCTGTTTGCTGCCCCTCCGATTTTAGGCGCCCCTCCAACGCCTTGGCATCGGCGATCCTCTTGTCAAATTCATTACTCATATTGGCTCCGGGGTTAGTTGGATTCCAAGAAATCATACTTTGCCGAGACTGTAGGCGTTAACCTGAAATCCCGGCACCAAGTGTTGGATTTTCTTAGTCGGAGGCGTTTTCATCAAGTGCACTTCCCAGATTGGCGCGGGCTTCTTCGAGGAGCTCAAAATCTTCTGGATGCAGAATGCCTTGTGATTTCATGCTCTCCATCAACTCAACGAAGGTCGGCAGCGCGGTGTGAGTTCAACGGATCAACGCAACACAGGCTTCAAATTTCTCTGCTGGTGTTAAGTATTGCAAGGTCTTTCGAGGCCGCTCGTTGAGTTGGCGGGCTATGGCGCGAGCGACGGTAGATGCCTAACAAATTCAATGATGCTCGTCGCCACAGATTTCCTAAGGTCAAATACCGTGTGACGAACTTCTCGGAATACAACGAAAGTCTTCGGCACCGTGATCCTCCCCCAGTGAAGTGGTCCTCCGCTATGTTTAGGAAAACGGAGGAAACACATGGCAAACAAGCGACCGAAGCCGGAAGAGATTGCCACGAAGTTACGGCAGGTTGAGGCGTTGACGGGGCAAGGCATGCCTCGTCTGTATGCGATCCGACAGATCGGTGTTACGACACACTTGGTACGGATATTTCGAAAGATTCCTCTTGCCAACTTCCAAAAAAGGATCGCCTTGGGCGCTATGGGTCAAATCTGCCTCATTTCTGATCCATGCAACACGGCCGCGGATCGGATGTTAAGGTGACAACACCGTTAATGCGGTTGCCAAGCCTCGAGTTTTTGCAAGGTCAAGCGCTGCAGCCTTCTTGTCAGGCGCGCGCTGCCCTTCAGAACATTTTGCAAGCAGCATCATCGCCGCCGGTTCGAGAACCAGATCGCCAATCTCGATGGCGCGGGAAAGAGCCAGCTGTGCGTCTGCCGCTGCTTCAGTCCGCTGACCGACCGCATGTAAATGCTCGGCCCTGCGTAGCCGAAGCCAGCCCTCGAACTGAACAAGATCAAGCTTCTTTGCGGCCTGCATCTGACGATCAAGCAGGTTTCGCGCATCGTCCAAACGACCCGCCCTGAAATAAACCGGCACGGCATCGCAGGCGAACCAGGATCGAAATATCGGCGCATCGATATCCTCGGTCCGTTGTACCGCGTCTTCAAGGAGAGCCAGCGCTTCGTCTTGGTTTCCAACGGCCATGTGAACGCGACCCAACCGGTGCAGAGAGAAGATCAAATCGAGCGGTCGCTGGGTTTCCGTTGCTATGTCAAAAGCGCGTTGACCGTGCTTGGCGGCGGCGTCGAACCGCCCGTTCAGGCAGAGCGCATTGGATAGGTGCCCGTGACACCACACCGCGCGCGTTCCAGTATGACCAAAGCGCTCGTGGCGGTTGGCCTCCCAGAAGGGAAGGGTCAGGCGCAGGAGCGACAGGGTGCCATGCCAATCTCCCATCAACGAGCGCGCCTGAGCCTCGGCAAGCGTTGCTTCATAGCATTGTTGTTCATGTCCCTTGCACAGTGATTTGGCCTGCCGGGCCTTGTCGATCGCGTCCGCCAGCCTGCCATGCGTACTGAAGAGGTAGCTTTTGCTGATCTGAACCGAGATGCGGGTGGCGATGTTGTCGCGTTCGGTCGAGATGTCTTCCGCCAGATCAAGCTCTGCCAGCGCATCGTGGTAGCGGCCAAGCGGGACAAGTACAGGCCGCAATCTGAGCGCCAGGTCTACCCTTTGGTCATTTCTCGGTTTGCCCTCTGTGTCCCCGTCCAGTGCGAGGATGGCCTTGCCGTAAGCCTCGGCAGCAAGCGTGTAAGAAGACAGTTGCGCAAAATGGTCACCGGCGCGGCGCCACCAGGTAGACGCAGCGCCCCAGTTTTTCGATTGCCAGGCGTGGTGGGCAACTGCGCCTGGATCAGTATTCGACCGCGATTTGGCCATTTCGAATGCGGCGTGATGCAGCGAACGCAGATCGGGTTTCGTGATCGAGGCGTAGACGGTGTCGTGCAACAAGGCGTGGCGGAACCGATGGCCGGGCTCGGCCCTTGTTCCTGTGCGCAGAAGAAGCTCATCTTTCCGCAGGTCCAGCAGCGCATCATCCAGTCGTGCGGCATCGAATCCCGACAAGGTGGCGAGGCTTTCATCGGACATCTCGACCCCGAGAACGGCCGCGCATTGCAGAACGCGCCGTGCGTCAACCGGGCGTCGGTGGATATGGGCCAACAGCACATCGCGGATCGTTCCGGGAATACCGTCTGGCGCCAGCGATGAGGAGGCGCGGGCCAGTTCGACAAGAAAGAGCGGGTTCCCTTCGGCTCTGTCCAGCACCTGTTCAAGCACCGCGCTTTGGCTTTCCTCGAACCACTGGGACACGAGGCGCATCGCTTGTTCCCGCATAAGCGGCGCCAGCCGGAGAAGGCGACAGGAACTGCGTCCGATCCAGCCCACCTGATGCTCGGGCCGAAAGGTCGCGAGGATGAGCAGGCGATGTTCCGATACCTCGCCAACCAGCCGGTCGAGGAATTCCGCAGTATCGCTGTCGAGCCAGTGCAGATCCTCGACAACCAGGATCGTGGGTCCTTCGGTATCGGGGGGGGTCAAGACAACGGCCGATACCGCGTCGAATATCTGCCGTCGAAGATCCTCCGGCGACGCGTCCGTTCCGAGCACGTCCAGACCAAGAATCCCTGCAAAGGCGGCCGCACTTTGTGCAAGCACTTTGTCCGACGCGAGCGCCCGCTCAAGCGCTTGTTCATCTTCTGCAACAACTGTTCTAAGGAACCGGGTGATCGCGCCGAATGAACGCGAGACCTCGCGTTCGCGACCCTCAATCATCAGGACCCGAGCGTTGCGCCTGCGGCTTAGAAACTGACGCAGCAGGGTCGATTTTCCGATGCCGGCTTCGCCGACGATCCCAACAACCTGGGCATGACCATCGAGCGATGCCGCAAATGCTGCTTTGAGGATATCGAGTTCCTCGAGGCGTGCCACGAAGGGGGTATCCTCTCGCCGCGCATCCATCCGGAACTCTGCTTCTGTCGACAGCGCAACCTCTCCGGGCCGGGTCGAGGGAATCAATTCTGCCGCCTCTGACAGCAAATGCGCCACGCTGGACGCATCTATATCGCCGTCCTGCACTATGTCGCCCGAAACCACGGCGAATTGCATCTGATTGCAGCCGCGCGCGATCATCGCGCGGGCCGCTTGAACGGCTGCTTCGGCGTGCCGCTCAACAAGCCCGGTCGCGCCAAACACACAAGCCTGCATCGGCCCCGCGCGCTCCAGAACAACCGCCGAACCATCCTGCAGCACGCTCCGCATCAGGTCCCGCAGGCGCGCTGTTGCGGCTGCAAACTCTTCGGGATCTCTGCTGTCGTTGGCGTCGGCTACCGCCAGGATGGATATGCTTCTGCGTTCGTGAAGCGTCGGTCGGGGCTCTGCCTCGGGTGTGGCTGCGACCGCAGGCTTGTCGGCTGGCACCGCCGCCAGCCGATCACGCAGCGCAAGCGTGGCCTCATCCGGCATTACATTCAGGTCGGAGGTCAGTTTGTCCTGAAACGCATCGAACAGGGCGAAGGCGTGTGTTCGTCTTCCCATATGTGCCAACGCGTCCATCCGAAGGCGCAGCGCGGCTTCGTCGTAGGGGGCCAGCTTCAGCATCGCGATCGCGACCGCATCGAGGTCCTTCCAGTTGCACGCGTTCAACGACCGTTGGGCGGCTGTCGTCAGTTCTGCCGATAGTTTTTCCGCGAACGCGCGCCGCTCGACCGAGAGCCATTCTTCAAACGCGGGATCGATCCGCCCGACATCGCCAAGCAGATCGGCCCGCGCCATCGTCGCTGCCGTCATCGGGTCAGAGCGCAAGTCGTTGAATATGTCCCACACATCACAGCGGATTGCCTCGGGGTCCAGCGCAACGGTCACCCGGTCAGCAACCAGGCCCGGCGCACCCACGGCATCCAGCACCTTCTGAACGTGATAGATGGTTTGCCGCAATGACGCCCTGGCCTGCTCGTCGCCGCGTTCCCCCCACAGGCGCGAGGCCACGACATCCCGCCGCAAAGGGCTTTCCAGCGCCAGAATCGCCAGCAGGAACCCGGCATGGCGTATCGGGAATGTCAGTCGCCGCCCTCGGAAGCGGATTTCGAGCCGGCCGATCAACCGAATTTCAAGGCGCTCTTTGCGATCCATCCGGACACTTTCAACAGATTTAGTGGAAGTTTAACGCTGGTGGCTCAACGCGGCCAGTTCTTGTGACGGTGATATAACGGAGCGCCCGCTAAGCCTTGCTCATCGACGTTGCAGGAGATGAGATATGAAAGACCGCACAACGATACTGCCACAGCTTGGCGGCGACATCTTTGTCACGGACGGGGGTATCGAAACCACCTTGATCTTCGACTATGGGATCGACCTTCCTCTGTTTGCCGCCTTTCCGCTGCTGGGAACCGAGGACGGGCGCGCCGCGCTTGAACGCTACTACCGCAGCCATGCCGATGTGGCGACCGCCCACGGGCGCGGGTTCATCTTTGAAAGCGCGACATGGCGCGCGAGCCCCGATTGGGCGCATAAGCTGGGGTTCAATGAACGCGAACTGGCCGAGTTCAACCGGCAATCCATCTCTCTGATGGATGCGCTCCGCCGCGATTTTCCGGGGCCGGAGAGCGTTCTGTCGGGATGCGTCGGCCCGCGCGGCGACGGCTATGACCCGGGCGAGATCATGACCGTGGCTGAGGCCGAGGCCTATCATGGCTTTCAGATCGAGGCTTTTGCCGGAACCAACGCGGATCTGGTGACCGCGATCACGATCACCAATACGCCGGAAGCGATCGGGATCGTGCGTGCTGCGCGAAAGTGGAACATGCCGGTGGTCATCTCGTTCACGCTGGAAACCGACGGGCGGCTTCCGACCAGCCAGACGCTTGGGTCGGCCATCAAAGAGGTTGACGATCGGACCGGCGGCGGGCCGGCCTATTTCATGCTGAACTGCGCTCACCCCGATCATTTCCGCGAAACGCTGCAGAACGGCGGAGCCTGGAGGAATCGGATTTGCGGCATCCGCGCCAACGCCTCTCGGCTCAGCCACGCCGAGCTTGATGAGGCGGAAACGCTAGATGATGGCGACCCTGTGGAAACCGGCCGTGACTATGCCGAACTTCTTGAGTTCATGCCGCATCTTGTCGTCTTTGGCGGGTGCTGCGGGACCGATCACCGGCACATCGAACAGGTTTGCATGGCAACCCGGTCGGCTTAACCTAGGCACGTTGCGGGTCGCTCGTAAGCGACCCGTAGCTCAACGGACGGAGGCTCAAATGCCCTTCACTTTGCGACATGCGCACCCGGACGACGCACCGGAGCTTCATACGATACTGACCAGCCCCCACGTTGTCCGTGGCAGCATGCGATTGCCCTTCATGCCGCTGAACACGACAGAAGATCGGCTTGCCTATAACCGAAACCGCCTGCAACTGGTCGCGCTGGATGGTGGTGCGATTGTTGGATTTGCAGAGCTGCTTTTGAACTTTGACGCCCCAAGGGCGGCGCATTCGGCCGATGTGAACATGATCGCAACCCGCGAAGAGGATCAGGGAAAAGGTGTCGCACGGGCACTGATGGAGGCCATTATTGCAAGCTGCGACACCCATCTGGGTATCCGCCGCCTTTCACTGACGGTCTGGGTGGACAACACCCGGGCGATCGACCTCTACCAAGCGCTGGGTTTTCAGGAAGAAGGTCGGATGCGCGACTTTGTCAGAACCGAAACCGGCTATGGCGATGCGATCAAGATGGCGCGTATCTGCTCGCATCACTGAGCCCACGGCGCACGGTCCTTTGTTGAGGGCCGCGCTGGTTTCAAGGCGCGACTATTAAGCTTCGCAAGCGCAACACCCTCGCAGCAGCCAATTCTCGGGCCGAGCCTCGTCAGTTGCGCGTCGGCGCAACGGACTGCCGTGCCCCACACCAATTCCATTGTTTCAGGAGATAACAGATGAAGAAGCTCAAAAACGGTTCCAAAGGGCGCGACGTAAAAGCATTACAGACCGCGCTCAACAAACCGCCCCTAAAGGCGGGTTTGAAGGTCGACGGGATCTTCGGTGACAAGACTGAGGCCTCGGTCCGTGCCTACCAGAGACGCAACAGGCTGAAGAAAGACGGCATTGCCGGCCCCAAGACCCTGGCCTCGCTCGGTCTCGGGAAGCAATCTGGCGGTGGCGGATCAAAAGGGTCCGACTGGCCTCATACGGATGTGCACGAGATGGTCGACGAGGTTGCCAGCAAGTACAAGGCAACACGCACAATCATCGACAAGCATCTGTCCATCGCTCACAAGATCAAGACAGGCGACATGCGCGAGACAGAAGCGGAGATGCTTGCCGCCTGGAAAGCGCTCGACAAGACGTTCCGCGACGTTTTCGATATCCTGCAAAACCTCGAACGTATGGAAAAGGACTTCATGCGGGCGCAGCGTGACAAGCCCGCCTCGGCGGGGCGCATCCTGAAACGTGCCAAACCGCTCTATCGAAAGGCGGCGCAAGCGCTTCTGAAATTTCTTGATGCCTGCACTGCGGTCGAGGAAATGGCAAAGAAGGTTGAGGCGACCAAGTCAGCCTCTGCCAAGATCAAGCCGCTTGATTCTTTCCATCAGAAAGATATCCGGGGTCGCCAGCTCATCCGTGATCTTCGGCAAAAGAAAACGCTGAAGAAGATGAGAGAATGTGCCGATCGCGATGCGCCGGAGTACAAGGAAATCCGTCTCAGATATTTGCGACTCGAAGTCGAGGCGGAAAAAGCCCACAAGCTGTGGTGGTCAAACGCGGAGATTGTTTTGAACCTTCAGGAAATGCACAACCGCGCGATACCCACAGCATCGTCGAAGGAGTTGAAGAAGCTCAGGGACCGACATTTCAAGCAGATGATGAAATGCCTTACACTCATGAAGGCGTCGGACCGGATGCGCAGGAAGGCAGAAGCAATCGACGAGGAACTGGAGGCATTGCAGAAACTGCAACCAGCATAATTACGACCTTGATGGGGCTGTGTCGCAAACTTTGGTCGGCCTGTTGCACCTTCGCGCGGTTTGATCCAATGGCTGGTTGGTCTTTGACAGAGTTTAGGATTGTCCGATGATCGACTTCAAAGGTGCGCATTACCCAAAGTCGGTGATCCTATACGCGGTCTACTTCTATGTGCGCTACGGCGTCTCCTACCGCGACCTGGAAGAGATCATGGCAGAACGTGGGGTATCGGTTGATCATGCGACGCTGAACCGCTGGGTCGTGAAGTACTCGCCTTTGGCCGTTCGCGCAGCTCAGAAACGGAAGGCCAATACCGCTGAATCCTGGCGCATGGATGAGACCTATATCAAAGCCCGCGGTGAATGAGTGTATCTGTATCGAGCCGTAGATCGCAACGGGCAAACCCTTGATTTCATGCTTTCCGAGAAGCGAGACACCAAGGCTGCAAAGAGATTCTTCGCCAATGCTCTGTCCAACAATGGCCTCCCGAAGCGGATCACCATTGACAAAAGCAGGAGCAACGCGGCCGGGATCAAGGAAGTGAACAAAATCTTCAAGCGATTGCAGATACCGGTTAAGATCGGCACTGTCAGATCAAAGTACCTAAACAACATTATCGAGCAGGATCACCGCTTCATAAAGAGGCTCACGAGACCGATGCTCGGCTTCAAGAGCTTCGCCTCTGCGGCCGCGACACTAGCAGGAATCGAGACGGCCAACATGACCCGCAAGGGCCAGCTGGGATCTTCGACAAGCGGATTCCGTCAATTCGCAGGGCTCGCTGGATAACAACACCCAATCAGAGCGTTAGCTTTGATCAAGGCAAAAGTTTGCGACACAACCGTTCGATCCGTCGTCGGACAAAAAGAAAATCACCGTGTTGTCCAGTTCCCCGATGTCGTCGAGAAAATCCAGAACGCGCCCGATGTGATAGTCAAGATTGTCGACCATCCCGGCATAGACTTCCATTCCGCGGACCTCGACCGCCTGTTCTTCCTTTGAAAGTGTGTCCCGAGGTTTTACCTGTGGCTGCATTTCAGACACCGGAGCATTCGATGGCACCAGTCCGATATCCTTCGCGGCTTCTACCCGTCGCTGGCGGAGAACTTCATATCCTTCGTCATAAGCCGACTGGTATTTCGATTTCCACGGCTCTGGCACATGCAGCGGGTCGTGGGGCGCCGTGAGCGCGAAGTAGCCAAGGAGAGGCTTGCCATTACCCCGGTTGGAGCGGATCGCATCCATCAGGAAATCCGCATAACTCCGGCTTGAATAGAACGTCGGGGGGAGTTCCCACAGCCGCTCTCCATTTAGTGTGTAGGCGGCGGGGGACTCTAACTCTCTGACTCCGGTCATGTCGTCAAAATGGCTCGCCCCTCCGTACAGCATCGAAAAGGTTTTCTCGAACCCCCTGTTGTAGGGATAATGGTCGGGTTCGTGCCCGAGGTGCCACTTGCCTGCCATGTAGGTATGGTACCCATTGTCTCGCAGCACTTCGGCCAGCGTCACGACACGGTTGTTTAAGTGGCCCTCATACCCCGGCTTGCCGATCTGGTTGGGCGCAAGCAACTCGCCCATGTTGCCCATACCCGCAATGTGGTTGTCTGTGCCGGTCAGCAGCATCGAACGGGTCGGTGAACAGGCAACGGATGCATGGAAATCGGTGAAGAGGACGGCTTTATCAGCTAACGCGTCGAGCGCCGGTGTGTCGATTTCTCCGCCATAAGCGCCGATGTCGGTCCAACCCAAGTCATCCACCATGATCAACAGAAAGTTGGGCGGGTCATCTTGTGCAACGGCAGCGATCGGAGCGCATAACAGGATCACCGCTCCTAAAAAGTTCAGGTTCAGAGTGTTAGTAAGCCTAGTCATAATAGCCTCGCTTTAGGTTCTTGATTGCCCTGTCCGTTGAGAAAACAAAACCAGCGCCGGAGGTCAGCGCCCTTTGGGCAAGACGACCTGAGCCTGCAAACGCAAGCGAACACCCTCGGCACCCACTTCGGGCGCCTCCAGCCAATAGCCGAGCCCGCCTTGCAGATTGACGGGTACCCCTCCCCATTGCACCAACTTTGAGACCGAGGCGTTTACCGGCACAGACCAGGCTTCCGCCTCCCAGTCATAGGTGCTTTCGCTTTGCAGCGAATAAGTCCAGGCACCCTCGGTAGAGTACGCAACAAAGGGCTGGAGAAAGCTTACATTTGTGGGGGTGTCGGGGTTGCTTTCCAAATCCCAAAGATGATTGGCCAGTGCACCATAGGTCCACGGCCCGGTCTGACGCAGAGCAATTCCGGTGATCCCAGCGGCCCATGTATCACTCGAAACGTCGCTGAAGGTCGGAATCCGCACAACTGGACCAACGCCCCAGGTCACGTCCCCGGTTCCGGTTGGCGAGAACCACGCAGAGAACAGGATATCGCCGAACCCCTCTTGACGCGTCCCTGGCACAACGTCTTCCTGCCAGATGTAAGGAATGATCGTACGGGTGATCAGATTGACGTTGTCATTCAGCTGAAATGGCACCACCGGTTGAAAGTTCAGCGTGGTGCGTGATCCCTGATCGGCGACGCCCAGATTATCATCATAATTCAATTGAAACGGAACCGAGATGATTGCAGCAAGCGGGTTGGCTAGTTCCTGGGCCAGATCGGCGGCTTCGTCTGCGGGGGATGATGTCGCTGCACAGATCGCGCACAACAAACTGGCACATGCAAGGGATCGTCGCATCTGAGTATGTTCCTTTTAGAGTGCCTCTGGCTAGTTGGCCGAACTAACCTGTTCGATACGCGGGAACGTCCAACTGCCGTCCAAGATCGATTGGTCTGGTTCGTAAAGGCGGATTGCGTAGTTCCAGCCTGGAGTAATCGGCAGACAGTTCACGCGGCCATCGTCGCACCCACCGAAATGCAACGTGACTGAGCCGTCTTCTGCTGCTTCGGCTGTGTAGCCGTTATAGCTGTTTACTCCCAGATCATTGGCTTCCAGAAAGCCGTCACCGTTATAGACAGTCACCGACCAGAACGCTCGAACCGGCACATCCTTGACCGTTACCGCATGTGGTACTTCGCCGTCATTCTGATCGACCGCGTCCAACAGATAGATCGCTGCCTCGGGGGGAAGTCCGCCCCAGCCCGAGAGCGCACCGACCAGAAACTGAACCGGATCAATATCGTCCTTGGTTCTGCCAAAGGCTCGTGCTGTATCGACGCCCAGCAAAGACAGGTCGTTTACCGCCTTACGCGCAGTGGCAAGCTGTTCGGTATTCCAGTTGGGCGCGTCAAACGGACCCGTTCCACCGCCGCTGACGACAATTCCATCCTGTGCCGCCTGTGCGGCAGCAATGTCAGCCGGGTCGTTCACATCAACAAAGGTGCGAAACGCGATGAAACCAAAGCGCGTACCAAGGTCTTCCTGTGTGATTTGGTAAGTGCCGGGCTCTGCCTCGGCGTACATGAAATGGTCCTGATTGATCACATGCATCGAAATGTAACGCCCCTCTGCCTCGGGCAGTGTCACTTCGACGGGTTCACTCAAATCCAGCAGTACGGCTGAATACAGCGTGTCCTGGTTCATGCGGATAACCGGCTGGTTGTCCGGTGTGGTGGCTTCGCGCATATGCCCCAGCTCGCCAACAGCGAGGCTGAGATTGGCCATGTTGGTGCGAAACATGTGATCTGTCTCGGCGCGCACAAGGGTGTCGACGGTCACATCGACCATGTCTTCGGCCCAAACGCCTGTCGGTAGAGCAAGTGCGACTGTCAGAAGAAGCTTTTTCATCATGAGCGTCCTGTTGTTCAGTTGACGGGTTCTACGGAGGGGAAGACCCAGATTCCGTCGATGACCTCTGGGCCGGGCTGATAGAGGCGCACGATATAGTTCCAGCCATCCATGATCGGGAGACAGTTCACGCGCCCGTCGTCGCAGCCGCCGAAATGCACGGTCACAATGTCATCGTCACTCTTGGTGCCCGAGACGGAATTGACCACATAAGAATCGCGGGCGTTGAGTTCAAAAAACCCGTCCGCATTATACAGGCTCACCGACCAGAATGCGTTCACCGGCACATCCGCTGGTACATGGATCTTGTATTCTCCGAGCGGCAGACCGGGCTCGATATTAAGATAATAGGCCTCGTCTTCGGGCAGGCCACCAAAGCCAACGGCAGTGCCAAGGAAATGGCGCAGTGGGTCTACATGATCGGCCGTACCGAAGGTTCGAACGCTGTCTACGGAGAACCTGCCCAGCTCTATCGCGGCCCGGCGCACGGCCTCGTAACTCTCGGTGTCGTAATTGGGCATCTCGAAGGGCGTCGCCGAGGCAGCATCGATGGTGAACCCATCCTGAATTGCGTTGACTGCTGCAACATCCTCGGGGCTTTGAGCATCCACCAGTATTCTCATGAAAACAAGTACGTAGGGGGTATGGAACGTATCCATGTCAAGCTGGAACTCGCCGCCACCGTCGAACACTTCATTGATGAAATGATCCTGATTGACCACCATCGTCGTCATGTACCGGCCGCCCACATCGGGCAGTGTCAAGGTTGCGCCGTTGCTGATATCAATAACCGCAACGCTGTAGAGTGTGTCGCGGTTCATCCGAATGGTGGGTTGATTGTCGATGGGGGTGGGTTCTTTGAAGTGGAAGAACTGATTTACGCCTCCAGCCAGGCCATTGTACGTCTTCAGTTCGATGTCTGTCGCAGCCCGAACAAAGTTGCTTATGGTAACGGGTACCTCATATGTCTCTCCAAGCGTATCGACTGTAAGGTCAAAGCTCTGAGCAGTGGCCGTGGTTCCAAGAAGAACAGCCAATGCAGCAAGTTTCCAGCGTTTGTGCGTGAGATTCATGTTTTGCTCGCTTCACTAGCCAATTACAGAAATGCATTACTTGATGGTCCCGGCACCTGATCAAAAGCGCACTCTCGCGCCTCTCATTTTGTGGTTTTGAAAATGCTACAATTGGAGCCGTGGCCAACTCTCTCCAACAAACCACAAAGTTCGAATGTATGCCCTGACAGTTAGAAGCCGCCGTCTCAGAAAATAGGCTCAAAATGACAGGTCGTTTGAAACTTTGACCCTTCGGTTGATGATTCCAGATCCACCATGGCGGTGCGAGGGCAAGTGTTTTTGTATATTCTTAACTGGCGTTTAGTCTTCGGCGAGATGAGCGCTGTCGTTGTGTGTCTGACACTGCCTGCGTAACCATGCCTGACATTATTGCTCTCAGAACTGTACCTGACGTTGACGCAGGTCAGGGACACCCGGCGTAGCCGCATTATACTGCAGCTGCTCGGCCGTGCAGTCGCAGCAGTTTAGGATGTGAAATGACGGAGCAAGACGCACAAGCTCAAGGCAAAACGCCATCGCTGGTACGTGGGCGTGTTATCCTGCCGCTTTTGTTGGCGTATCGGGAATCCGGTCAATCCGCAGAAGATCTTCTTGCGGGTTTCGATCTATCGTTTCCAGAACTGAGCGCGCCGAATTGCTTAATTTCGCACGATACAGTCTACGCCGTATTCGAAGCAGTTGCTCAAAAGACATCGCCAGACTTTCCGGCACTAGTTGGTCAGACTTCTGACCCGACCACCTTTTCCCCATTCGGTCAGGCCTTTCGCAACGCAAAGTCCCTGGCCGATTTCATCGCCCGGTTCTGTGTGCATGCTGGGAACAACACAAATGCGGTCACAATGACACTGGATGTCTCTGGAGAGTTCGCCGCGCTGTCTGCCAAACGCAGGTTTACGCCACGCAGCTCTCCGGCCTACATGGATGCGTTTCAAATCAGTCGGTGGGCCGCGTTGCTGCATGAAACCGCTGGTCAGCATTGGGAGGCAAAAAAGGTTCTTGTACGGGTGAACCGTCCTGACCTGCTCCCGTCCTACTTCTACGGTATCCGGGCGGTTGGTGCTGGACCAGATGGGTATTCCATCCGCTTCCCAAGCGCATGGCTTCTATTTGATTTGGTAGATCGAGCAGCGCCCGAAGGCGTATCGATAGCTCAGGACGACAATAATCCAGTACCGACAGACCTGTTGAGTTCGATCCAGAGCGTCGCCAACTCAATGGCAGGGCGGACTGATTTGTCAGCCATCACGCTCGCCCATGCATGCGGTGCGCGAGGTGCGGTTCTCAATCGACGGCTTGCAGCCTATGGCACATCACTCTCCCGCATCGTTCTCGAAGCCAAATGCGACCGAGCGAAGCATCTGCTTTCTAAGACTGCGACATCCGTGGGCGATCTTGCTGATCAGCTAGGGTATTCTGATGCGACTGCGATGACACGCGCATTCAAGAAATGGACCGGTCAAACACCGTCGGAATTTCGTGCCCGCAAACTGAACGGCGACGAGGCATCTGTTCCGATACTCGATCCGGTCGAGTGCAATTGTGAGAGATAACCGGAATTCGGCGCGGCTCAGCTGTCGCAGCGCTTCAAGCTTGAGAACGCCAAAGAGGAGCACGGTATGGAACGCAGGCAGGTTCGGAGTTTCGTTGGCAAAGTATTAGCCATCACAACTGCCCTTTGCTGTGGGTCGGCAGTGGTGGCACAAGACACGGGTTGGCGTTTTCACGGTAGCTTTTACATTTACGGCGCAGATACCGACACAACCATTGGCTCGTTGGAGTCCGAGCTCGGTTTCAGTGATGCGTTTGATAACCTGGACCTCGCCTTCATGGGCACAGTTGAAGCGCGGAATGGCAGATGGTCGTTGATAGCCGATTACATGCGCACAGATCTGTCTTTTGAAGGAGATACCCCTGGTCCAGTGTTCAGCGGCGCAGAAACAAGCCTGAAGACACAGTTCTTCAGCGGATACGCAGCTTACACGGCCTAACAGGACCAAACCCTGGCCTTGGATGTGGGGGCCGGATTTCGTTGGTTCGAGACAAGCAGCACAATCGCTCTGGTCGGCGGTCCCACCCCAGCGCCGAGCTCAATAACCAGCGACGATTGGGTAGACCCCCTGATCGCGGCCCGTATCCGGTATCAGATCAATGACCGCTGGTCGGCAGTTGCATTGGCCGATTATGGCGGGTTCAGGTCGGATCGCGAAACTGGGCAGTTTTTGGCGACGGTGGGGTATGCCATCACACCGAAGTGGATCTTGCAGGCTGTGTCGCAAACTTTGGTCGGCGTGTTGCACCTTCGCGCGGTTTGATCCAATGGCTGGCTGGTCTTTGACAGAGTTTAGGAATGTCCGATGATCGACTTCAAAGGTGCGCACTACCCGCAATCTGTGATCCTGTTCGCGATCTACTTCTACGTCCGGTACGGCGTCTCGTATCGTGACCTGGAAGAGATCATGGCCGAGCGAGGTGTATCGGTTGATCATGCGACGCTGAATCGCTGGGTTGTGAAGTATTCACCCTTGGCCGCTCGCGCAGCTCAGAAACGGAAGGCCAATACCGCTGAATCCTGGCGTATGGATGAGACCGACCTTGTTGCATAGATAGCCGAGCCGCAGTATCGCCAACGTTCACTCAGACGCGAGCAACAGTAGATGCCCCATAAATTCAATGATGCTCGTCGCAACAAGTTTCCTAAAGCAAAGTACCGGGTCACGAACTGCCCGGACTACAACGAAAGCCTCCGGCGTCGGGGTGACGTGAATATCTGGTTTTCTGAAGATGTAGTAGAGAAGTGGGCATCGCCACGCCGCAAGACACGCGGCGGTCAGTCCCGCTACTCCGATCTGGCGATCGAGATCTGTCTCACCCTGAGGGTCGTCTTTCGACTTCCACTCCGACAAACTCAGGGTTTTGTGCGGTCGGTTGCCAGGCTGATGGGTGTGGACATCGTTGTGCCGGATTTCTCGACCTTGTCGCGACGTGGCAAGGGGTTAAAGATTGCCGAAAATCGGCGAGCTGCAAGTAAACCAATCACCCTCATTGTGGATAGCACGGGTCTGAAAGTGCATCGCGGCGACAACTGGCATGAAGAAAAGTACGGCGCCAGGAAGGCCCGCAAAACATGGCGCAAACTCCATATCGGGCTCGACCGGGAAACTGGTGATATTGTTGCCTCGAAGCTGACCACGGAACATGTAGGCGACGAAACAGCGCTGCCAGAATTGCACACTGACATTGATGCCGATGTGAGCCGGTTTCTTGCGGATGGTGCGTATGACGGCCAAGGGGTGGTCGACTGCCTGGAAAGCAGGTTCGGGTCTGGAATAGAGATCATTATCCCTCCACCAAAGAACGCAGTGCGCGGCGAGAATGCACAACGCAATCGACACGTCGCTGCCATCGCTAAACATGGCAGAATGAACTGGCAAGCCGAGACGGGGTACAACCAGCGATCACAGGTTGAAGCTCAAATCGGCAGATGGAAACAGGTTATAGGTGATGGCCTGCAAGCGCGTGATTTTGGCCGTCAAATCGCCGAAGCGAAAGTAGCGGCAAAGGCGCTCAACCGCATGACAGGTCTCGGTCGTGCGATGTATGAGCGCGTCATCTGAAGTGATGGAGTAAGGGGTAGACTCGCCTAAGTCATGATCCATGCAACACAGCCGTACCACACGGAAGCGCTCGATTTCTGGGTTTGCCGGGTATGGTGCAAAAAATCGTAGCTATGGGTCTCTGGGTGAGTTGCGTTTTTTCTTCGCATCTAGACGATGAGATACGCAACGGCAACGGCCAGAGGGAAGCCGATGATCAGTCTGAGCATGAACAGCGCGGCCAGTCGCCAGAGCCTGAAATCAATCTTGCTTTTCATCAGCACCACGCCGGTTTCAGTCATGAAAATCAGTTGCACCAAGCCCATGATAGCGATTGCCACACGGTTGACTTCTGCCGGGATGTCAGCACCGATCAGGACCGGGAACAACGGGTCGGCCACGCCGGTGACAACCGCAGTCGCGGTGGCGGCTGCAAATTCCAACCCTAGCAGCTGAACCAGCGGCACAAATGGCATCGCTACCCACTGGAAGAAGGACGTGTATTCCACCACCACCATAGCAATGGTTGCAAAGGTCAGAACCGGTGGCAGGATGTTGCACCACATTCCAACCAGGTCCCGGATGCTATTGGTAATATACATACCGAAACCGGGTCCGGAATTGCCGCGTTCGAGTGCCGCCGAACAAGCGCGTGCCAACATGTGGCCGTCCTCGGATACCTCTTCGGGGCGATTGTCGATACCGTTGTAGAAACTGTCCTCGATCAGGCTCAACGGTGGAATGCGCGCCAGGATCATAGCAAGGATCAGCAAAATGCCGATCGAAGCCAGGTAATACTGGATGTAGTAATCCATAATGCCAGCAATATCCGCCAGAACAGCGGAAAAGGGGATTGCCAGCATTGAAAAGCAGCTGGCAATGATGGCGGCCTCACGGCGGGTATAGAGCCCCATCTCGTATTGACGGCTGGACAGGATGATACCAACGGAAGCCGAACCCAGGATCGAGGACATGCTGTCAACCGCGGCGCGCCCAGGAAGCCGGAACAGGACACGGAACGGTGTTACCAGCAGGGCACCAGCAAAATCCATCAACCCATATTCGGTCAGCATTGGCAGCAAAAGCGCCGCTAGGAACAGGATAGCCATAAGCTTGATGATCACCACGTCGACAATGATCTCTCCGGTGAATTCGCTCCAGATCGCTTCGGGTCCGACTTTGAACATTACCGAAATCAGGAAAAGCGCAGCGAGCGCGCGCACCAGGATCGTGAACCAATTGAAGCTAACCAACGGCTCCAACCAGGAAGGGAAGTCATCCGACGTAGACTTTGATCGCATCACCAGGGGCAACGCGAAGGATATCGTAAGCACCAGCAGCAGAATCCAGTGCATTGCCTTGCCTAGAACAGCGACGATCGAGTTGGCGAAATAGACAAGCGGAATGGTGTATTCCCCGCCTATGTTGAGCGGGACCATGAACAGAACCACGCCGATCACCGACGGCACAATACATTTGAGGAGGATACTAACAGAAATGGATAGGCTCTCCGTATCGTCCGCTGTACTCAATTTTGAACTTTCGTGCATTGATTCCTCCTGGAGAACCGCAGTTTAGGTTAGCCGGTTCCAAGTTGATCTGATGTCTGTAAGGGCCCCAATCGAACGATAAGAAGGACCGCTGGTTCCTACGATAAGGACAACCATGTCGAGGTTGATGCGTCTGCTCTTGTTAAGAGCAGACGCTGACAAAGCGAAACTGGGGAGGGAGAGGAGCCCGCTTTGTGTTTGGTTAGTTTGCAGATGCGGCCTTTAGGGCCGATACAACACGTTCGGGCGTCATTGGCATATCCACCCAGACCCCGGTCGCATTGTAAACAGCCTGTGCGACGGCTGCGATCCCTGCGGCGATCGGAGATTCCCCGGCACCGCGTGCTCCAAACGGACCAACGGGATCGGGATCTTCGACAAACAGCACTTCGGCATCATGCGGGAAATCTGCACACCGCAGAAGCTTGTAGTCGAGCAAGTTGCCGTTCTTCAGAGCACCGGTTTCCTCGTCAAAGATCATGTGCTCATAGATCGCAAAGCCGGACCCGCAGATCGCGGCACCTATGATCTGGTTTTTGAGAACCTGGGGGTTCACCACCGTCCCGCTGTCTTGAACGCACAAGAAATCGATCAGCTTGATTTGGCCGGTTTCGACGTCCACTTCCACCTCGCAGAACTGCGCGCCGAACTGACGGGCAAAGGTGGTCGAGGGTGGCATCGGCACCCGCGGGCTGCCGGTGATCGAAGACGTCTGGCCCAACGAGTCCGACCGCAGCTCGTTCAGCACATCCGAAAAGGGAACCCGCTGGTTGTGCTTGCCCGGATCACCGTGAACAACTTCGCCATTGTCCACATCCAGCTCGGACGGATCGACGCCATCGAAAAACTCGCGGGCTGCAATAGCCAGAAGCTGGTTCTTCACATCGCGGGCAGCTTCGCGGCTGGCCCATCCGGTGCGGTACATGGTCGATGATGCCAGTGAGCCGTGGTTCCACGGGCAGCTGTCGGTATCGCCGGTTTCAATGGCGACCTGATCAAGCGACAGACCAAGTTCCTCGGCCACGACCATGGCTTGGGTGGTTTCGGCCCCCGCACCCTGGCGACCCACTGCACAATGCACCTTGGCAGAACCATCAGGATTCATGCGGACCATGGAATTTGAAGCGCCTTCAAATTCCACACCACATACATGGGCACCGGTACCGACCCCGATACCGCGACGCAGCGCGCCCTCTGTTTGGGTGGGCACGGCCCAGCCTTTCCAGCGGTCCTTCCAGTTGAACTTTTCCGACCCCTTTTCAAGCAGCGCCCTGGTGCCCCCGGCCGACAGTTTGAAAAGCTCCGGCCAATCCTTGCGGAGGTGTTCGGGGACGTTGTTGATATATTCGTCCACCTGTCCTTTAAGATTGTGGCGACTGTGCTGCATCCGCAGTTCATCGCCGGTAACAATCTGGTTCTTGATGCGGAAATCGACCGGGTCGATGCCGACCTTTTCTGCCAGCTGATCTGCGCAACGTTCCACAGAGGCGCCGAGCGTGCAGTCACCAACCCCGCGCATACAGCCCGCAGTTACCATATTGGTGTTGATGCCGTGGATGCAGTAGTCGCCGTGGCCGTTCTTACCCCACATGTCGACGCAGAAGAAACCTACGTCGTCCTTGAAGCCATAGCCCCCATTGTCGATCAGATGATCAAACTCGAAAAAGGTCAGTTCGCCATCCTTGGTGCACCCCATCGAGCCGCGCGTGCGCTCCTGGTGGCGACGCTTGACGGTAGCCATGCATTCTTCGTTATCCAGTTCGATCTTTGCAGCTCTGCCAACCTTTTTGGCCAGAAGCACAGTGATGATCATGAAATTGTTCGACCACCACTGACCAAACGAGCTTCCGCTCGGCAATGCCTGAACACGAATTTTCGAAAGTGGAATTCCAAGGGCTTCGTGCACGCCATCGCGCAATTCGCTGGGAGTTTGAGATGAAGTGATCACGTTCACCCGATCCCCCATCCATTCAGCGATGCAGGCATTCCGGCCAAGGGGCGCATATTGCTGGCTTTCATAGAAGATGTCGCAATCAACGGTGACGTCCGCTGCGACCTTTCCGGCGTCGACATCACCCCAGGCCACTCGATAAGGGTCGCGCTCGTTTCCTTCACACCGGATCTGAGGGGCATCTGCTTTACGGGCTTCCTCCATGTCGAACACGGCAGGCAGCAGTTCATATTCGATCTCGACCAATTCAGCAGCTTTGGCGGCTGCCTCAGGCGTGGTTGCCGCAACAGCGGCCATATCGTCGCCAACAAACCGCCCGATCCCGTCGAACACCTTGCCGCGATAGTTGAACCAAGCCGCTTCCCAGTCGTTCTGTGGTACGTCGTGATGCGTCAGAATGCCGACATACCCCGGTACTTCCTCGGCTTTTCTTGTGTCGATCTTGACGATTTTGGCGTGCGGGTGCGGACAGCGAACGATCTTGCCGTGCACCATGTTTTGCACTTCGTAGTCGACACCGTAACGGATTGTTCCTGTTACCTTTTCAATGGCGTCTTTCACGTGCAATCCGCGGCCAACAACCTTAAGGCTTTTGTCGTGTTTTACCATGTCTTCCTCCCGCCCTGTTCCAGGGCGTATAGCTAAATTGTCGGGCTTATTCGGCGGGTTGCGCCTGCGCGTTCATCAGCTCGGCGGCGCGCAATACGGCCTTAACGATATAGGGGTAGGCACCACATCGGCAGATGTTGCCACTCATGCCTACAGAAACCTCATCGGCGGTTGGGTTTGGGTTCTCTTCCAGAAACGCTTTGGCGCTGAGGATGAAACCAGGTGTGCAGAACCCGCACTGGAACCCCTGCTCTTCGATAAAGGCTTGTTGGATCGGATGCAGGTTTTCGCCTTCGGCCAATCCCTCGATGGTCATGATGTTCTTGCCTTCGGCCTGTTGCGCAAGCATCAGGCAGGATGTCTGCGGCCGCCCATCAACCAGAATGGTGCACGAGCCGCACTCCCCTTCTGAACAGGACACCCGGGCGCCAATCAGCCCCAGATCGGTGCGCAGTGCATCGGCCAGGGTCCGATCCCCACGATCAGAGATTTCGACATTGCGGCCGTTGACTTTGAGTACAGTCATCAGATCCTACCTCCGTGATTTTTGATGGTATCTTCCAGCGCACGGCGCAGCATGATCTCGACCATGTCCTGCCGATAATCGGCGGATGCCCTTATATCCGAAATGGGTTTTGCGTGTTTCGCGGCTGTTGCGGCAACGGCGGCCAGTTTGTCGACAGTCACATCCGCCAAGGCCGTTCCTTCCAGCTCAGCACTGGCATCAGACGCATCAAGGATGATCGGCGCCACAGCGCCAAGGCCAAAGCCGACCTTGCTGATCACACCGTCTGATCCAACGGTCACCGCAGCAGACCCGTTGACCAGCGCGATGTCTACGACGGTTCGGTCGATCCGACGATAAGAGACGTGAACTTCTCCGTCAGAGGGCAGCGGAATGGTCGCCTCTTTGAGGATCTCGGCCCCGTTCAATGCGGTTTTGTTCACGCCTTGGAAAAAATCAAACATCGACACCTCGCGCGAGCCGTCTTTGCCAAGGATCTTTGCCGTCGCCCCAAGTGCAACAAAAGCAGGGCTCAAGTCCGCGGCGGGCGATGCATTGCACAGATTGCCACCAACGGTTGCAAGTGTTCTGGTCTGCGGGGTCGCCATCAGTTTGGTGATTTTGCTCAGCGACGCCAGCACGTGGTGCTGATCTGCTGAACGCTCGAGAGTTGCAAGCGAAGTCAGTGCTCCGATACGGATCGCATCGCTTTCGATCCTGATGTAGTCAAATTCTTTCAGATCGCGAATGTCGATGCAGGCTGTCGGTTCCGTTTTTTCCTGCTGCCAATGCAGCGTCATGTCGGTCCCGCCGGCCCAGATCTTTGCACCAGCACCCTTTTCCGCAAGCAGAGCTACTGCTTCGGCGGGGCTTGTGGCACGTTGGTAGGTAAATGAAGATTTCATGGCGTATTCCACACTTGTCCAATGCGGGGGCGGCACTGCCCCCGGCTGTTGAGGTCCAGCCCGGTAGACGGGCGGATTTGGGTACAGAAAGTGATCAGATTGGCAGGCGGCCAACCCAATTGTTGTTGCTATAGGTCTCGTCATAGCCTTCAGAATCCAGCCACTCGATGATCGAAGGGTCTATTCCGTCATCAGCGGAAATCGTGGCATCGGCAACACCGGCTTCGTGATAAACGTTGCTGAAGAGGTCCCACGTGTCCGCAAGATAGCCGGCTTCGCAATCAACATCCTTGCCGACCAACGCGCCCCAACCACTTGGTTCTCCATCCGGCTGTGGTGCCTCAGTGGGAATGCTCTCGCAAAGGGGTTTGCCGTCGCCCAGGCCAAGGGCGCCCTTATTTTGATCAATGGTCAGCATGACAGCGCCAGCCTGCGTCAGGCGCACATCTTCTTCTGGCCAATCAAGCCCTTTTGCTATGATCGCGTTGCCTTCGGCGGGATTTTGTTTCCACCAGTCGACGGCCTCGAACCAAGCGCGGATGACCTCGCGGGCAACTTCGGGCTTTTCCTCCAGCCAGTTGGTCGAGCATGCAATCGAGTCAGACACCAACCCGCGTTCATAAGTCTTGTCGGTGAACGTGCTCTTCAGGACGTGCGCCCCTTGACGCTCTGCAGATTGGGTCGAGAAGGGAATGAAGTTGACGTCCACATCCAATGCGCCGCTGGAAAAGGCTGCGGTCGCGTCCTGTGGCAACATGATGCTGTGGGTAGCGCCATCAAATGGGATGCCATTCTTTTTCAGGGTCAGCAGCATCCACATGTGATTGAGGAAGCCGTAATCTGCGGCATACGTCTTGCCTGCCAGATCCGCCTCGGACTGAATCGCGCCATCGACGACCATCTCGTCAAGCCCATAGGACATCAGGGGCACAGCGACATGCTTTACCGGTACGTCCGCGGCTGCCGTAACAACCGTTGAATCCATCGTTGTCATCATGCACTGAATGGAACCGCTGACCAGACCTGCATTGCGCGCCGTGATGTCTTCGATAATTTTGACATTGATGTCGACACCGTCTGCCATGCCATTCTCTTTGGCAATGAACCAAGGGCCGTAGACTGACACAGACAGCATTGTGACGGTAAATTCTTCTTCGGCTACCGCTGTTCTAGCTGTGCCTACGATCACCGCTGCACATAGAGCCAAAGTGCTGCCGGTCGTTTTTAGGATGGGTTTGATTTTCATTTTTCCTCTCCCGTGATGGACTTCAGGCGGCCTGCAGCTGAATTTCTTCGCGCATCCAGGCAAACATTTGTTTTTCGATTTCGAGGTATCCGGGCTGGCTCAGCAAATCTTCCTTGCTGGTAAAGCGGTGGCCCTTCTTGAAATCCATGTAGACGTCTTCTTTGATCCGCCCCGGAGTGCGGGTGTAGAATACGATGCGGTCAGCCATGTAGATGGCTTCCTGAATGTCGTGGGTGACCATGATCACTGTCTTCTTCTCGACATCCATGATCTCGACCATCATTTCCTGCATTTCCCAACGAACCTGAGCGTCCAGCGCGCCAAACGGTTCGTCCATCAAAAGAACTTCGGGCTTTTGGGCGAGCGTGCGGGCAATTGCGACACGTTGCTTCATCCCACCCGACAGTTCCGCCGGATACTTATCTGCGGCCGCAATCAGGTGAACTTCTTCCAGCAACTTCTGGGCGCGCTCACGGCGCTCGGCTGCCGAAACCCCCAGAATTTTCATGCCGTATTCGACATTCTGGCGTGCGGTCAGCCAGGGAAAAGATGTATACGCCTGAAAGATCATACCGCGATCTGGACCGGGGCCCTGCACATTGTGCCCGCTGACCTGGATTCCGCCCGTGGTTGGTGTTTCCAGTCCGGCTACCATCCGCATTACAGTCGTCTTGCCGCACCCCGAGGGGCCGACGAAGGCAACGATTTCACCTTCCTTGATATTAAGGGACACGTTGTCCACGGCGGTGAACGTTCCACCAAGGTATGTCTTGGTCACTTCGTTGACGCCGATGATGTTGATTTCGCTGATTTCACGCTTTAGTTTCATGATGTCTTCCCCTCAACCCTTGCGTTTCCGGTTCCATGGAAAGGCGTAGTGAGCCGCCACTCGGAACACGATATCGGTGAGAACTCCCATGATCCCGATGGTCAGAATGCCCGCCATGATGACGTCAACCTTCAGAAACCGCCCGGCCCGCATCATCACAGCACCGATACCATCCTGAGCCGCCACAATTTCAGCAATGACCAGATACGTGTATGCAACTGCGATCATGTTGCGCATTGAGTCCATGATCGCCGGGGACGCGGCACGGCCGACAACATTGATCACGATTTCCCGTCGGGACGCGCCCATGGTTTGGGCCGCTTCGATTAACTCTTTGGCCACTGCCTCGGTGTTGTCCAAAATCAAGGCAATCAGAAAGAAGACCACGCCAAGAACCAGCAGAGCCATTTTTTGGCTATCCGTTGGCCCGAACCATACCAGCAAAAGCGGAATGAAAGACGCGGCAGGCAAGTAACGCGCGCCAGAGATCACAGGATTGATCAAGGCGCGGATCGGAGCGAAGCATCCCATAAGTATGCCCAGAGGAACCGCAATAACGCATGCAATAAAGAAACTGCCAAAGATCCGGTACGCGGAGATACCAACGTCCGCCATATAGTCTTTTTCCTGGAACAGCGTTATCAGGGCCTGAACGACAGAGAGCGGAGAGGGTAGGAACCGCTTTGCTTCTTCCGCTGTCAGCAGATGGGCCACTTCCCACAAACCAAAAAACACAAGCGCGCCAATCAGGCCGTACGTCATCGTTTGCTTGCCGCTTAGTGTGACCAGAAGCTGAAGGTTTTTTGGCTTGTCTCGCTTTTTGGTCAGCTCTGGGTTTCCAGCTTTGATACTTGTGTCCGACATCTTTCTTCCCTGCACCGAGTTCATGGATGGCCTCCATGCCTAACTCTCGTTCACAACATGGCCTCTATTATTTAGTGATTGGATTGCAAGTTATTCACAGATACATTGAGGCCTATCGATGTAACGAAGGAGCTGTTGGTGTACCGGCTAAGCGATACCGACATCCGTTTGCTGCATGTCTTTCGTGCAGTTGTTGAATGCCGTGGCTTTTCGAATGCGCAGGCTGTCCTTAATGTGGGCCAGCCAACAATCAGCAGCCATATTAACCAATTAGAGCAAAGGCTTGGGTTTCGATTGTGTGATCGGGGTCGCACTGGGTTTCGTCTTACCCGTAAGGGCGAGAGCGTCTATGAACAGATATTGGTATTGTTCAAAGCGCATGAGAATTTTCAGAACATTACCCTGGAACTCAAAGGCAAACTCAGTGGTTTTTTGAAGCTTGGTCTGATCGATAGCACGGTTACGGATTCCAGCAGCCCGATCATCCGCAGCCTGGAGATGCTTAATAACAAGGCAAATGAAATCGCGATTCGGTTATCGATCTTGACGCCCAATCATCTAGAAAAGGCAGTGCTGGATGGGGATATTGACATCGCCTTTGGAACCTTTGACCAACAGTTGCCTAACCTGAGCTACAAACCGGTCTATGTTGAACACAACACGCTGTATTGCTCACACAACCATCCGATCGCGAGCTTGACAAAAAAGTCGGATATCCGCCAGGCCATTATCGATAGTCGCAAAGTCACCAGGTCGTATCTTGAAGGTGAGGATCTGTTTCCGCTGGGCAGCGATCACAGTGTCAATCACGCCTCAGTCGAGTTTTTGGAAGCGGCAGCTATCATGTTGTTGGCCGGTGGGCATATCGGCTTTCTGCCAAACCATTATGCCAAGATGTGGGAAGAAACAGGTAAGCTGCTCCCTATCCTGCGCGATGAATACGCCTATACGTCGGAATTCTTCATTGTGACCCGAAAAAATCTGCGTGGCTCAGTCATTGTCGAAACCTTTCTGGAAGACTTGGAAATTGCCATCGCAGAAATCAATGCGGACAACGAAACTGACCAGAGCCACTAGGGTCGGCCAAGATTTCTTTTGGTTTTGAAAGGGATCGGGCTAACCGGCGCGTCATAATATGGCAGTTGATCCCGCCGCGGCGAATATATCCCGTCGGCCGTTACCTTTTCTACATGTGCGGCAATTTTTTCCATGGGCGCGAACCAGACATCGCCCCGCTGCAGAACTTCTTCGAGAAAGGCGCTCATCACCTCCCAGCGTGCCAAACGACCCGTAGCAAACGGATGTACAACAGGTATCCACAGACCACCGTGGCGGTAGGCCGCCTCGAACTCCTGCCTGAAGGTTTCGAAACCTTCCCGCGGGGCACGGATGGGCATCATGTAGTCCAGGTCACTGGACTGGACATATTGCGGCCAGTCATCCAGCCCCCAATGTGTTGGCAATTCGATCAGGGAACCCTTGCTGCATTCCAAATAGTAAGGAACGTCGTCCCCCATCAACGAAGCGTCATAGACAAAACCTCGCTCGGCCAGAAGATCTGCTGTGCTATCCGAGAAATTATAAAGCGGAGCGCGAAAACCACGAGGGGCCTGCCCGGTCGCCGTCTTGATCACATCCAGCGCCCGATCCAGCCAGTATTCTTCTTCTGAAGGAGGCAGTTCACTGGGGTGTTCGTGTATGTAACTGTGATGAGCAATCTCATTTCCGCCTTCGATTATTGCTTCCACAGCCGAAGGGTAACGTTCGATGCACCAGGCCGGAACAAAGAAGGTCTGTCGCAACCCAAGCTGCTTATAGGTTTCGACGATGCGTGGCACGCCGACCTCGGGCCCATAGCGCAACATCGACAGAGCCGACACACGCGAATGGCCATCGGTCTTGTGAGCGACGTGGATCAGACTGTCGGCATCCATATCAAACGTGACGCAGGCCGCGCACTTGGCACCATTCGGCCAGGGGACAGTGTTCTTGATCATGGCATCACACTCCCTCCGTTGACGTGCATCCCTTGGCCGGTGATGAATTGTGATGAATTCGAGGTTAGGAAGACGGCCATATCAGCGATTTCCTCGGCTGCGCCGAACCGAGATAAGGGAATGTCCTGCTCTTTCCGGCGCCATTCTTCGGTCATCTGATCCGTCGACAACATCGCGGTGTCGATTGGACCAGGACAGATCGCATTGACCAGAATCTTTGGCGCAAATTCCTTGGCCCAAGATCGCATCAAGCCGATGACACCATGTTTAGAGGCTACATACGGCGAAAACGTCTCGCGCCCGAGGTACCCTAGATCTGATGCAATCAGGATCACCCGTCCACCATGGGGATGCATCGCACGGATTCCTTCGCGGCCAACCAGAAAGGTTCCGCGCAGATTGACATCGATCACACGATCGAACTCTTCGGTTTTTGTGTCGAGCAGGGGCTTTTCATGAATGACCCCTGCACAATGAACCAGAAAATCCAGGCGCCCGATATATTGGCGCACCTGTGCAAACAGCGCCAATACATCCTCCTCGCGCGACACATCACAGGTGATCGAAACCGCCCGACCAGAAGCCGCTTCAATCTCGGCCACGGTTTCATCAGGCGGAACAATATCAACACAGGCGGTCCACACCCCATGAGACGCAAGCGCCTTGGCGCATGCAGCGCCAATTCCGCTGGATGCACCGGTTACCACGGCCCGGCGGCCAATCAATTCTGATCCATGGTTGACCGACCCCATGACGCTACGTTGTCCTGTTGTGCAGGATGCGACCAATCAGGTTCATCAGGATCTGCGCAGCAAGAGTGGATGTCGACCCTGAGTGATCATAATCCGGCGCCACTTCAACCAGATCGATACCCACGATGGTACCGCGTTTGGTCAGCCCATCCAGGAATTCAAGAACTTCGTAATACTGAAAACCACCATGGCTCGGGGTGCCAGTACCGGGTGCAATCGAGGGGTCGAAAGCGTCAATGTCGATGGAGACATAGTATCGCTTGCCCTCGGGCACGCGATCCAGCACACCTTGAACCCCCAGTTTACGCAAATGCCGAACAGACAGAATATCCGAACCCATTTCACGGGCCTGATCATATCCCTCCTTCGCCGTGGAAGACACATTCCGGATGCCCAGTTGAGTCAATCCAGTGACATGGTCTTGCTCTGCTGCCCGTCGCATCGGATTGCCATGGCCATAACGCACACCGTGACGTTCATCTACAAAATCTAAGTGAGCGTCTATTTGGACAACATGAATAGGTTCCTGATCATCAAACGCATTGATGCAAGGAATATTGACCGAATGGTCACCGCCAAGCACAACTGGCAGCGCACCGGACCGCAGAATTGCACGTACTCCTGTTTCGATATTGGCGTGGCTATTTATTGTATCTGTATGGATTATGTCGGCATCACCGATATCGACAATCTTGGTGGTGTCAGCAGGCAGGTAGGTGACGTCATCTTCGAAATCATATGCCCCACCGTGACCGAACGAGAATAGTGTGGACGCTTCACGGATCGCGCGTGGACCGAAACGGGCACCTGATCGCCACTGACAACCAAAATCGAACGGCGCGCCCAATACCGCAACATCTGCATCAATTGCGTTCCAATCTGCCACGTATTCACCCTTGGCAAAAGTACAGATGCCAACAAAGGGCAAATTCAACCGCCCACCTTCATATCCATGGCTGCTCATCAGGGGATCTTTCATGTGTTAACAGGGTCTAGCTCCGGCCACAGTAACACAGCATAAACATCGTTAAACTCGGGCTATATAAATATCTACATTGATAGATATCGATGTATCTTGCTGGTCAGGCGATTGCATGATCGAAATTCACCCGGTCGTAACACGTTGGCCAAACGCCGTGAAATTACCGATAGTGAGTTGAAACCAAATGATATCAGTCGCAATGGGCGGCCTCAGCGCGTTGTCCCTCGGTGTCGCGGACTTTATAGCCAGTCAGAACTCCACACGAATTGGTGCGGCGCGATCGCTGCTTGGAATGCTGCTGGTCAGCTCTGTCGTGCTGAGCGTATTCTTGCTTTTACAGGGCGGGTTTTCCGAACTGTTCATACCGACAAAAGTACGGTCGGTTCTGCTGGCAAGCTTGCACGGATTCACGATGGCGTTCGCATTGCTTCTGTTCTTTTATGCAATGTCCATCGGCAAAATAAGCGTCGTCGCCCCAATAGTTGCGTCACATCCTTTGGTGATTGTTATCTTTCGCGCCGCACAAGGCGAACACTTGGCGACCACTCAAATAGTCGCCGTTATAGGAGTACTAACCGGTGTCGCGCTGGTGGGAGCGAGCGGCGGAAATCACTCCCCAAACGATAGACAAGCCAGGTACCACGCCAAATGGCAGATCGTAGTATGCATTTCCCTGGCATCAAGCCTGATCTATGGGACAGCTATCCTCTTCCTTCAGTCAGCTGCCAACGACATCACAATCTCGCAAGTGTTGTGGTTCGGACGCGTTGTCGGATTTACTACTATCTTGATCTATATCCTCTCCAAGAGACGAACACCATTTCCTCCTTCTTCGAATTGGTGGCCGCTGTTCGCGTTTCATGGAATGCTGGATTCAGGTGGGCTTTTGTTTTTGCTGCTGGGCACAAACGGCAGTCCAAATGATACTCTGACTGCTGTAGTGGCTTCCACATTTCCGGTCATCACCATGGGTCTGGCATGGTTACTTTTGAACGAGCGCGTAAGACCAATTCAGTTGCTGGGTACTGGGCTTGTTTTGGCTGGCGTGTCCACGATTGTTGGCCATTGATCAGTCCTTGATCTCAACAATGGAGACTGATGCATAGACCTTTGGATATGGTCAGCAAGAGACTACGAAGGACGGTCCCGAGAACAATTGCAGGTGCGGTGTGCCAGTGGTCAACATAACCAGCGGGATGATGCATCATCAACACCCCCTCAGCGTTCATTTGAGAAGTGGTTGCGTATCCTGCAGGTGATGGCGGTGTGAATCTGCCCTCCTCAAGGCGCCAGTCATGATCTGAAAACCGCGATCCGAAATTGCCATCTTGGTTTATGCGAATGGTTTTCATAGCAAGGTCTTTCTTTGGTTGGTGATAATGTTGAAAGCCGCGTTGCCAATTCCAAAGCACCCCTTTTCCAATCGACGCGCAATCTGCACGGCCAGGGCCCGGATTTGCCAAGTGCCAAAGTCTATTATGGCGTTCTAAACGAAGTTGGGCGGACAAGACGCGATGGTTCTGGGGTCTA
Source organism: Ruegeria hyattellae (assembly GCF_041537925.1). NCBI lineage: Bacteria > Pseudomonadati > Pseudomonadota > Alphaproteobacteria > Rhodobacterales > Roseobacteraceae > Ruegeria > Ruegeria hyattellae. Next base: position 151,316 of record NZ_JBGOSH010000007.1, on the reverse strand, counting down.
TTAACATGGGGAGTGCTCTCGTGCTGGTGTTGTCACGTTAACTGCCGTCCGGTTTTTCATGCCCGTGATTGGACGTAGGTGACATCGATGCAGTCATCGTCAATCAGCTACAAGCGCCACCGGTTTCCTCCTCAGATCATCGCGAACGCGGTGTGGCTGTACGTTCGCTTCAATCTGAGCCTGCGTGAAGTTGAAGAGATGCTGTTGCAGCGCGGGATCGATGCGTCTTACGAGACTATCCGGCGTTGGGTCATCAAGTTTGGGCCCGCGATCGCTCGAAACGTGCGGCAGATACAGAACCGTTCAGGTGATGTCTGGCATCTGGATGAAGTTGCTGTGAGAATCTCAGGTCGCAAGTATTGGCTCTGGCGCGCGGTCGATCAGCATGGCGTTGTGCTGGACGAAATTCTCCAATCGAAACGGGACAAACGGGCGGCAAAACGGCTTTTGCGCCGCCTGATAAAGCGCCTTGGTATGGTCTGTTCGGCCTTTAGTCCGAACGTGGGATCATTCGAAGTCAACATAGCATCCGGAAAAATTGGATCTGTACCGGTGCGTTGTAGGGTCGCTGATCCAATCTGATTGCCCCGAAACGACCTCGGGGGTATTCTGATCAATAAAGGTAATCTGTTGTTGCAGACAGCCTGATCAGCCACCGAGCAAGCGCGTTCATCATCCCTTGATCTTCTGAGAAAACGACCACCCGCGCTGTCGCACCAACCCTGAGGGGCTGCTCTGTGACCGGACCTTCCGGCGCGACCCGCACCTGAAACCTCTGAGAGAAACTGACCCACCGGGAGGGGTTGTGAACTTGCGGTAGGCTTCCTGAGGCTACGCCCTGCCCTCTTTCCACGCCCCAGCCGATGCTTTCCACCCGACCTGCGAACACCTGCCCGGGTAACATATAAAGACCAAATTCCACTTTCTGGCCGTCCTGAATGACCGACAGTGCGTTTTCCTCGAAATTTGCGACAATCCACCAATTCTCTGCATCGACAAGCGTCATCACTGACTTGCCATCAGTCGCGTAGGCACCTGCATGCAGCTGCAGGTTGTCGACAAACCCGTAAGCGGACGCCCTGACCGTCGTTTGCGTCAAGCTGAGATTGGCTTTGGCAAGCATTGACTTGATCTGCCGAATTTCAGCCCGCTCACTATCTGCGGCCTCCTGCCGATTGAGCGACAATTCCGCCTGATCCAACTTGGCCTTCAGACGGTCCACTTCAAGTTGGTAGGCCTGCGGATCAATGCGGAACAGAGGGTCACCTTTTTGGACCTTGGCACCATCTTCGACAAGAACCTCGACCACCTCACCGGACACCTGCGGGACCACCGGGATAACGGCTGCCTGTACATAGGCGTCCCGCGTCATCGGCGTGAAGCGGTCGGATACAACGTAGTAGATGAAAAGAAAAATTATCAGGCAAAATAATAGAGTTACCCAGAATCTGATCGTTGTCATACCGTGCTTCAGTACCGCCATCATCCTACCCCTTCATATGTGAGCGCCAATTTTGAGGTATCCGGCAGGATCGGCGTATTTTCTGCTTCTATCGACGTCACCACCAATGCTAGCTGATGGCGCATCTCGCGAATGAAGTTGACACCAAAGAGCCACGCACGTTGGCTCTCTCTTGCTTCTACCGGCATCGATTTGACCTCTTCTATCGCTGCATCCAAGGCGGCGAGCCGTGAGCGAATTCTTCCGTCCTCCGAAACGCCCCCCACTGTCAATTCGTCTGCCAGAGCGTTGACCAAATGGCGCACCTCATCCAGGGCGCAGGCGGTCGGCGCAATCATTGCCCGGCTGGTTTCGGGATCTTTGATGCGTTGCAAGGCCTGATGCAACGTCCACATCTGGTGAAACATGTTGCCGGTTGCATGGGTCATGCCACCATAGTCATATTTCGCGCGGATTTTTCCGCGCAACATGTAGCTGAAGTCATAGAGCAGCGCGAAGTCTGTCTGCACGTCCGTCTGCAGGCGCAGCAGATGCGCATTCAACAGGGCCGGATCGGGGTCTTTGGCCGAACAGATGCGCTGCAGGGCTGGCGTTAAGGCCCGCAAATTGTCTGCGACGTTCTTTCGCAACATATCAGCCGGATGCTCGGGCCAGAGGTTTTGCCCGATCACCAATGCAACGACAAATCCCAGAACGGCACCCAACACCCGCTCCTCGGCGGAAATCACGGTTGCAACCGGAAAGGCCGCAGTGCCGAGAATGACCGCAATACCGATGCAAATCTGAAATCCGGAATAGGAGATCCGGTCATGCCCCGCACCAATATAGGCTCCGATCAGAAACCCCGCAGCAAGCCATGCCAGCAAAAGCGGAAAGTGCGGCGCGACAGAGATCAGTCCCAACCCCAAGAGGCTGTAGGCCGAGCCCGCCAGCACACCCGGAAACCACAGGCGGACCCGCAGATGAGATTTTCCGAGGTTGGGTTGCACCATCACCACAACCAACCCAAGCACCAGATAGGCACCGGCCGGCACAAAGGAAATCAGATGAAGCAGCAGCGCCACGGCAACGCCCAGCGTGAGTTTGAGCGCAGCTCTCGCGCTGTCGCGCGCAATCAGCGCCGGCTGTCCTGCTGTTGATGGCTCGACGGGGATCGGTGCCTCGGACATCTCGGGGTTGGCAAGCGCCGCAAGATTGCCCAGCAACTCGCGCGCTGCCGTCGTGAAGGCTGCCAATTTGGACGGCAACCGCCTCAACTCGCTGTCGGGTTCCTGCAGGTTCTCCGCTGCAACAATCCTGCAGCGATCAATGACTCTCAAAGGCGCATCAAAGGCACCCATGCCGCTGGGGTCGCTCATTCCCTGAGCAAGGCCACGCAGGACCGATGCCATGGCGGCACGGACCTCGCCCACCTCGTCACCCATTGGCATATCCTGCAAGGTGCGCTCCATGTGGCGGACATTGACGTATGACAGCATCAAATTGCGCATACGCTGGCGGATCGCGTCATAGTGCTGCCGCTCTCCCCGGTAACGCCATTTCAGGCTATCAACCTGATGCCGCCACTTGCCAAAGTTCATAAGGCTGACCGGGCTTGGGTGATAGGAAATCACTTGCCCGGCCTCCAAGCGCTCTGCGGTCCGGTTCAGCAACACGGCACATTCCTGCGCGATACCTAAGCACAGATTGTCAAGATCGCGCGAGCTTGGCGCCGGCCAGAGGCACAGCATAACCAGCCAGGTTACCGCTAGGCCAATACCGATTTCCAAGGTCCAGTGAAAGGCGTCGTGCTCACCCAACTCCGCCCCCCCGATGGCGGCAAAAGCGGCGCCGACAACGATCAGGTTGGCGAAAAAGGCGGCAAACGCCCACGGCCAGCGCCCACGAAAGCCCTGAGCAGCCCAATAGCCCAGAATGCAAGTCACTACTAGCGTAGCGAGCAGAAACAGGGGCCGGGCGGTCAGCAGGAGATCGATTGTGACAAATGAGATAACTGCACCCAAAGCGGATCCCGCAAGCAGAGAAAGCCCTGCCATGGGGGATTCATCATGCATCATGAATGAAATCACCAACACCGGGAATATGACAAACACGCCGGTCCGCGTGCCCAACAGCGCCGCGAACCCGATACACAGGACCATGACCAGCGCAACACGCAGCGCATTTTTGATGCGAAGACGTTCAATCTGATCACTCAGGCTCATCATTCAAATATCGAACTAACTGCCGCGGCTACTTCTTCAAATTGGTAGCAACAAATTGCCGCTCTCGAAATGGGAGTTGGAGAATTTAAGTGCGGTCATTCAAACGCCTGGATTTCAGGCCAGACCTTGTGAAACCTCGTCTGTTGGATGCCAATCCTTGATGCGGGACGTCGTTTCTAACAGGGTACTATCTCTCGCAGCCTTTCAAGGGGACCTTTCTATTGGTCGAGCAACTGCGTCCGGGTTGGTTCCGGCTGGTGATTGATCTCGATGAGGCGGTGGACGTCGTGCGGTTCGAAAGCTTCTCGAACCTGCGCAAACAGATCCGCATCGTGGTGGGGCCAGATAGCCGCTCGAAAGATCGAACATCGGACCTCCAGCCCCAGATGGGGCTGGAGGTCCGATTTACCAGGCGCCGATGCGATGGTCCAAGTTGAGTAGACCTTGGTCGGGTCCTTGCCGTTGGCAAGCCAATGATCTGCTCGGGCTCAGGGCAGACACGCAGTGCCTCTGCGGGCTAGCGAGTCTAGGAGCAGGCATAGCTTGTATCGTTCTCCGGCCCATTGCCGCCGCTGGGCAAGTCGGCTCCCGCCGCGCTGCAGCTTCCTAATAGCAGACATTAGTCACTGAGAAATCGTGGAACCTAGTCAGGGCGCAGTAGCTCAATCCATCAAAGTGCCAAACTCAAGCAAGTGGCTCTTAGGCGCTAAGAAACGGCGCAGATGTCGCATATGTTGGAGAGAAGTCGCCTTTACGAGGCCATTCTACAGCGTGTAGCTTTTTTGGATTGACTGCGGATGACCTTCGCCACCCCTCCTTATTCCACGACGGAGAGCCACAAGTACGGTGCCCGCAGGTCTGATGCGGTGTAGTTTCTAAGCGAGAACTTCGCGTCCCAATCATAAATCCGCTTCATGGCGTCACCCGATATCGATGAAGACATCTCCGCCTTCGACCTTAACGGGGTAGGTTTTCAGATTCACACAGACCGGTGAGCGCTTTGCCTCGCCGGTGCGATAGTCGAATTGGCCGTTGTGCATGGGACATTCGATCAGATGATCGATCAACAGACCGTCTTCCAGATGCACTTCTTCATGAGTGCACAAGCCGTCGGTGCAGTAAAACTCGTCCTCGGGGCTTCGGTAGATGGCAAAGGTACGATCGCCATTGTCATAACGGATAAGGTCTTCGGTTTCGATGTCATCGCAAGCGCAGGCGCGGGTCCAGTTCGTCATAGGCTTTCCTGTATTCCGGGGATTGGGTCACTCAGCCGCTATGGCTGTTGGTCGAGTGTATTCTGGGCTTGGGTTCGCGGCCTCGGGCAGCAACTGCTTGCGGTCGACAAAGTAGAACGGATCGCGCCGCTGGATCAGAATGGCCGGGAGCATTTCGCGAAACGCCGCCAGTGTTCCCGAATAGGCCGGTGGGCAGTCGTCTTTGAGTTCTTCGTGCAAGGCAGGCAGATTATAAAACGGCACCATGGGGTACATGTGGTGTTCCACATGGTAGTTCATGTTCGAATACACGAAGCGAAAGAACCTGTTCATGTAGACAGTCCGCGAGTTCAATCGGTGATCGGGGACGTCTTCTGCCAGCCCGGCATGCTGCAGTGATGCCAGCAGGTGATGCAGCCACGAACCATAGAAAGTGGGACCGCCGATCAGCACAATGGGCAGCCATGATTGCAGCACCATTGCCAAAACAAATGTCATCGCGAGGATTGCGAGGTGAACACGCGACGCCCAAAAGGCTTTTGAGCGGTCGGCTTCGATGAGGAAGGTTTTTTGATCTTTGGTCAATCGACCAGCCGCCAGCCAAAACATCTTTTTCAACTCGTTCCAGCCAGACTGCAGGTGCAACATGTTCCAGAGGATGTTGAGTGGATGCGGAGGCCGGGGAAACGCAATCTCGGGGTCTTTTCCGACGATTACCGTATCCGTGTGATGGCGTGTATGGCTCCACCGCCAAAGATATGGGTTCTTCAGGGACATGAATGAGGCCAGCTGATAGGCTGTTGTGTTCAGCCTTGGCGTTTTGAACACGGTGCCATGGCAGCATTCATGCCAGCGGCTGTCTGCGCAGGATCCGTAAAACACCCCGTAGAGGATGACAGAAGGGACGGCCCACCACGTACCCCAGGTCAGAACGACCAGAGCACCTGTTGCCAACACCAACCCCAGCCAGATCCCGTAATCGATCAGGGCCGGAGCATCGCGGCGCTTCATCAGTTCCTTCATCCGTTTCCGGGGGACTGGAGTGGAATACCACTGCTTCGGTGTAAAGCTTGGGCCGCTGTCCCGGCCAGTCAGCGAATAATCCCGCCATGGCAGGGTATCGTACTTGGTCACATCGGGTTCCTTTTCTGCATTCATGGCGGCAAGCACAGCCGAGGAGTGCCTGATACGTCAAACCCGGGATGATATTTTCTATCATTTTTCTCAAAACCAGGCTTAGAATTAATGATAATTTCTATCATGGAGCGCGCTATGGCCCGTGTTACACTCAAAGACGTTGCAGAAAGGGCGGGGGTTGGCGTCGCAACGGTAGACCGCGTGCTGAATGCGCGCGCACCTGTTTCTGCGGCGACATCTGCGCGGGTGCTGTCAGCGGCAGATGCGTTGGGTTATCGCTCGTCAGGATTGTTGCGACGACGTGTTGAGGAAATGGCACCAGCAAAACGGCTGGGTTTCATCCTGCAAAAGGAAAGCAAGTGGTTTTATCGCGAGCTGGCAGCCGAATTGCAGCGACAGGCAGAGCAGCTTCGCAGCATCCGGGCGAGTGTTGTGATCCGGTATGTCGAAAGCCTGTCGCCATCCGGGCTTGCAGCCGCGATAATCGATATGCACGGCAAAGTGGACACCATAGGCTTGGTTGCGATTGACCATCCGGAGGTCAACCGCGCGATTGCCAGTCTTGATGTACCTGTCTTTGCACTACTTTCGCCGCTTTCTTCCCCGGACGTTACCGCTTATGTCGGGATCGATAGTCGAAAAGCCGGGCGGACGGCAGGTTGGGCAATGGCGCGGCTCAATCAAGCCGAAGGCGCCGTTGGCATCTTGATTGGTTCACATAGATATCTGGGGCACGAAGCGCTTGAGAGCGGGTTCAGGAGCTACATGCGCGAATTTGCGCCTCAGAAGCCCCTTCGAGACTCGGTGGTGTATCTGGATGACGCCGCGGTTGCATATGAAGCCACGGCAGAACTGCTGCAGGCCCACAAAGACCTCTCAGGTATTTATCACTGTGGCGGCGGAGTGAGTGGAGCATTGAAGGCGCTGCGCGAAGCGGGGCGCGCACGGGACGTTTTTTACATCTGCCATGAACGAACGCCGGTAACCGAAGCAGCACTTGCCGATAGCAGTGTCGATATGGTGATAAACAACCCGTTGGATCAGGTTGCCGATCGCGTGACCTACCTAATGTCCCGGTGTCTTGCGGGAAAACCGTTTCAGGCACAGATAGGAACTATTCCGTTCTATCTCTGCACATCTGAAAACCTGTGAGCGTCAGCCGAAGGTAGCGCCGTTGATGTTTTCCCGGGTGATAACTTCAACCGGAACGACCTCTGCCTGATAGGAGCGGTTTTCCAGTTTCGCGATCAGAGTTTGAACGGCTTGTTCAGCGATCCGCCGCATATTCTGGTGGATGACAATATCCATTGACCCTTCCAGCAGGTAGTTACGTGTTTTCGGCGTGAGGTTGTGGCCGATCAGCATGATTTCTCCGGTTAAGCCGCGATCAGCCAGAGCCGCCACAATGCCTTCATTGCCGCCTCCAACATTGTAAATACCCAGCAGGCCAGGATGTTCGTCCAGCATCTGACCAACGACCATGCGGTTTTCGTGTACGTCATCGTGGCCAATATAGGTGCCCACGACACGGAGATGGTTGAAATCCCTTCTCAAGGCCGACCGAAATCCCATCTCGCGGTCCGAGTGATTGCGATACAGTTGCTCTCCGGAAATCACGCCGACGGCCCCCGATTGTCGCAGAATTCGACCCATAAAATATGCCGCTGTTCGTCCTGCAGCCATGTTGTCCGTCCCGACAAATTGGCCCAACACGTGGCTGATCAGATCGGATACGACCGGGATGCACGGAATATTCAACCCGTGCAGTTCTTCGACAGCGTCGCGAACCCGCGGATCATCCAATGCCTGAAAACCTACTGCATCAATACCCTGACTGGCGCAGGATCTTAGCTTACGGGCCAACACGGAGGGTTCCAGTTTCTTGGAAAACACGCATTCGACGGTGGCGCGGCCATTGGTGAAGACATTCTGAAAACAGTCGCCCAGAAATTCTGTCGACGGCCCGGCTTCTTCTGGCAAGAAGATTTTCAATCGCCAGGGACGCGTTGGCTGGTCCAATTGAGCGCCGGATTCGATCGCGTGCTTGGCCTGCAATACGCGCTGGCGGGTCTCAGGCTTGACGTTCGATCTGTTGTTCAGAACCCGGTCAACCGTGGCGGTACCTACTCCTGCAATCCTGGCAATCTCGGATACACGCGCCTTCTTAAGGATTTTTGGAACTTCATCGTTCATTGACATAATATACCATCATTTAGGATCAAAATCATCCTCAAAGATAACCACACCAGCATCAAAAAACATCAATACCGTCATTTGATGCAGTTTTTCTTGCCAGCCAAACAGGAGGGGGCCTATCCCACTGTCATGCAACGGGATCGAGTCCCGTTCAGGGAGGATAACATGACCTACACAGCCAAATTGCTGGCCAGCGTAACCGGCCTAATAATGACAGCCGGTACAGTACTGGCAGCGGACTTTACCTTTAAGTATGGCAACGAGCAGCCGGAAACTTCAATCCGTTCTCAGTCCATGGACTGGTTCAAGACCGAGCTTGAAAAGCATTCCGACGGTCGCATCGAAGTCGAGAACTTCTTTGGCGCAGCTCTCGGTAACGAGCGCGAAATGATGGACCAGGTGACGGCCGGATTGCTGCAGGGTACGCGTGGTGGTTTCTTTGCTGACGCGTCCGGTGCATTCAACCTGTATCAACTACCGTTCCTTGTCGCGAACTGGGATGAGATGGAATGTCTGGTGGGCTCGGACTTCACTAAGGGTGTTCAGGCCCGCGCAGAAGAAAACGGATATCACATCCCCGCCACCGGCATCAGCCAAGGTTTCCGGGCCTATACCAACAACGTTCAACCAATAACTTCGGTTGATGATCTGCAAGGTCTGCGCATTCGTGAGCCTCAATCCGACCTGATGATCGCCACGGGTACCGCCATCGGGTCAGTTCCGGTCGCCATGCCTTTTTCCGAGGCGTATCAGGCGTTTAAGCAGGGCGTAATCGACGGTCAGCATAACCCGCCGCAAAACATCTGGGACTTTAACATTCACGAAGTTCAAAAATTTCTGACGCTATCGAACCACATGACCGGCCCCGATCCGCTGATTGTCAACAAGGCATGGTACGACGGTCTGCCCGAAGACTTGCAGGCCACTTTTGACGAGGTTGCTGTCGAAGCGATGGCGATGTCGGACAAGCTATACCGCGATGCCGAGACCAACATTGTAGGCGAACTTGGCAAACACATGGAAATCAACGAGTTGTCACCAGAAGCCCTGGCAGGTTTCCAGGAAGCAGTCGGGCCGGTCTATCAACAGATGATCGACGCTGGCCATTTCACGATGGACGACATCGATGCAGCACGTGCCGCAGCAGCGTCCTGCGGCTAATCTGAAACGGCAATTCCGGGCGCTGTGACCCTGCGCCCGGATCCCCTTCTTACCGGAACCGGTTTATGGATACGCTCTCTGCAATCGACCATGTACTGACGCGAGTCATTGAAGCGCTGATGGTCGTACTATTCGGGGTGTTTCTGGTGATTGTTGTCACCAAGGTCCTGATGCGCCCATTTGACATGGCGATCTACGGTGTCGACGAACAGGTCAAGATTGCGTTTCTTTGCACCTCTGCCTTAGGCGGTGCCGTTGCGATTACGAAGCGTGAGCATATCGCGATCACGTTCTTCATCGACATGATGCCATACTACATCAAAATGGCCTTCTACGTGGCAGGGCTTGTCCTTGTCGGGGTGATGAACGCGGCGCTGGTCTGGTTATCCATCGATTGGATCGCAGGACCGGGCAAAAACATGTGGCAACCTTTCGGGATGCCTCAGGGCTACGTGTTCATCATCGTTCCAACCTCCTGCTCGATTGCAGTTTTCTACTGCTTCGTTCGTGTGGTTCTGACCTTGGGTGGGCGCGATTCAATCGATGTTCTCTGGATGCCGGAGGACTGACATGCTGATCCTGTTCGCCACTCTCGGAATATTGTTGGTTTGCGGAGTCCCAATTGCCTATTCGCTGGGACTGGCCTCGCTTGCCTACTTCCTGATCGAAGCCCCAGCTGCGACCGGGTTCGTCGTTCAGCGCTTCTTTTCCGGCATCAACAATTACCCGCTGGTCTCGTTGCCCTTTTTCATCCTGATGGGCCTGGTGATGAATTCTGGAGGCATCACGCGGCGCCTGCTGGACCTGTCCATGTTTTTCGTCGGTCGCCTCAAGGGCGGGCTTGGGCTGGTCAATGTAGTCGGCTCGATGATCTTTGGCGGGATTTCCGGGTCTTCCGCTTCGGACACTGCGTCCATCGGGTCTGTGCTGATCCCTGAGATGGAAAAACGGGGATATCCAAAGAGCTTTGCGGCAGGGATCACGGTTGCCTCTTCCACAATGGGTATGATCATCCCGCCATCTGTGCCGATGATCATCTACGCAGTCGCGGCAGAAGAGAGCATCGGCCGCCTGTTTCTGGGTGGGATCATTCCGGGCATCATGGTTGGCTTGCTGCAGTTAATCGTGGTCTGGCTGTTGGCTAAACGGAACGATTACCCGACCGAGGACGTCCCGTTCACAGTGGCCGAGGCGGCACGGCAGGCACGTCGTTCGGCTGCCGTGGCGTTGATGCCGATCCTGATCGTGGGTTCTGTGGTCTTCGGTTTTGTTACCCCAACTGAGACAGCCGGGGCAGCGGTAGTTTATGGCCTGATCATCGGTTTGTTCATCGTTGGTTTTGGCGTTCTGAAAGAACTGCCCGGAGCCATGCGGCATGCCATAATAATGTCCGCCAAGATCATGATGATCATCGCGTTCAGTCAGGTGTTCATCACCGTACTGGCGCTGGAACGTGTGCCCAATCAGCTTGCCGACTTCGTGTCGGGCCTTGGGCTTGGCCCGGTCGCCTTCATGGTTCTGACGGCCATCCTGATCCTGATGGCGGGTACGTTCATCGACGTCAGCCCCGCCATTCTTTTGCTGACACCAGTTCTATTGCCAGTCGCTGAAAAGCTGGGAGTATCCGGTGTGCATTTTGGCGTGGTTATGGTCTCGGGTCTGGCGGTTGGAGCGTGCACGCCGCCAGTGGGGAATTGCCTGAACGTCTGCGCTGCAATCTGCCGTCTACCAATTGGGACGATTTTTGTCGGGGCCGCACCGTTCCTGCTGGCAAATGTGGTGGTGCTGATCCTAATCGCGGTCTTCCCGCAACTGGTCATGTGGATACCTGACGCAGTGATGGGGCCGTAGCAACACAGAATTGGGCAGCGGGGTGTCTTCCGGACCTGCCCGGCCTTGGTCAGCCAATGCCTGAAATCCCCCCACAAATCGACGCCCACAAATTTATGGGCGCCAAACCTCAACTCCGGCCAGGCCGGGCGACACACTAGGAAGACAATTATGCAACGTGCAGGTGTCATAGGATTGGGTGATATGGGCAGCGGGCTGGCCAAGAACCTGATCAAAAACGGGTTCGAAACCATCGGTTTTGATCTAAGTAATGCGCGGCTAAACGCACTGGCCGATATGGGTGGGACCGCGGCGGCCAGTGTGGCAGATGTCGGGGCCAATTCGGGTGCTGTCTACGTCATGGTAATGAACGGTGATCAGGCCAAAGCCGTGATCCTTGGCGAAAACGGTCTGGTCGGTCACATGGCGCAAGGCGGAGTCGTGATCCTGACCGCCACGATCAAACCCCGCGAGGCGCGCGAGATTGGCGAGGCCATGGCCGGTTCGGGCATCCACCTGATCGACAGCCCGGTGTCAGGTGGTTTTCCTGGTGCGCAGGATGGCACCCTGACCATGATGGCCGCAGCCCCCAATGCCGTACTGGACGAATTCCAGCCTGTGATGGAGGCGGTCTCGGCCACCATTCACCGTGTAGGTGACGCGCCCGGGCAAGGTCAGACCGTAAAGGCGTGCCTGCAGACTCTGATTGGTTCAATATTTTCGGCAACATTTGAGGCGTCAGTTCTGGCAGCCAAGGCAGGCGTGAAAGGCAAGAACCTGTTCGAGGTTTTCTCGACATCCGGGGCCGGCTGTGGGTGCACAAACACGGCGCTCGAAAACATCATCGACCGTAAGTTTGCAGATACCGGATCAGGCATCGGCACCATGCACAAAGACCTGACCATCTCGCTGGATCTGGCCGAAGAACTGGGCGTTCCGATGCATACCGCATCCTCGGCCATGCAGATTTTCCATGCTGGCAAAGCCAAGTTCCCCGAAGGCGACAATTGGGCCTGCACCCGTGTGATCGAAGACATTGTCGGCGCTGAGCTGCATCGCTGAGAAAGGACAAGAACATGAAACTTGGCGTTATCTGTGACGGTATCAGCCGCGATCTGAAACACGCGGTCGATGTGATGGATGAGTTTGACCTCGAATATGCCGAACTGCAATTCGTGGGCGATACGGAAGTTGGTGATCACACGGCTGACGAGGTCAGGGAAATTGACACGCTGCTCCGGGATCGGGGCAAGCCTGTTTCTTGCCTGTCGCGCCACATCTTTGCGGGGATGACCGCGGCGAATAAGCCGGGGGATGAATTGCACAGCAAGCATATGGATGCTTTGAAGCGCGTGATCGATATGGCGCATGTGGTTGGCAGCCCGTTGGTGCGCATTATGACCCCGAAAAAGGAGCAAATTCTTTGGGGGTTCGGAGGTGCCGAGAAATGGAATGTCGCCAAAGGCGCATGGGACGCCATGTTGCCCCTGATCGAGCCCGCGATCGACGTCGCCAAGGATGGCGGAGTGACTTTGGTCGTCGAAACAGGCAACGGCACCATGGTGAATTCGAACTACACCGCCCGCAAACTGATTGATGATCTGAATGCCAAGGGCACGTTGAAAGTCCTCTGGGATCCTGCCAACAACTGCTGGTGCCATGAGCGGGCATTCCCTGCCGGATACGACGAAGTAAAAGACGGTTATCTCGGGCATATCCATATCAAGGACGTTCAAGCCGACACACCCCGCGCAACACTGTCGGTCAAACAGATGGGCGAGGGTCAACTGGCCGATCAGTTTCAGCCGATGGCGGATGCTCTGAAAGCCGACGCTTATGATGGTGTCGTATCATTCGAAAGCGTCTACCACCCCGGTAACGGAAACTTCGAAGACGGTTTCCGCCGCTGCGTTGATCGCTTCAAAGAGCATTTTGGCTAGCATCAAAAAGAGCGCTTCGGCCAATCGATGTCCCTCCCAATACATCGCACGGCCGAAAAACAGGCCCGCCGTCAGGCGGGCCTGTTTTGACGTTTTCAGATGAAAAACAAAACGACGGTCTGCTGGGTATACCTCAGGTTAATCCCGAAACGCTTTAGGCCGCGAACTAAGCGAACTGCCGAAACGGACAGAGTTCAGGCGTGAATTGGCCCTTGCGGATCATGTGCGCAGGCACCGCAAACTTAATGCACAGTTCTCGTTGAAGTGCGATTGGGCTGCATGACCAACACCAACAGCTCTTCCATTTATCACCGCCACCGCTTCCCGCCAGATGTGATCGCACATGCGGTCTGGCTGCATTTTCGTTTCCCTTTCAGTTTGCACATGGTCTAGACACAAAAAAAGGGCAGGTCTTACGACCTGCCCAAAAAATTGCACCTAACTGGGAGGAAAGGGCGCAATTTGTCTTCAGCGATTACTTCGCGCCTGCTTTCTTGGCAGCAGTGGTCACGTCGTTGGTCGCTTTCTTAACTGCGGCGGTTGCATCTTCGGTGATGTCTTTGCCGGCAGCCATCAGCAGCTCGACGGTGTCCATCTGTACTTTCTTTGCAACTTCAGCGTAGGCAGCCAGGTTTTCAGCAGCAACTTCGGCCGAGGAAGAGGCGAAGTCGGTTGCGGCTTTGGCGTAGTCTGCCGGCTCTGCCTTGGCTTTGGAATAGTCGCCCATCTTGGCCAGGGTGTCCTTGGTCCACTTGCTGGAGATCTCAGCCGACTTTTCAGCCGCTTCCAGAGCAACACCCGAGAGCTTTTCGCTCAGGTTGGTGGTGGTTTTGAAAGCGTCCTGGTAGGCAGTGGTGTCAACCGGGAAAGCACCCAGCGCGTCTTTGAAGATGGTGGTGAAGTCTTGCGAATTTGCCATTGTCTTAATCCTAAATGCCGGGTCCGGGCCCACCCCGTTTCCTTCGGCTTGAGGTGTATATGGATGCTGCAGCACAGCATTGCAAGAAAATGTTGCTGCACTGCAGCAACTCTTTAATTTTCACATGACAATCGACCTTGTTGCATAGACAGCCGAGCCGCAGTATCGCCAACGTTCACTCAGACGCGAGCGACAGTAGATGCCCCATAAATTCAATGATGACCGTCGCGGCAAGTTTCCTAAAGCAAAGTTCCGGGTCACGAACTGCCCGGGTTACAACGAAAGCCTCCGGCGTCGGGGTGACGTGAATATCTGGTTTTCTGAAGATGTAGTGGAGAAGTGGGCATCGCCACGCCGCAAGACACGCGGCGGTCAGTCCCGCTACTCCGATCTGGCGATCGAGATCTGTCTGACCCTTAGGGTCGTCTTTCGACTTCCACTCCGACAAACTCAGGGTTTTGTGCGGTCGGTTGCCAGGTTGATGGGTGTGGACATCGTTGTGCCGGATTTCTCGACCTTGTCGCGACGTGGCAAGGGATTAAAGATTGCCCAAAACCGGCGAGCTGCAAGTAAACCAATCACCCTCATTGTGGATAGCACGGGTCTGAAAGTGCATGGCGGCGACAACTGGCATGAAGAAAAGTACGGCGCCAGGAAGGCCCGCAAAACATGGCGCAAACTCCATATCGGGCTCGACCGGGAAACTGGTGATATTGTTGCCTCGAAGCTGACCACGGAACATGTAGGCGACGAAACAGCGCTGCCAGAATTGCTCACTGACATTGATGCCGATGTGAGCCGGTTTCTTGCGGATGGTGCGTATGACGGCCAAGGGGTGGTCGACTGCCTGGAAAGCAGGTTCGGGTCTGGAATAGAGATCATTATCCCTCCACCAAAGAACGCAGTGCGCGGCGAGAATGCACAACGCAATCGACACGTCGCTGCCATCGCTAAACATGGCAGAATGAACTGGCAAGCCGAGACGGGGTACAACCAGCGATCACAGGTTGAAGCTCAAATCGGCAGATGGAAACAGGTTATAGGTGATGGCCTGCAAGCGCGTGATTTTGGCCGTCAAATCGCCGAAGCGAAAGTAGCAGCAAAGGCGCTCAACCGCATGACAGGTCTCGGTCGTGCGATGTATGAGCGCGTCATCTGAAGTGATGGAGTAAGGGGTAAACTCGCCTAAGTCATGATCCATGCAACACAGCCGATATCCTGCAAAACCTCGAACGTATGGAAAAGGACTTCATGCGGGCGCGGCGTGACAAGCCCGCCTCGGCGGGGCGCATCCTGAAACGTGCCAAACCGCTCTATCGAAAGGCGGCGCAAGCGCTTCTGAAATTTCTTGATGCCTGCACTGCGGTCGAGGAAATGGCAAAGAAGGTTGAGGCGACCAAGTCAGCCTCTGCCAAGATCAAGCCGCTTGATTCTTTCCATCAGAATGATATCCGGGGTCGCCAGCTCATCCGTGATCTTCGGCAAAAGAAAACGCTGAAGAAGATGAGAGAATGTGCCGATCGCGATGCGCCGGAGTTCAAGGAAATCCGTCTCAGATATTTGCGACTCGAAGTCGAGGCGGAAAAAGCCCACAAGCTGTGGTGGTCAAACGCGGAGATTGTTTTGAACCTTCAGGAAATGCACAACCGCGCGATACCCACAGCATCGTCGAAGGAGTTGAAGAAGCTCAGGGACCGACATTTCAAGCAGATGATGAAATGCCTTACACTCATGAAGGCGTCGGACCGGATGCGCAAGAAGGCAGAAGCAATCGACGAGGAACTGGAGGCATTGCAGAAACTGCAACCAGCATAATTACGACCTTGATGGTCTTCCTTTTCTGAGCCGCGCGAGCGGCCAAAGGTGAATACTTCACGACCCAGCGGTTAAGCGTCGCATGATCAACCGACACACCACGTTCCTACATGATCTCTTCCAGGTCACGGTAAGAGACGCCGTACCGAACGTAGAAATAGACCGCGAACAGGATCACAGAGTTTGGGTAGTCTGCACCTTTGATGTCGAGCACCGGACATCCCCAAATGCAAACAAACTGAATGGAGGCGTCCACACCTTCATAGCCTTTCGAGGAAAAGGAACGGCCCGCAATTTCGGGCCGCTCTTACCTTCGTGATTACAACGATCAGCGGGTTTGCCCCAATGGATCCAGCTCATCTCTCAGCCAGTCACCGAGCAAGTTCAGGCCGAGCACCGTCAGCATGATGGCAACACCTGGGAATACGGTCACCCACCAAGCGGTCTGGATGTAGCTGCGCCCCTCTGAAAGCATGCCACCCCAGCTTGGCGTCTGTGGGTCGGCGCCGAGGCCAAGGAAGGTCAGGCTGCTTTCAAGAAGGATATTGTTGGCCACATTCAGTGTCAGAAGAATGATCAGCGGACCCATGGCATTCGGCAGAATGTGCGAAAAAATGATTTTCACATCCGGCAGGCCGTAGCTGCGTGCGGCTTGGACAAATTCACGCTCTCGCAGGCTCAGAACCGAGCTGCGCACCAGACGCGCATATTGTACCCATTGCGATACGATCATCAGGATGATGATCCGGTCGATCCCAGGGCCAACGATGGCAATGACGGTGATAGCCATCAGAATGAACGGTAGGGCCAACTGAACATCAGCGAACCGCATGACAAAGGTATCCAGGAAACCGCGATAGTACCCGGCAAAGAGCCCTATCACTGTTCCAAGCACTACCGAGCCGATGGCGGAGAGCACACCGACCAACAGTGAAACACGCCCCCCGTGGATAATTCGTTCCAGAATATCCCGGCCCAACGGATCTGTGCCCAATGGGTGTTCAGACGATAGGAAAGGCGGCGTCAAACGTGCCAGAAGGTCAACTTTGGCCCCCCCGTCGGGATAGATGACCCCGGAAGACAGAACCAGCAGTGTTAAAATACCCGTCAGCAGCGCACCCGCGATAAATTCGAACTTGAAATAGCGGCTCATCAGGAACTTAGGAATGGCGCGCACAGATTTTTGTTGTGTTTGGTCAGTCATTTAAGCCACCCTGATGCGCGGGTCGATCAGGCCATAGACCAAATCAACAGCGAGGTTTACGGCGACAATCATGATCGCCAGAATGGAAACGGTTGCCTGCAGGAGTGGGTAGTCGCGTTGTGCGATAGCCTCGATGGACAGCGTGCCCATGCCAGGCCAGTTGAAGACCAGCTCGACCACCACAAGCCCACCGATGAGATTGCCAAATTGCAGTCCAAGGAAGGTTACAATGGCAATTGCCGCATTGCGCAGGGCGTGCTTGTAAATGACCACTCCCTCTGTCATGCCCTTGGCGCGTGCCACCATCACATATTGGGCCGACAACGTCTCCAACATCTGTGTTCGGACCAGACGAACATTCGTCGCCGTCAGGATGATGCCAATTGTCATGGCCGGCAGGATCAGAGCGGACCAACTTTCAAAGCCCGAAGCCGGCAGGAGCGGGAAGGTGATCGAAAAAAGAAGAACGAACATGATCCCGAGCCAGAAGTTCGGGAAAGAAAGTCCCACCAGCGACAACACCCGGATGATCTGATCAGACAGACCGCCTTTGTGGAGCGCCGAGTGAATGCCCAAAGGGATCGAAATGAGGATTGAAACCCCAAGTGAAGCGACCGCCAGCAGCAAGGTTGCGGGCAGCGCTATTCCGATCAGATCGCGGATCGAGCCCCGAAAAAACGAATCTCCGAGATCGCCGGTCAGAAGGCTTTTGATGAAGTCGAAGTACTGAACGAAGAACGGACGGTTCAGACCCAGGGCCTCGCGGATGCGGGAAAGGTCTTCTTCAGTAACATTGCTTGATTCAGCGGTCATCATGATCGCTGGATCACCGGTCAGGCGGATGGCAAAAGCAACGAATAGGGTCACAGCAAGTGTCACAAGTATCGCTTGAAAGACACGTTGCAGTATAAAGCGGAAGACTGGCATGAGTTCTCCTCCCAGCGGCCAATGCTGATGGCAACCAGCTCCCAACCCCGCGGGATTGGGAGCCGGAACAGGTTTATTTCAGGGTGATGTCCATGTAGCGGACGCGGTCATCTGGCGCCGGAACAAAGCCTTCGACTCGCTTGTTCACACCATAAAGCGTTGATAGGTTGTAGAGTGGCAGATCGAGCGCGTGCTCGTGGGCATAAGCGGCCACCTTCTGCAACGCGTCGCGGCGCACTTGGGTGTTGTAGGTCGCCCTTTCTTCTTCGAGCAGCGCATTTAGCTTTGCATCATCGATGTAGGGATTATTGCGCTCACCTGTATGGTACAGAAGATAGGCCGTGTTATCGAAGTCAAAGGTCCAGCCACCCCAGCCAAAGTAGAACATTTCGCCGGATTTACCGTTGGTCACGATCTCGTTGAAGAAGACGCTGGTCTCGTGGGTGCGAACCTTTAACTTCAGACCAACCTGGTCAAGATAAGCTGCCATGACCTGCGCGATTTCGCGGAACGTGTCATTGTTGCTTGGAATATCGAGCGCGATTTCGGAACCCGGCGCAACGCCTGCCTCTTGCAAAAGGGTTTTTGCGCCTTCCGGGTCGTAAGGATAGGGCTGCAGTGACGTATCATTTCCAAAGGATCTCTCGCCCTGAGCACTGGAAATCGGGCTTGCGAGTCCGCCGAGCAGCGCCTCAATGATGGTGTCACGATCAACTGCCATTGAGATCGCTTTGCGCACACGCGGGTCAACGGTGATACCGTTTTCCGTATTGAAACGCGTGATGACAACGGACGGACCATCGACGTCTACAAGATCCACGACATCGCTTTGCTTGATGGTTTCAACCGAAGGCGTCGGAATGTTCAGCGAGATGTCGATACCGCCGGACAGAAGCTCTGCCATGCGCGTCGCGTCTTCCGGAATGAATCGGATGTTTACGTTGTCGACATTGGCGTTACCGTTCCAATAGTTGTCGAACCGCTCAAGTTTCACGCCAACGGTTGGAGTGTATTCCACGATCTTGAACGGACCGGTGCCGACCGGTTTCATGTCAAATGCTTCTTCCCCGACTTCTTCGATGTACTTCGGCGGAACAATCATCGCCCCATAGCCGGACAGCTTGGTGATCAGGACTGGATCGGGGCGTTCCATCAAGAAATCTACGGTGAGCTCATCGACAACCACAACTTCGCGGATCGAAGTGTAATTGCCGCGCTGCGGGCCTTTTGCACCTTCTTCGCCGAGCAAACGGTCAAAGGTGTATTTGACTGCTTCTGCATTGAAAGGCTCACCGTTGTGGAATTCGACGCCTTCGCGCAGCGTGAATCGAATACGGGTTTCGTTATCGAGGAATTCCCAATTGGTGGCGAGACCGGGTTTCAGCTGCAGGTCTTCGCCGCGGAAGACCAGACCGTCAAAGACGTTGCTGGCGATCGAGCCCCAGGCCAGGCGGAAAGTATCGATTGGATCGAGGTTTTGTGGATCGCGCCCCTGCGCGACATTTAGTGTGGTTTCGGCAAACGCCATCATGGGCGTTGCGAAAGTGAGGCATGACGCCAAAAGGGTCGAGCGGACCACGTTCTTGGCTGTGAGATATCGAAATAATATTCGCATAAGTCCTCCTGTCGGTGGTGTGTAAGAAGGGCATTCGCCCTCGTTGTAGCGCTGATTGGGTGGCGGGCTAGCGCAGCGATGCCCCCATTTCCTCGGCGGACTGTGCGGCATAGAAATGGCCGTCTTCGACGGGCTGAAGGTCGACAAGCGCTGGTCCTTCTCCAACGGGACACATTGCGCTTGGGATTTCCCCTTCCAACGGTGGTCGGGTGGGGCGGTGGCCCGGATTTAGAACCGGAACAGCTGACAAAAGTCTTTTCGTATAGGGATGCTGCGGGTTTTCAAAGATCTGCTGACGGCTGCCGATCTCTACAATCTGACCCAGATACATCACCGCCACCCGGTGGCTGATCCGCTCAACCACGGCCATGTCATGGGTGATGAAGAGGTAGGATAAACCTTGCTCAGCCTGAAGCTGCATCAAGAGATTCACCACCTGCGCTTGGACGGATACATCAAGCGCCGAGACCGCCTCGTCAGCGATGATCAGGCTCGGGTCGCAGGCCAGAGCGCGGGCAATACAGAGACGCTGTCGCTGACCACCCGAGAACTGATGCGGGTATCGGGTGGCATGCGCTGCAGGCAGATCGACCTTGGTCAGCAGATCAGCAGTTTTCGCCTCGGCTTCCTCTTTGGAAGACACCAACCCGTGGACTTTTGCAGGTTCAATCAGGCTTTCGCCTACGGTCTTGCGCGGGTTCAGCGAGCCATAGGGGTCCTGGAAGACATACTGGCTTTGCTTGCGGAACGTTTTTCGCTGTTCCGCAGGCAGAGTAAAGATGTCCTGACCGTGATAGCGCATCACGCCTGAGACAGGCTCCACCAGTTGTTGAATGGTTTTCCCGACCGTGGATTTGCCGCTGCCGGATTCACCAACTAGGGCAAGCGTTTCTCCGGGATAAATTTTGAATGAAATTTTCTCCGCCGCGTGCACGCGGTACGTCACGCGGTTCAGGAGTCCGCCGCGGATGTCATAGCGCGTTGTCAGGTCTTCAATTTCAAGCAATGGCTGTCTGTGGTCGATGGCCTTGGCCGGGGCCGTGTCGTGGATCTGTGTCTGACCGGGAATATCGAAGAGTTTCGGTTGTGTGGTGCCGGTCATGCTGCCAATGCGCGGGACTGCCGCCAACAGCGCCTGTGTGTAGGCTTCTTTGGGGGTGCCCAAGACGGTTTCCACCGGTCCGGTTTCGACGAACTTGCTGGCCTTCATCACCAGAACATTGTCAGCCATCTCAGAGACGACCCCCATGTCGTGGCTGATGAAAATTACGGAAGTTCCCATCTCGGCCTGCAGTTCACGAACGATATGCAGAATTTGTGCCTGAATGGTCACATCGAGTGCCGTTGTCGGCTCATCCGCAATCAGGATTTTTGGCTGACAACACAATGCCATGGCGATCATTACGCGCTGGCGCATCCCGCCGGACAATTGGTGCGGGTAGCTGTCCAGCAAGCGTGCGGCATTGGGCAGGCGTACAAGGTCCAGAAACTCCAGTGCCTTGGCGCGAGCGTCGCGTTTGCCCAGACCTTGGTGGAATGCCAGCGTCTCGCCCATCTGCCCCCCGATCGTGAACACCGGGTTCAATGACGTCATCGGTTCCTGGAAGATCATCGCGATTTCATTACCGCGGATCTTGCGAAGCTCGCGCTCGGAGAGCTGGGCGAGGTCCACACGCCGCCCCAGAACCTTACTTTCGAAAAACAAACTGCCTTTCGGAACACGGCCACCAATATGGCGCAGCAATCCCAGTATCGCGAGCGAAGAGATCGATTTGCCAGAACCGGATTCACCGACGATGGCCAAGGTCTTGTTGTGCTCAAGATCGAAGGACACGCCATCGACAGCCCGAACCGCAAAATCTCCATAACCGAATTCGACCGTCAATTCGCGAACGGAAAGCAGGGGTGCAGCGTTTGTAAAGCTATCTGGCATGGCGGTGATCCTTATGCTGAGAGCGTTTGCTGGGTTGTGAGCTGATGGGTGAGCGTGTCGATGCAGATCGCGATGGCCTCGGTGATCATCGCCAAACTCATGGAGGGTACTTTCGCCTCAGGGCGCTTTGTCATGGCGATGTTTGCGGGGGTCTGGGGCACATGAATGAAACCGTGCAAGGTAGACATGCCGCGTTGGCGGACCAAATGCGCGGTGGTGTAGAGCATCTGATTGCAAAGGTGGGTGCCTGCGTGAAAGGACAGCGCGGCAGGGATGCCCGCTTTGTTGATCGAACCAACCATCTCTTTGTTGGGAAGCGTCGCGTTGTAGGCGTCAGGTCCAGCGGTCAAAATCGGGGTTCTTTCATAGCTTTCACCCGCCACATCCGGCACAGAAAAGTGTCGCCAATTGATGCCTACCATTTCAGCCTCGATGATCCCTGCGTCCGAAACACCGAGCCCAAGCCAAGCGTCCGGGCGGTGTTCATCGAGCAGCGCATTCACATTGTCCGCCAGGCGCGTACTGCACACAGGAATGACATGCAGGCTCAGATCGCAGTCATGCCAATCGCGCTTGTGCAGTTCCTCCACGGCCTGCGCCGCCGGGTTGATTTCCGCCTTTGCCCAGGGACCATATCCCGCGACCAGTATTTTCGGCTGATGCGCCATTCGTATTCCCTTGGTTTGCTATTTCAGAAACCATGGACGAACGAGGTTGATAATCTCAAGTCATATTAATACATTAGTCTATACGTAAATATTATATCTTGGATTTTTGCAGTGAAACACCGCCAAGTCGAAGCCTTCCGCTGCGTCATGCAATCAGGGACCACGGCCCAGGCTGCGAATTTGATGTCTGTGACCCAACCGGCAGTCAGCCGATTGATTGCCGATCTTGAAATTTACCTAGATTTCAAATTGTTCGAGCGTACCAAGGGGCGCTTGCATCCAACGCCAGAAGCTCTGCGTTTCTACAATGGGGTTGAAAGGTTTTACATTGGCATCGAAGAGCTCGATGGCGCGGCGAAGCGAATTCGAGAGGAGCGACCGAGCGACCTCAAAATTTGCGCAACGCCCGCCTTATCAACCAGTGTCATTCCCATGGCAGTCAAAGAATTTCGCGAATCTCACCCCTCTGTGGCCTTCCAAATCGAGACCGGGTCATTCACGCAGATCGCACTCAAGCTCCAAACACATCAGGCCACTCTTGGGATTGCGCATGGTTTCCCGGACTTGCCGGGCATGCAAAAAGAGACGTTGATCAAGGCCGCCCACGTCTGCGCGATGCACGAAACAAATCCACTGGCGACGCGTGAGGTGATCAGGCCCGAGGATTTGGAAGGCGAAAACGTACTGCGGATTTTGCCGGAACAGCAGGTCAATTGGGACGATACGCACATCGTGCTCGACGATGCTGGGGTTCAATACAATTCCGATATCGGCATCCAGAGCTCTCATACAGGCTATTCAATGATCTCGGAAAACCTGGCAATCGGAATAATCGAACCATTTGGCGCCGGTCCCTGGCGTGCAAACGGCGTAGTCACTCGACGCTTCGAACCCAGTATTGTGTACTCATACACGATCGCCCGGCCTGAGGGGTTACCTTCCTCACAACTGGTTGAGGCTTTTATCGATATCCTAAAAGACGCTGCGGAAACATTTTCGCGTTTCACCGACCGAACAAGAAGCCTTGAGCAGTGCTAGCACCGAAGGAAACGTTTTTTGACGTCGTGCGGCTTTGTTGATGGCATGGATGCGCTCTCCTTCTGTAATGCCTTCAACAACCGTCACGTTGGCCCATTGCGATGCCGTCGGAAGGGGACACCCATGCCATCAACAAAGCCCAACAAAGCCCCTAATGACGACGAAACCAGGCTTGTCGGCCGGTTAAGAAAAATCGTCGTCAATTCAATTGAGGTGAGTTCATGAATGCCCAAAGGATTACCGGTTGATGTCTGATCTGCGCCCGCTGTTGGAAGACATCACTGACAGAATATACCGAGAAGCCGATTGGG
Organism: Ruegeria hyattellae; assembly: GCF_041537925.1. Taxonomy (NCBI): domain Bacteria; kingdom Pseudomonadati; phylum Pseudomonadota; class Alphaproteobacteria; order Rhodobacterales; family Roseobacteraceae; genus Ruegeria; species Ruegeria hyattellae. Next base: position 127,742 of record NZ_JBGOSH010000007.1, on the reverse strand, counting down.
GTCAGCCGGCTCAGTACATCCGAGAACTGGCTGAAGTAGACCCTTCTCAGTTCGCTATATGCGTGTGCACCGAAGACGGAAGAATGATTTCGGCGGGTCTTGCAGAAAGGCGCTTTTCCATTCAAAGCGTTTCGAAAGTATTTGCTCTGATGGCGACGCTGGGTCGGATTGGTGGCCAGCTTTGGTCGCGCGTTGGTAGGGAACCGTCGGGTACGTCTTTTGACTCAGTCGTCTTGCTGGAAAGCGAGCGAGGCAGACCGAGAAATCCGTTTGTGAATGCCGGTGCCCTCGTCACGACCGATGCACTATTGTCGGGTCGAGAACCAAAGCTCGCTTTGGCGGAAGTTTTAAGTCTTGTTCGAGCGGCTGCCGAAGATGATGACATTCACATGAACGCAAAAGTCGCCAAATCGGAAGAGCGCACTGGATCCAGAAACAAGGCATTGGCGCACTACTTGGCCTCCTTTGGCAACCTGATTAACCCACCAGAAATGACGCTCGGAACCTATTTTCATCAGTGCGCGATCGAAATGACGACAAGCCAACTGGCTCGGGCTGGGCGCTGCCTTGCTGGGTTTGAAGGGGCACCCAGTGTGGTTTCGACACTAAACGTGCGCCGCGTAAATGCGTTGATGATGACTTGTGGTCATTACGACGGGTCAGGAGACTTTGCCTTTCAGGTCGGCCTACCTGGTAAAAGCGGAGTCGGCGGCGGGATTCTGATCATAGCGCCCAAAGTAGCTTCGATAGCAATTTGGTCACCGGGCTTGAACGACTATGGCAACTCCAAAGCTGGTACGCGCGCCGCTGCCTTGCTGAGCCAAGCAACCGGGTGGTCGGTGTTTTGAAAACAGGCTTGGAGACAGCCGCTATGACTTCGGGATGGACCGTGTTGCACAGATCATAAGTGAGGCGAGATTGCCCCAAGGGGACGTCCGTCCCTCACCCGATTTGTGCAACAAAGCCGATACGATGTGAAACAGAAAACTGGCCATGATGCTTGGTCGAGTTTAGAGACGTCTCAAAAGGTCCTATCAAAGATTATGCTTAGCCTTTGGTATGAACTCTCTGACTCAGCAGTTGGAGAAAACGAGTTTCCAAACGACTTGATGAAGAGTTTGTCCTTCGGATCGCCCCTAGAGGTCTATGAAACTGAGGGTGATCAAAGGGAAGAAACACCAGGCGATCTTCAAGATAAGGTGTCGTCGTCGCCATTGGCATCGTGGTGATCAAATCAGTCTCGGCGACAATCTCGAGCACCGAGCGGATTGAATCAGTTTCACAGCCAATCTGCATGGACCGAACACCAGAGGCGATCATAGCTGCTTCTGTCTGTTGCCTCAGCAGGCTACCTCGGGAATGCGCTAGCCAAATCTGGGCTTCGAGATCCGATGACATGATGTGCTTGAGGTACGTTAGGGGATGATCCGCCCGGCACATCACTCTGACACCGTCGTCTATCAGGTTTTCAAATTCCAATCCGTCGACTGGCTCCGCCAGGTTCTCTGGACCGAAGACGAGATCAACCTGGCCGCGCTTCAACATTGTCCGAAGCTCATGGACCAATCCGGTACGTATCTCGACGCTACAATTAGGGTTGGCTCGAATGAACTTAGTCAAAACGCTACTGAGAAACCTTCCCGACACAATCGGTGGTGCGCCGATACGCAACTCGCCAACGGAGCCTTTTGCAGCTTGATCCGCGACGATGCCTGCCTGCTCTTCGGCCAAACGGATCGCCAGCCCGTTTCGAGCCAGCCGGAGGGCTAAATTGTTAGGAATTGATCGGCGCCCCTCCCTTTGAAACAGGGATGTACCCAGGCGGGCTTCCAGGGCTTTCATGTTCCGGCTGAGCGCTGGTTGCGTCGTACCAAGCCGATTGGCAGCGGACTGAAAAGAGCCAGCTTCGACAATAACGGACAACTGAGCTAGGTGCTTGGGATCTATTTTCATACCTAATTGGTATGTATAGCACTGTATGTTTGATTATTCCATATAATTGAAAACAGGTAGTCTCAGGGAAAGTCTATGGGAGGACACCATGTTTCATTTCAAATTAGCTAGCCGGACCTTTCTGGTTGCCACAGTCTTATTGGCGCTGCCTGGAATGGCCTCGTCAGAGATCTTCAAAGGTGAGACCGCTGGGGTTGGCGACCCGGTGCACACTATGTTTGTCGCCTTTTCAAACCAGGCCGGAAAAGCAGGTGTCGAGATTCAGGTGAATGCAGGGCAAACGCTTACAAAGTCGATGCTCAAAGGGGGCAAGGGTGATATCGACTTTTTCTCGACCGTTCCGTCTCTAGTCAATCTTATGGCGGGGCAAAAAAGGATGTACGAGAAGGTTGACGGTGCACCGGAATTCGCCGGTAACATCCGTGCCATTCTTGGCTTTAAGGCCGGGGCGTACCATCCTGTCACACTTGCCGGCTCGGGCATCGAGACATGGGACGACATCAAGGGTAAGACGGTCTTCACTGGACCGCCTGCCGGTTCGGCTTCGGCTACGTCGGAAGCGTTGATCAAGATCATCACGGGGTATGTGCCGGGTGAAGACTATACTGCGGTTCGCCTGAGCTGGGGCGAAGGATACGCAGCCCTCGCTGATGGCAAGATCGACATGATGGTGCGACCGGCGGAAATCGGCTCGGCAAACATCGAACGGTTTGGCCTGTCAGGTGAGTTCCGCATTCTTTCCATCCCCGAAGACAAAATTAACAGTGAAGAGATGATGGCGCTGTTTGGTCGGCCCGGGCGCGGCATGATGCAGTTTGATGGTGACGTCTATAAAGGCCAACTGACTAATGGAGAGATCACCGCACTTGGCTTCACACAATTCGTTGGCACCCACGCCGGTGTTTCTGATGACGTCGTGTACGATGCGACCAAAGCATTTTGGGAGAACCTTGATGAGGTTCATGCGACGGCGTTCTTCCTGAAAGACGTGACAAAAGACAGCGCCTTTACCTCGGTCAATGTTCCGCTACACCCAGGCGCTTTGCGTTATTACGAGGAAGCTGGGTTCTCAGTCCCCGACGAGCTTCGCCCAGATTCCTGATGCGCCGCCGGGCCGGGTTTTCAGCCCGGCCGACAAACGCCCTTATTGAAAGGTAGTCTGATGTCTGATGCGACCCCTCTCGTTCGTGTCGCGGTGCGGCTGTTCTCTGTCGCTTCTGTGGCTGCTAGTTTCGTACTTGGAATCATTACACTTTATTCTTCGGGCGTTGGGTTGATTGACCCGAAACTGCACCGGGCCATCGGATTTGCCCTGGCGCTTATCATCGCCGTGGCTGTGTCGCAGAAGCGTCGGACCGATCAGGGCAAATCGACGCCGCTGTATCTTGCCATTGATGCTGCTTTGGTCGTCGCCGGGCTCTGGTCGATCTGGTCGTTCCTCTTCGTTCAGACCGAAATGGAGACGGCATTATACGATGTGACTACCAGGGATGCGCTGCCTGCGCTCGCAGGTTTGGTTGTCTTTCTCGAGCTCTGTCGTCGCCTGTGGGGATGGGGCCTTTTTGCGGTCGGCACTTTTGGCGTCCTGTATCTATTATTTGGGCAAGATCTGCCTGGCATTATGGCGCATTCCGGCTTCTCACTGAAAGAAGTCGCCGAAGCGCTCTGGTACAACACCAACAAGGGTGTTTTCGGCTCTATCACCAATATCGTGCTCAGCACCGTCTTTATATTTATCATCTTCGGTGTATTGCTCGAAGGCACAGGAGCGGGCGATACGCTGTTGAAATTCGCTTTTCTGGCCACGCGCCGCACGCGAGGTGGTCCGGCTCACGCCGCTATTCTGGCCTCGTCATTGTTTGGCACCATGTCGGGTTCGACCGTCGCGAACATCGTTGGAACCGGTACATTCACCATCCCTATGATCAAGAAGCGAGGATTTTCACCAACATTCGCGGCAGGAATCGAAGCGACGGCATCCTCGGGCGGGCAAATCATGCCACCAATCATGGGAGCAGCGGCGCTTGTGATGGCTGATCTGACCGGGGTTGGCTACCTCAACATCATCATCGCCGCTCTGTTCCCCGCGCTGTTTTACTATTTCAGTTTGTTTTCAGCCGTGACGGTCGAGGCGCGCAGGCAAGGCATCGACGTTCAAGAGATGACAGTAGATGACCATATTACCCGAACGGACATGATCAATTCAGTGCTGTTTGCCGGACCCATTCTTGTCGTGATCGGGTCGCTGCTGTTCGGGCTCTCCACCTCCGCTGCCGGGTTCTATGCCGTCGTCGTTTTGTTGGGGCTTTCGGTCATCAACCCTGAAGTCAGAGGAGATCCTGCACGGATTTGGCGGTCTTTTCTCAAGGGGGCGGAAGCCGGAGCAACCCTGTTGATTGCCATTGCTGCCATCGGAATTCTTGTCGGGTCACTGGATTCTACGGGGCTTGGCCTGAAACTGGCCAACATAATCGCATCGATCCGGGGTGAAAGCCTATTCTCTGCCCTGCTTGTTGCTATGGCCGGGGCACTGATCCTTGGCATGGGAATGCCTACTCTGCCCGCTTACCTCATCATCATTCTCGTGATGGGTCCGGCGATCCAGGCATTGGGTGTGTCGATGCTAACCGCACATATGTTTGTTTTCTACTATGGTGTTGCATCCTCGCTTACACCACCTGTCGCCATTGCGGCCTATGCAGCGGCACCAATCGCCCGGGCGAATCCGCTGATGACCGCATTTATGTCGTTCCGGTTGGGTATGGCCAAATTCATCATCCCGTTCGTCTTTGCATTCTATCCAACGATCCTGATTGTTGAGGAATTCAGCTTGCTGCCATTCTTGTGGATCGTCGCCCGCACTTGCTTTTGCATCTGGCTGTTTTCTTCAGCTTTGTCCGGATTTGATAGGCGCAAACTGTCTGTACCGGAAATCGTGATCCGCTTTGTAACTGCGTTCGCCTGTCTTGTAACCGATCCTATGTTCCATTTGCCCGCCGTTGCACTCGGCCTCGCACTCGTAGCATTTGATGTGCGTGCGGGCCGATCTGCGGCAATGAAAACCGAGGCGACCCAATGACAAGACGTCCCAACTTCCTGTTTGTCATCACCGATCAGCACCGGGCCGATCACCTTGGCTGTTATGGCAACAGACTTGTAAGAACTCCGAACATCGACAGGATCGCTGAAGGGGGCACTCGGTGGGACAGGTTCTATGTTGCCAACCCGATTTGCATGCCCAATCGTGCCTCGATCATGACCGGGCGGATGTGCTCGGTGCACGGGGCACGTCATAACGGCATCCCGCTGTCAAAAGATCACACCACCTTTGTCGAGTTGCTTCGCGACGCCGGATACAACACTGGACTGATTGGAAAATCTCACTTGCAGAGCTTTACTGGTCTGCCCGCAACCAAGAAGTTTGAAACCAAAGAGGGAGCGTCCGCACCATCCCAGCACCTGCGTGACGCGTATAAGAACAACCGCCATTCACCCGATTATGATCTGGAAGTTGCACCCAAGTGGGATACACCCTTGGCCGAGCGATTAAAGGGTGATTTCTACGGGTTCGATCATGTTGAAGTGTGCGCCGATCACGGGGATCAAGCCTCTGGCGACTATCTTCTTTGGGCCCGCGAACAGCACCCAGACTTCGATGGATTAACCGGCCCTGAAAATGGGCTTCCCGACAACCGGATCAATGCACCACAGGCCTGGAGAACGGCGGTTCCCGAAGAGCTTTATTCCACGTCTTGGATTGCCGACCGCTCGGAATCCTGGTTGACTCACCAGGCAGAACAGGACGCTCCGTTCTTTCTGCAAATGTCTTTTCCTGACCCACATCACCCCTTCACGCCGCCAGGGCATTACTGGGACATGTACGATCCGGCAGATATTTCTTTGCCTGCATCCTTTGGCAAGGGCGACCTGCCTCCCATTAGAGCCATGCGCGAAGCGATGGAGAAGGGCACTGATCCGAGAGACAACCAGAATCCATTTGTCGTGACTGAGGATGAAGCCCGAGCCATCATCGCATTGACCTATGGCATGATCACCATGATTGACGACGCCATAGGCCGTGTCCTGGCACGTCTGGAGGCCTTAGGATTGGCGGACAACACGGTGGTAGTTTTTACGTCGGACCACGGGGACTACATGGGTGATCACGGCCTGATGTTGAAGCTGTTGCTACACTATCAGGGGATCATCCGGGTGCCGTTCATTTGGAAAGATCCTGCAGCTTCGGCTGACGGGAAGGTAGAAAAGGGCCTGGGCTCTTCTATCGATATTGCTGCCACCGTCCTCGCCAGGGCCGGGATAACCCCTTTCAATGGAATACAGGGCCGCGATTTGCTCACGACCGAACCACCTGAGGCAATCATCGTCGAAGAAGACAGCCAGCGCACTATGACAGGTTTTGAACGCCCACAGCGGGTGCGAACGGTGGTAACCGACAGGTATCGAATGTCACTTCGCGAAGGCGAGAAGTGGAACGAATTGTATGATCTTAAACACGACCCGGAAGAGATCTCGAACTTGTATGGCAATAGTTCAAGCAAAGATACCCAGCACGCACTAACCGAAGCGATGCTGCGTCGAATGATTGCGCTCCAAGACCGCGCACCCTTGCCTGCCTATCGCGCTTAGCGCAACGTATGAAACGTCAAATGAGCCTGCTCAGCTGAACAACAAGAACGTCCAACATAGTACCAATGAGGCAAGAAATCAGAAAGTCGCAGCACCACGATCTGTGTGGGGATCGGGGGGGGGGTCGTGTATCAGGACAAATCACTAGCTATACTTGCTCAGCCAGCCAACGCCTCACAATTGAGACGATAGCAGGATTCCTTGGTTCGCGTGGAGCGACCACATAATATCCCTCGTCTGTCTCCATTGAGAACTCGACAGGTTGACACAAACGGCTTGCCCTTAGATCCGCCTCCACAAACTCGCGATTGGCCAACGCAATGCCTTGGCTTGCCAATGCAGCATCGATGGCCATGGATGTTTGACTGAACGCCATGGTTTTTGCGTCTTTTACTGGCTGTTCTCCCAATGCCGTTTCAAGGAACAAAGGCCATTGGCCGTGGGTGTCCTCAAGCAACACGTGGTTTAGCAAATCATGCGGTGATTGAATCGGTTTCGGGCCCGAGACTAGATCCGGGTGGCAGACTGCAATCAATCGAGCAGCGAACAGCGGATCCGCTACAAGACCTGGTCCAAATGGCGGTCTTCCCTGTCGTATGGCAATGTCAACTCCGTCGGTCTGGAAATTCGCACGTTCGTTTGAGGCGTCCAAGCGTACTTGAATATCCGGGTGGTCTTGGGAAAATCTCCCTAGCTTGGGCACCAGCCACCTTGTCGCAAATGACGGAGTGGAACTTATCGTTACCACCGTACTCTGCGGAGACAGATTACCTGTTGCCTCGGCCATCATGTCAAACGCGCGCCGCACGGGCGGCAAATACTTACGGCCTTCGTCTGTGAGAGAAAGCCCCCTTGCATGCCTCTCGAACAACTTGATTTTCAAAAGTTCTTCCAGCGCACGCACTTGTTGGGCGACTGCGCCCTGTGTAACGCCAAGTTCTTCGGCCGCTAGCCTGAAGTTTAAGTGCCGCCCCGAGGCTTCGAACGACTTCAGAGAATTCAAAGGAGGAAGCTTGCGCATCTGCGCCTACACTTAGATTGTAGAATTTCTATGGTGCTAAAGCAGAATTATTGGTTAGTCAAACGCGCGGGGACTCTCCATGTTGAAGTCAGATTAACCAACTGAACACACGGAGACGAGAAATGGCTGACGAGAAAGTTGCAATCATCATGGGTGGCGGCAGCGGCATGGGCGCCGATAGTGCACGTCGCCTTGCCGCCGATGGCTTCAACGTCGCCATCCTGTCTTCATCTGGCAAGGGCGAGGCATTGGCCAAAGAGCTGGGCGGGATCGGAGTGACCGGCACAAATAAATCTAGCGGGGACATGCAGAAACTGGTCGACGCAGCAATGAGCAAATGGGGTCGCGTGGATGTATTGGTCAACTCGGCAGGCCACGGGCCCCGCGCGCCTGTCCTCGAAATCAGCGACGAAGACTGGCATGAGGGTATGGAGGTCTATTTTCTGAATAGCGTACGCGCCTCACGGATTGTTGCTCCGATCATGCTTGCTCAGAAATCCGGAACAATCATCAATATCTCAACCTTTGCCGCCTTCGAGCCTGATGCAGTTTTCCCGACTTCGGGTGTGATGCGGGCAGGTCTGGCTGCTTTCACCAAACTGTTTTCAGACAAGTACGCCGCAGACAATGTGCGTATGAACAATGTGCTGCCCGGATTTATCGACAGCTTGCCGGAAAATCCGGATTTCATGGCCAAGATCCCGATGGAACGTTACGGCAAGTCATATGAAGAGATCGCTGCCACGGTTGCGTTCCTCGCCTCAGACGGAGGCGCCTACATCACAGGTCAAAACATCCGCGTTGACGGCGGCATCACCCGCTCGGTCTGACCAACACAACAACCACGAAAGAACAATCATGAAGCCGACTTCCAAAGACTCCTCGTGGGAGATGGATCTCCCTATGTTTTCCGCTACCGCGAAACATGATGCTTATGATGTTGTCATCATCGGTGGGGCCACCATGGGGGCCTGTACCGCTTGGTTTCTGGTGTCGAACCCGGATTTCAAGGGCAAGGTACTGGTTGTTGAGCCCGATCCAACCTTTTCCAAGGCGCAAACCGGGGCTTCGAACAACTGCATGCGCCAGCAGTTTGCCAATCCCATCAACGTGCAAATCGGTCAGTACGCGGCCGAGTTCGTGCGCAATTTCCGTGAGAACCTTGGTGGTGACCCGGGAGTGCCAGAGTTGAGCATTCGCAATTTTGGCTATCTGTATCTGTCTGACAATGCTGACCTGACCAAAGTTCTGAGGCGAGATCAAAGCGTACAGGAAGAATGCGGTGCGGGCACCCGGATGGTAACGCCGTCTGACATCGCAGAGGCCTACCCGTTTTATAAGCTTGACGATATTGAAACAGGCAGTCTGAATACTGTCGACGAGGGGTATTACAATGCCCCGCTGATGGTTGAATGGCTGATCAAGAAATCGGTCGAAAAGGGTGTTGAGTACATCCAGAACTCAGTCACGGCAATCCACCGCACAGGGGACAAGGTCACCGGGGTGACGCTTGCATCGGGCGAGATCATTAAGGCCGGTGCCATCGTCAATGCGTCGGGCACCCGAGCCGGGATGGTGGCCGATATGGCCGGGCTAAAGCTCGATATCCAACCCAAGCGACGTTACACATTCATCTTCCGTGCCAAGGAACCGCTGGACCGGGACCTGCCGTTGACCATTGATCCGACGGGTGTGCATTTCCGTCAGTTTGGCGATGATTATCTGGTCGGTTGCCCACCCTTGGGTGAAGACGCCACTGTGGATGTCGACGATTTCAGCGCCGAGGAAACCATCTGGGAAGACAAGGTTCATCCGATCATCTCAAACCGCATTCCGCAGTTCGAAGATGTTGAAGTCGTGGATTTCTGGATGGGGCACTACGACTTTAACCCTTTCGACTTCAATGTCGTCATCGGGCCGCATGATCAGGTGGCGAACTTCCACTTCACCAACGGCTCTTCCGGGCACGGCTCGCAACAGGGTCCAGCAGTGGGGCGCGGCGTGGCAGAGCAAATCATATATGGCGAATTTCGGTCAATGGATCTGTCCCCATTCCTGTATGAACGCTTCACCAAGGGCGAGCGCGTGATCGAACGTGCAGTCATCTAATCGCAATCATTCGGTGTCCGTGCCCCGGCGCGGACCCGCCGTCTTCGCGGCGAAAGGATCCAAAAATGACCTATAACGTCAAGCTTTCCGGCGTCATGCCAGCTCTGGTCACCCCCTTCGATGCCAATAACCGGATCGACTTTGCAGCCTTTGAAAAACTGCTGACGGCACCGTAAACTTAATGCACAAGTCTCGTTGATGTGCGATTGGGCCGGATGACCAACACCAACAGTTCTTGTATCTATCGCCGCCACCGCTTCCCGCCGGATGTGATCGCAAATGCGGTCTGGCTGTTTTTTCGCTTCCCACTTAGCTTGCGCATGGTCGAAGACCTGTTGGCAGAACGCGGTATCATCGTGTCACACCAAACGATCCGCATGTGGGCGGAGAAATTCGGGCGTCAGTTTGCCGGAACAATCAGGCGCCGCTCAGCTGGGCAGTTTGGTGGTAAATGGCACCTCGACGAGGTCGTTATCGTGATCCAGGGTAAGAAACACTGGCTTTGGCGAGCGGTTGACCAAGACGGATTTGTCCTTGATGTGCTGGTGCAGAGCCGACGCAACACCAAAGCAGCCAGGCGGTTGATGCGAAAGCTGCTCAAGCGGCAGGGAATTGTCCCGCGCGTCATGATCACTGATAAACTGCGCTCGTACGGGGCGGCGAAGCGGAGGACCATGCCGAGTGTCGAGCATCGATCACATAAGTGCTTGAACAACCGGGCTGAAAATTCCCACCAGCCAACGCGACAACGAGAGAAGGTGATGAAGAGGTTCAAATCAGCAGAGCACCTGCAACGCTTCGTATCCATCCACGACCCAATAGCCAATCTGTTCCATCTGCCCCGCCACGAAATGACATCAGCCGACTTTCGGGAAATGCGGTCTCTTGCTGTGCAAACCTGGCGCGAAATCGCACAGGTCTCAGCAGCCTAATCGCAAAGTCAGTGGAATTCGCTGACCTGTGACGGTTAAGTTTACGGTGCCGACGTGACGATCTGGGTTTCTGATGATGTGGTGCAGAAATGGAGATCGCCGCGCCGCAAGACACGCGGCGGTCAGTCGCGGTACTCTGATTTGGCTATCGAGATCTGCCTCACTCTGCGCGTCGTGTTTCGACTCCCGCTCAGGCAAACTCAGGGCTTTGTGCGGTCGCTTGCCAAGCTGATGGGCATGGCCCTTGTGGTGCCGGACTTCTCGACCTTGTCGCGGCGCGGTAAAGGGCTGAAGCTCCACCAAAACCGGCGAGCTGCGAGCAAACCAACCACACTCATTGTGGACAGCGCGGGTCTGAAAGTGCATGGCGGCAACGACTGGCATGAAGAGAAGCACGGCACCAAGAAGGCTCGCAAAACATGGCGCAAGCTCCACATCGCCTTCGATCCGGAAACGGGTGAAATCGCCGCGATTGAGTTGACCACTAAACATGTGGGCGATGAAACGGCACTGCCAGCTTTGCTAACAGACATGGATGCCGATGTGAGCCGGTTTCTGGCGGATGGTGCCTATGACGGCCAGGGCGTGGCAGACTGCCTGATCGAGAAGTTCGGGCATGAAGTTGAGATCATTATTCCTCCGCCGAAAAACGCGGTTCACGGCAAGAATGCACAACGCAACCACCACATCGACGTCATCGCTCAAAATGGTAGAATGAGCTGGCAAACGAAGACGGGATACAACCAGAGATCACGGGTCGAAGCCCAGATCGGAAGATGGAAACAAGCTATCGGCGACCGGCTGCAAGCGCGCGACTTTGACAATCAAATTGCCGAAGTGAAAATGGCATCAAAGGCGCTCAACAGCATGACTGGTCTCGGTCGTGCGGTGTATGAGCGCGTCGTCTGAAGTGATGGGGTAAGGGGCCAATCCGCCCCAATTCTGATCCATGCAACACGGTCGCCGAAAGCCAGGAACTTTTCCACACATCACAAACGTTCGTTTGTGAAACATGCTGATCGGATACGCGCGCGTCTCAAAAGCCGATGGCAGCCAGTCGCTTGACCTGCAAAAGGGCGCTCTGGTCGAGGCGGGCGTCGATGAAAAGCAAATCTACTCCGATCAGGCCTCGGGTAAGAAAGACGACCGCCCAGGCCTCGAAGCTTGCCTGAAGGCCTTGCGAGAAGGCGATGTCCTTGTCATTTGGAAGTTGGACAGGATGGGCCGCAGTCTGAACCATCTGGTGAAAACAACCACCCTACTGTCAGAGCGCGGTATCGGCCTGAAGGTGCTTACAGGCCAAGGGGCACAGATCGACACAACCACCGCAGCCGGTAGGTTATCATTTGGAATCTTTGCCGCGCTTGCTGAGTTCGAGAGCGAGTTGACTCGGGAACGCACCATGGCTGGGCTGCAAGCCGCCCGTGCTCGAGGTCGCAAAGGCGGACGAAAGTTCGCACTCACCAAAGCTCAGGTCCGGATGGCACAGGCCGCAATGGCCAACCGGGACACATCCGTTTCAGAGCTGTGCAGTGAACTGGGCGTGAAACCCGTCACCCTGTACCGATACGTCGATCCCAAAGGCAACCTGCGTGACTATGGAAAACGACTGCTCGGCGCTTAAGGTGTCATTCTGCACTCAGCCGGAGCAGACCCCTTTGATAGCGCCTGCTGTTCTTACTAGGTCGCAATTCCGTTCCTATGCCCGCACGGACTGTGACTTTGCGTAGGCTTCCATCTCGACGCGGAGGATCTTTGTAAAGTCCGCCTTTTTGGTTGTCAGCAGCCGTTCGTAAAGGATGTCCGAGATTTTTCCTTTTGCAAGGTCAGCGGCAGCGGCGGCTCCAACCACCTGACCACTTTTCTGTCCCAGTTTTTTGGGGTTTTTAGCCATCCACTTGGATACCTCTAGTTCAACCTCCCCGCTTGAACTGAGCAATTTGCTTAAACCACCGGTCCCAAACCTTATGAAGAATTTCATCAAGGCCTGCGAGACCACCTTGTCGGGGAAATTCTTGATCCCAAGCGAAAAGGCGGCCAGATCTTTCTTTGCCAGTTCTTTGGCAAGAATGGCGGCTTCTTTTTCCAGTACGCGTGACACGACCCTGCTCTGAGACAGGCGGACGACTTGAGCCGAGATCATCGGTCGTGACGCGAGCGCGCTCAAAAGCGGCTTAGCCGCGTATTTCGCAATTCCGCCTGCAATCGCCGAGCCTGCGGCGCCCGCGAGGGCGTTTGTCATAGTCCGCGTGGCGATCTCACCAGCTGAACGCTGCTTCAATCCTGAGTCCCATCGACCCAATGCGTCGGCTCCGTCAAATGCAAGATTGACCCCTGCGCTTGAGAGCCCCCCGACAAGTGCCGCTGCCGGAAGACTGGCGGGGGCCGTGATGGTGACGGCTACAACCGTACCGCAGAATATTCCCGCTTCCTTGACCACTTTGAGACCCGCGACGGTGCTCTCGGCCGTTCCGATTAGCCCCCCAACCCATTTGTGAACATCGTTGGTATAGGCTGTGATTTCTTTGTCTGCCGCTTCTACATGTTTTGCGAAAACACCGTATTTTCGGCCTTTCGTTGTTTGGGCGAGCTGCTTGATTGCGTTGGTGGCAAGTTTTCTTGTTCGTTTCGGCTCGCTTGCCGATGAAAATGTCTCGACGACGGATGACACGAACCACTGATCGTCATTGATCTTGCGCTGGGTATCGTGCCGGCCAATAGCATAATCGTATTTCAGCCGAATAGCGGTAAGGGCGCGATCCATCGTCTTGTGAACGTTCGTCAGATAGGTCCTGTAGTCTTTCTCGTTCAGGACCATCTGCCCTTTCGGTCCGTTCACAACATAAACCTTCGCTTTTGGATCGGGGACCCAGACCACGGTTCCCTTCTTCAGGGCGGAGCCTTTCTTGAGCAGCGGCAGGACCTTCCGGTTCTGGGGATGCTTCAGAACCGCATTCGGATCCTTGATCTTGTACTGCTTGGTGACCGACTGAAGGGTATCGCTTTCATTGGCTTTGTGTTTAACCCACATGGGTAATCCTCGTTACTGAATAATAGGTTGAAATGATTCCTTCGACGCTCGGCGGTCGAAGTGTGTCTATTGAAGGAACGGATCTGGCCGGATGTTCTCAAGAGCACCGTCCCATTTTGTGAATACGGATCGGTCCAAGAAAGCGCGGGTTTAGCAAGAGACGCTCCGGCGCGTCTAAGGGACACGCCATGTGGTCGATCACCTGTTCGCCGTCTCATTCGATTGAAGTTTGCCTTTTCAGTTCACCGGCACTCCTGAAACACTGCCAAACGGTGCGAAGAACAGGTAGCGCGGGCTCTATGCGCCTTCGACAATCAAGAAGTCAGCGTCTGCATTGGCGATGCGAATATTCCGCGCGACGCCGTATTCCGGCGATTGATAACAGGCCAGTGCCGTGTCGTAGTCTTTGAACTCAACGACAACGTTGCGATCACGGGCAATTCCTTCCGGGGCGGTATAGCGACCACCGCGCACAAGAAACTTCGCTCTAAATTTCTCAAATGCTGGCCGGGCAGCGGCCAGATAGCTCGGATAAGTTTCTGTGTCTCTGATAGAAACACGAACCACCCAATATCCTTTTGACAAGATCTTATCTCCTTTTTTATGCGGTTCTTTGGGTTGAGCCAACGGCACTTATGGCGCCCTCTGCTGCTCCCTTGAGCATCTGTTCTGCAATCAGTTGGTAAGCTTGCGACCAGGCGTGATAGGTTTCTTCGGTCCATGCTTCGCCCAAGGCTTGCTCCAATGTCCAAAGCAAAGCCGAACCAACGAGATCATAGTGGTCTGCGGTCACACCATAGCCCGCATGCCGCTGGCCCAGATCTAAGATGTCCTGCAACATTGGCGTGGGGGCATGCAGGCTGGAAATAACGGTGGCCAGCGTCTGCAGCAACTTGACCTTTTGCTCTGCCATATCTGTTGTTGCGAACAATTCCGCGGCTGCGGGATCAAGCTCGAATAGCCGATCATAAAACAGGTCTGCCGCAGTCTTGGCAATCGGCACCACCTTCTGCCAAGTGTGTTGAACCAAATGAATGTCTCTGGGATCCATAATGAAAAACCTTTCTCCAGTTCCGTTCCAACGGCTGTCATTGATCCTCCTGTTGATTGTTTAGGGCTTTTTCCGACTCAGAAAAAATGAATAATGAAGATGGTTATGTTCTCGAAATGAGATTAATGGATCTGCAGGAACTCAGAATTTTTGTCGCCGTTGTACAGGAAGGTGGCATTACAAAAGCGGCGCTGCGCCTGAACCGGGTGCAGTCCAACGTGACCACCCGCGTTCGTCAGCTCGAGGATCGCCTGCAGGTCACCCTGTTTCACCGGGAGGGCAAGAAACTCATCCTGAGCGATGCCGGCCGTACGCTCTACGACTATGCGCAACGTCTGCTTGCCTTGGCAAACGAGGCAGAGGCGGCGTTACAAGAGGACGAGCCGCGAGGTCTGTTCCGTCTTGGCTCAATGGAAAGCACCGCTGCCGTGCGGCTACCGGAGCCGCTGTCTATCTTTTCCCAGAAGTATCCAAAAGTCATTCTGGAGATGCGTACAGGTAATCCGGTGCTTTTGGCCAAAGCCCTTCTGGCCGGTGAGATTGATGCGGCCCTTGTCGCCGAGCCAGTGGCTGAGGCCAAATTCGACTCGATCGTGGCTTTCGAGGAAGAGCCGGTGATCGTGACCGCGCAGAACCATCCACCGATTGGCGATGATGAAGACGTGCCGGCGACCGTCCTTGTATTCGAGAACGGCTGCCCGCACCGTCGTCGCCTCGAAGAGTGGTATGCAGAGCGCAAGGAAGTCCCGCGCAGAACGATCGAGCTCGGATCCTACCACGCCATGTTGGGATGCGTTTTGACAGGCATGGGCGCAGCACTTGTCCCACGCAGCGTGATTTCGACATTTCCGGAAAGCAAACGCTTGCAAATTCACCGGCTGCCCAAGGCCAGGCAAAAACTGAGAACATATATGATCTGGCCGAAGGGTCTCTGCTCTCCCAAAGTCGCAGCTCTCAAACGCATTCTGATGGCGGACAAAAGCGCCCACTAGGGCTCTGTCGGACTGTGTTGCAGGGATCGGTCGCTCAAAGTATTCTCAGCGTTTTCTGTGACGTGAGCGACGGTCGATGCCCCACAAATTCAATGATGCCCGTCGCGACAAGTTTCCCAAAGCTAAGTACCGGGTCTCGAACTGCTCGGAATACAATGAAAGTCTCCGGCGTCGAGGTGACGTGACGATCTGGGTTTCTGATGATGTGGTGCAGAAATGGAGATCGCCGCGCCGCAAGACACGCGGCGGTCAGTCGCGGTACTCTGATTTGGCTATCGAGATCTGCCTCACTCTGCGCGTCGTGTTTCGGCTCCCGCTCAGGCAAACTCAGGGCTTTGTGCGGTCGACTGCCAAGCTGATGGGCATGGCCCTTGTGGTGCCGGACTTCTCGTTCTTGTCGCGGCGCGGTAAGGGGTTGAAGATCACCCCAAACCGGAGCGTTTCAGACAAGTCTATCACCCTCATCGTGGACAGCACGGGACTGAAAGTGCATGGCGGCAACGGCTGGCATGAAGAAAAACACGGCACCAAGAAAGCCCGCAAAACATGGCGTAAGCTCCACATCGGACTCGACCCGGAAACTGGCGATATCGTTGCCTCGAAGTTGACCACGGAGCATGTGGGCGATGAAACGGCGCTGCCTGAGCTACTCACTGACATGGATGCTGATGTGAGCCGGTTTCTAGCGGATGGTGCCTATGACGGCCAGGGGGTGGCAGACTGCCTGATTGGAAAGTTCGGGCGCGGGGTTGAGGTCATTATCCCTCCGCCGAAGAACGCAGCTCACGGCGAGAATGCACAGCGCAATCACCACATCGATGCCATCGCTCAACATGGCAGAATGAGCTGGCAAACGAAGACGGGATACAACGAGAGATCGCGGATTGAGGCCCAGATCGGCAGATGGAAACAGGTCATCGGCGATCGCCTGCAAGCGCGTGACTTCGACAATCAAATAGCTGAGGTGAAAATAGCATCAAAGGCGCTCAACCGCATGACTGGTCTCGGTCGTGCGGCGTATGAACGTGTCTTCTGAAGTGATGGAGTATGGGGCAAATTCGCCTCAATTCTGATCCATGCAAGACGGTCCCAGATTTCTAAAAATGCCCGATCTGACATCCAACCCTCCCCCAAAAGGGAGCAGTCTCCGGCAGTACATATCAACCGTCAATCACAATACCTGTTCATGCCTTGTTCCAAACTATGCCCAAATTTGCAGCTTCGGGCCAGTTAGGCCATATAGCGACTGAACTGCGTCCGAGACAGCTTCTTGCGAAATACAACCGATCCATCTCTGGCAGCCCCGTGCAAATGAAAAACGCGCTTGGCCAACCTCTCATTGATCGCCAGGCGATCAACTGCCGGTCAGTGATCGACCCCAATTAGTGTAACATCGTCCTTGGATACCCTTCTCGTTGCTTGGTGATACTTCATCATTCTGGCACATTGCGATGCCGTAGAGCGGGGGTATCCACTCAATCACAGTCGCGACAGATCCATTTTAGGTCCTTGCGTATTCAAAGTCAGCCCAAACTCTTTCCAGTATTTCGATGTTGAAATCAGGTTCCCTGGCCGGGCCAAGGACGATTGCTTCGCTGGTAATAACGGTTCTGATCGCGTTCTCGAGTGTGGGGAAAATCTCGGCGGGTATTACCAATGCACCGTGGCGGTCTGCGTGAATCAGGTCATTCTGAGATACGCGCATTCCCAAGATGTCCACCTGTGCGCCGATATCTACTGTGTGGACATAGCCATGGCTTGGTCCGACGGAGCCGGCTAGTACCGGAAAGCCCTCGTCAATGACGTCGAGATCCCGCATCACGCCGTTGGTCACTGCTCCCGCGAGCCCCAATCCCTTATGTACCGCGACATGGACCTCCCCCCACCACCCGGCGACGCAATTTGGAAAGTCGACGTCCTCGACCGCTGCAACCGCGGGCCAGGGTCCTGCTGCCATGGACCGGAAATAGTCCATGCGGCGCGCACGGATAACCTCGGGGTCCTCTTGCGGCGGAGCCAGACCCGAAATTCGGGCAGTGCGTGCAAAGCCGACCATCGCCGGTTCTCCCGGACGCGAATGCAGCATGGTGCCGCGTGTAAAGCGGTTGAAACCTCTGCGTCCTTGCGCGACCTCAATCGCATTGCAGACGGTGGGCGTGTCGACCTGGCGTAGAAGAGCCAGCAGGTCGGCGGGGATCATCTGTTCAGCCATTGCAATAGTTCCTTGTTGGTCTCTTCCGGTCGCTCCAGAACCGGCAGGTGGCCGGCGCCGTTGATCAGGGAAAGTTTCGCGCCGGGGATCAGGTCGCGCATAAGTTCGTGTCGTTGTGGCGGGCAAACGGTGTCAAGCGCCCCACACAGGACGAGCGTTGGCACGCCAACGTGCCTCAGCGTTTTCCGCTGGTCGGGGCGGGTTTTCAGTGCGCGCGACTGATCCACAAAGACCTGCGCGCCGAGTGAGGTCGCCATCTCCATACAGAGATCGAGAATTGCCTGCCGGTTCGCTACTTTGGCAAGGTATTTCGGCTTCATTTCTTCCCGCATGACCTTCCGCAGCCCACCGGCGTGTACGGTTTGGATCTGCGGCTCTCGCCCAGCGGCTACCTCCACAAGCTCTGCATTGGGGTTGGTGTCGAGCAGCGCGAGCCGGGACACCCGTTCCGGCGCCTGACGGATGACTTCCATTGCAACGATACCACCCATCGACAGCCCGGCCAAAGCGAAGCGATCCGGTGTTCGTGACAGGATGTCGGCGGCCAGACCTTGGACACTGCTGCGGCCCGTAAGAGGCATGGTCATGACCGGGTGGCCGCCAGAAAACGCTGCAACTTGCGGAGCGAAGAGCCGCCCGTCACACATCATGCCGGGTAGCAGAACAAGTGGCTCGCGCATTAGTTCAGCGGCATGGTTTTGCCCGCAGGATCGTCATTGCTGCGGATCCGGTACATGCTGACCTCTCCGGTCATCGATGGAGCGATCGATCGCGAGAGACCGGCGGGGATAAGGCAGGTATCACCGGCATTCAGGACCGTTTCTCCGCCAACCCATGTCAGCCGCCAGTTGCCGCGCATGGGCATCAGAACTTCTGCAACGTTGCACTTATAGGTGTCCGCCGAGATCGAACCACGCGTGATGAAATCGGCCTCGAATCCAGGGCGGTCCCGCAAAACAGCGTCGGGACCGATAACCTTGGCCGGTTGGCGGTCAGCCAGCGCCATCAGATCCCAGTACCGGGCGACGTAGTTGGGGATGACATCCGCTGTCGTCGGTTCGCTGCGCTTGGCAAGTTCCTCGTCAGACATCGCCGGCATTGGCGCGACGTCATAGGGAAGGCTCTCGCCTTTTTTGCTGTCATAGAGCGTGCCATTTTCACCCAGGATCAATCCGTGATCGGCGGCGTCGTCAATCACCTGTGGGGCCCAGAGTACGCCACCACCAGCGTCATCGCCCCCGAGAAAGGCCATGATCATGCCGTAGTCTTTCCCGATGTTTTCAAAACCCCGAAAGATCCCGGTCGGAATGTTGAAGATATCGCCCTCCTTTAGCAACACCTCACCCGCTGAGCCCCAGCGGCCCCAAAAGAACCGCCAGCAACCTTTGAGAACAAAAAATGCCTCGGCTGTGTTATGGTCGTGCAACGAGTTGCGGCATCTTGGCGGTTGGCCAGCAGCCCCGATGTTGAAGCCGGGCGTTTCGCGGATATGCACATGTTGGTCAGGACTTTCCGACACACCGCCGCCGATGATGGTGAAGTTCTCTTTCTGATCAGAACCGGGGGTGTGAGCATCGATGAAGGCGGCTTTGCACGGCTTCAGTTCGCCATATCGGACGATATTGCTTTCCATCTGTTGCGGGGTCATGTCAAAGCTCCGATCTGTATCAGCTGTGTTTCACGCATTGCGGGTCAGCCCCTTTGGAATGCGAGCTGAGCCGCGTATGACGAGCGCACTTTCAATCTCGATCCGGCCTGGCGACGCCGCACCATTCTCGATCATTGAGAGCAAGATGCTGACTGTGGCCTCCGCCATGCGATTGGCAGGCTGGCGAAGTGTGGTCAGATCAAATGTTTTCCAGGCGGCCATTGCGACATCGTCATAGCCAACAACCGATACATCGCCGGGTACGCTGAGGCCAAGATCCTCGCGTAGGGTCTCCAGCACAGCAAAGGCCATGTGATCATTGCCAACGAAAATCGCGTCTGGCACTCGCGGACCTGAAAATAGATTGCGCGTGGCTTCAACCGCAACGGCCCGGCGATAGTGGCAATCCACCACGTGAAAAGGCGCAAGGCCAGCCTCTTGTAATCCGGCCAGAAACCCCGCGCGTCGCTCTCGACCGTTGAGCGATTTCTGCCAACCCGCGATATGGGCGATATGCTTATGACCGCCCGCAACAAGAAACTCGGCCGCGCGCCTGCCGCCATCGAAATTCGCCGCTGTCACTGAAGCCAGCGAACGGTCCGGCTGGCCACGGTTGAACAGCACGAAAGGGATGCCGTAGTGCTGCAGACGCCCGGTCAGGGTGTTTGACATACTGACAGAGGCAAGGATGATCCCGTCGACCTGATGGGCCAGCAGGTCTTCGACAACCTCGTCGACGTCTTCGGCCATGTTTGACGCGAAAAAGGTCATGATGTGGTAGCCATGCGCGCGGAACCCGGCAGAGAGCTTTTCCAGCGCCTCGGTGTAGAATGGGTTCTTCAGATAGGCGAGCACGATACCAATGGTGCGCGACCGGCCCGTGTTTAGCGACCGGGCCAGCGTATTGGGCAGGTAGCCCAATTGCTGCGCAGCATCACGGACCCATTCTTGCTTTTCCTTAGAGACCTTGGAATTCGGAGTGAAAACGCGGCTGACGGTGGGTTGACTGACGCCCGCCAGTTTGGCCACTTCCGCTGCTGTCACCCGTGTCTTTCGCATCAGCGGAGCCATACCTGCAAAATTGGCGCGGTTGCACGGTGCGGGAAATCAATGCAGCATTTCTCAGCATCGGTCCGATAGGCACCCGATTTGTTGAGTTTGACATTCTCGATGGCCAACTCCTCAATCCTTCCAAATTCGGTTGCCGGTTTCTGGATCGAACAAGTAGAGATGCTCGGTCGACAGCGATATCCCAACGATATCGTCCTGGTTTTTTCGTAGATGCCGGTCACCGCGTGCAATCACGCGTTGCTTACCCCATTGTACCGTCAGCAAGGTGTTTTCACCGGTGTTTTCGAAGGCATAAATAGAGACATCTATGTCGCCCTCGCCGGGGTCGAACACCTTCATGTCGTCTGCGCGTACACCAAGAATGACCGCGGAACGATCTGGAATTCCCACCTGAACCAACCGAGTGCCGCCTGTTGTGATGAACATGCCGCCCTGAACCGAGCCTTTGATCAGGTTCATCGCCGGGGACCCGATGAAACCGGCCACAAACAGGTTGGCCGGGTCGTTGTAGATTTCATCAGGCGTTCCCAGTTGCTGGATCATGCCATGCTTCATGACCGCCACACGATCCGCCAGCGTCATCGCTTCGATCTGGTCATGGGTGACATAGACCGTTGTGATCTTCATCTGGCGGCTCAGGTGTTTCAGCTCTGCCCGCATCGTCACCCGAAGTTTGGCATCGAGGTTGGAAAGCGGTTCATCCATCAGGAATACCTTGGGCGTGCGCACTATGGCGCGGGCAAGGGCCACGCGCTGCCTCTGCCCGCCTGACAATGCCTTTGGCTTGCGATCCAGAAACTCGGTCAGTTCAACCTTTTCGGCAGCTTCATTCACTTTGGGCGCGATGTCCGACTTCGGTGTACCACGCACTTTCAGCGGATACGCGATGTTTTCGAAAATCGACATGTGGGGGTAGAGACCGTAGTTCTGGAACACCATCGCCACATCGCGATCTTTCGGCAGATCGTCATTGACCATGCGGTCGCCGATCCAAATCTCGCCTTCGGTTGGGTCTTCGAGCCCTGCAATCATCCGCATCGTCGTTGTCTTGCCGCAGCCCGAGGGGCCAAGCAGCACCAGAAACTCGCGATCCTGAATGGACAGCGACTGCTTGTCGACGCCGATGAAATCGCCCCAACGTTTGGTCAGGTTCTTGAGAACAACCTCGGCCATCAGCGCACCGCCCCCATTGTCATGCCTTGCACGAAGTATTTCCGGATGATCAGCGCAAGGACGAACATCGGCAGCATGATGATGATCCCCGCTGCGCTCAGTAGGTTCCAGAGATCCCCTTCCTCGCCCTTGAAGAGCGCAAGCCCGATGGGCAGCGTCACGGCGTCCTTGTTGGTGAGGATCAGCGCAAAGAGGAACTCGTTCCAGGCGATAATGAAGCAGAAGATACCAGCGGTTAGCAGGCCCGGAGCCGCCATTGGCAGGACAATGTTCACGATCACCTGCATGCGTGACGACCCGTCAACCATCGCGGCCTCTTCTGTGTCCAAGGGAATGCCGTCGATGAACCCTTTGATCATCCAAATCGCAAAAGGCATGACGATGGCGAGGTTCACCAGGATCAAGCCGAGGCGCGTGTCCAGCAACCCGATATCGCGGAACATCACAAAGAAGGGCAGGATAATGACCACGGCAGGCACGAATTGCGTGGCGAGGATCATCACCAGAATGGCCGTCTCACCCGTCAGGCGAAATCGCGAAAAGGAATAGGCTGCCAGCGTCGCGATCGGGATCGCAAAGACGACCGTGACCAGCGCCACAATGGTGGAGTTCAACAGCTTGTCGCCCAAATTGTAGGGCGCATCGAAGACAGTTCCGAAATTCTCCAAAGTGGGTGTGAAGAAAAGCTTCAACTGATAGACATCGACATGGTTTTTGAAGGCGGCCAGAAAGATCCAGAGGATCGGAACCAACATGATGAAGATGGCGATCAGGATCAGGATGATCTGGATCGCGTTGATGATCTGCCTTTTCTGCCGCCCGGTCATGATGTCTTTTTCCGGAACACGAACTTGGCATAGGCGAATGTCAGAAAGATCATCGGGATCACCATCAGCCAGGCAACGGCTGCGGAATATCCGATCTGGCCGTATTTCATGCCATTGAAATAGATGTAGTGACTCAGCGTCTGCGTGGCGGTACCAGGGCCTCCGTTCGTCAGCATGAAGATTTGGTCGAAGGTCTTGAGGCTAAAGATCGATTTCAGGATGATGACCACGGCAAGGACCGGCGCAAGTTGTGGCAAGGTCACGTCGCGAAAGACACGCCAACCCGAGGCGCCGTCCACTTGCGCCGCTTCGACCGTTTCGGGCGGGACCGACGCTAGGCCGCCGATCAAGACCAGCGTTAGAAATGGGATCCAGCCCCAGACATCCGCCATGACGCAGACCGCAAAGGCCAGTTGCGGATGAGCCAGCCAGCTTACATCTGCCAGCGGCGGGAAAACCGTGCTGAAAAAGGCGTCAAATAGTCCAAATTCAGGATTGAACATGAACCGGAACGAGACACCGATCAGTGCAGGCGACATGGCGAAAGGCAGAATCAACAACGTCTGCACACCCGAGCGCAGCTTGCCGCCGGGTGCCAGCAACATCGCCAGGCCAAGCGCCAGAAGGGTTGTCAGCGCGACGGTCAGAACGGTGTAGATCCCCGTCACCCAGACAGAATTCCAGAAGGCAGGCTCGTCAAGAAAGGCCCAAGTATAATTCTCGACGCCCAGGTAGCCTTGCGGGAAATTCGGCCTGTTCAATCGCCCTACCGTAAAAGAAAGACGGAGCGACTCGATCAAGGGCCAGATCGCGGTGGCAAAGACCACCAGAACTGCTGGCAGCACCAGCAGGTATTTCAGCGTATTGTCACGCATCACGCGTCCAATCTGATGAGGGCGGGCGCGGCTTTCATCAGCCGCACCCGAAAGACGATCACTCGATGCGACCGGCGCGTTTGAGGACGCGGTTGGATTGTTCAGCGGCCTCGGTCATCAGCGCACGGACATCACCACCGGCAGCGGCCTTGGCAATGGCCGCGGACAGGATGTCGCCAACCTCAGGCCATTCCGGGATCTGCGGCATGATGTTTGACTCCTCGAGCGAGGCCCAGGCCGCGGCCTGGATGCCATCATTGGCGGCGTTGACCTCTTCGTCCTGCAGGGACGAGATATGGGTCACCACATTGTTGACGATGGGTTTGCCCGCAACTTCGCGCTCGACCGCGTTGGCCTTGTCCATCTCGGGGTTGGAGAGCCATTTGAGGAACTCCCAGGCCGCTTCCTTGTTGTTGGAATACTCCGAGACGGAGAAGGGCATCGAGATTGCGTAGGTCTTGGTCGCTCCGTCATAAGAGGGCATGCCGGTAAAGCCGACTTGATCCTTGGTCAGCGTCGAGGAATCCGGGTTGTAGAAGCCCGAATAGGCCCACCACCAGACCGGGATCATGGCCGATTTGCCCTGCATGAAACTCTGGCGGGCATCCTGTTCGACAAAGGCGAGACTGTTGGGGTTGGTTATTCCGTGCACCGTGTGCAGCGCGATGTAATCCTCGGTGGCTTTCAGCGCCTCTTCGCTTGTCCAGGCCGCAGTCCAGTCATCGTTGAAAACATCCGCACCTGCGGCCCAAAGGAAGTTGATCCAGATAAACAGGTTCTGCCGGTTGCCGTCATTGTTGTAGTAAAGCGCAAGCGGCGCCACGTCCGGGTTGGTCTCTTTAAGGCTCTTGCCGATCTCGATCACTTCTTCCCAGCTTGTGGGCGGTTCAGCGATCAGATCCTTGCGATAGAACATGAGCTGGGGATGGGCGCGCAGTGGGAAGCCAAGCGTCTTGCCCTCGAACTGCGCGGAACGCGCAAAGGCCGCCGGATAGCGATCCATCGAGATCCCATCACGCTTCATAAGGTCGTCGATCGGCATCAGCCAATGGGCGTTGGGCGGCCCCCAGCTATCGAGGTAATTGACCACGTCAAAGGTGCCGTTGGCAGCAATGCCTTCGGCGTTAATCTTCTCCTGCAGCGATCCGAAGGGAATGAATGTCCATTCGGTTTCGATCCCAGTCAGCTCGGTGAATTCGTCATCACGCAGCATCAGCCCGTCGAACTGGGGCGTCACCACGCTTAGAATGTTGAGCTTGGAACCGGCATAGGGCTTCCCCTCTTGCAGGTTGTAGGGCATGTCGTCTGCACTTGCCGCGAGTGGCATGAGCGAGAGGGCAGCCGCCGCCATCCCAGTTTTCAAGAAACTCCGTTTGTGCATTTCCAACCTCCCCGACGATTCGTATCTGCTGACCCTAGGTTACCCGTGCTGTGAATGCGTATTCAAGACTTTTGTGAATACGCATTCTTGGACCTGGTTGCATGGATCGCAGAGCCGCAGTATCTCCGGCGTTCACTCTGACGCGAGCGACGGTCGATGCCCCACAAATTCAATGATGCCCGTCGCGACAAGTTTCCCAAAGCTAAGTACCGGGTCACGAACTGCTCGGAATACAATGAAAGTCTCCGGCGTCGAGGTGATGTGACGATCTGGATCTCTGATGATGTGGTGAAGAGCTGGAGATCGCCGCGCCGCAAGACACGCGGTGGTCAGTCCCATTACTCCAATATGGCGATCGAGATCTGTCTCACTCTACGGGCCGTGTTTCGGCTTGCCTTAAGGCAAACACAAGGCTTCATGCGGTCGATTGCCAGGCTGATGGGCATTGACGTTGTGGCGCCGGACTTCTCGACCTTGTCGCGTCGCGGTAAAGGGCTGAGGATCACCCCACACTGGCGAGCTGCAAGTAAGCCAATCACGCTCGTTGTGGACAGCTCGGGTCTGAAAGTGCATGGCGGCGACGGCTGGCATGAAGAAAAGCACGGCACCAGGAAAGCCCGCAAAACATGGCGCAAGCTCCACATCGGGCTCGACCGGGAAACTGGCGATATTGTTGCCTCGCAAGCTGACCACGGAACATGTGGGCGATGAAGCAGCGCTGCCAGACTTGATTGCTGAAATGGATGCCGATGTGAGCCGGTTTCTGGCAGATGGCGCCTATGACGGCCAAGGTATGGTTGACTGCCTGGAGGACAGGTTCGGGTCTGGGATAGAGATCCTTATCCCTCCACCGAAGACCGCGGTTCGCGGCGAGAATGCACGGCGCAATCGACACATCGCTACCATCGCTGTACACGGCCGAATGAACTGGCAAACGGAGACGGGATACAACCAACGATCACAAGTTGAAGCCCAGATCGGTAGATGGAAACGAGTTATCGGTGATTGCCTGCAAGCACGTGATTTCGACCGTCAAATAGCCGAAGCGAAGATTGCATCAAAGGGGGCGTGTTGCATGGATCGATCTGCCGAGGTACTTCCAGCGTTTTCTCTGACGAGAGCGACGGTAGATGCCATACAAATTCAATGATGCCGGTCGCGACAAGTTCCCCAAAGCAAAATACCGGGTCACGAACTGCTCGGAATACAACGAAAGTCTCCGGCGTCGAGGTGACTTGACGATCTGGGTTTCTGACGATGTGGTGAAGAATTGGGCTTCGCCACGTCGCAAGACGCGCGGCGGGCAGGCACGTTATTCCGATCTGGCAATCGAGATTTGCCTCACGCTGCGGGTCGTGTTTCGACTTCCGTTCAGGCAAACTCAGGGTTTCATGCGGTCTATTGCCAGGCTGATGGGCATGGACCTCGTGGTACCGGATTTCTCGACCTTGTCGCGACGCGGCAAGGGGCTGAGGATCGCCCAAAACCGGCGAGCTGCAAGTAAGCCGATCACCCTCATTGTGGACAGCACGGGTCTGAAAGTGCGTGGCGACAACGGCTGGCATGAAGAGAAGCACGGTGCCAAAAAGGCCCGCAAAACATGGCGCAAGCTCCACATCGCCCTCGATCCGGTAACGGGCAAAATCGCCGCGACGGAGTTGACCTCTGAACATGTGGGCGATGAAACGGCACTGTCAGCTTTGCTCACTGACATTGATGACGATGTGAGCCGGTTTCTGGCGGATGGTGCGTATGACGGCCAAGGGGTGGTTGACTGCCTGATTGAGAAGTTTGGACACGAGGTTGAGATCATTATTCCTCCGCCGAAAAACGCGGTTCACGGCAAGAACGCACAACGCAACCACCACATCGATGTCATCGCTCAAAATGGCAGAATGAACTGGCAAACGAAGACGGGATACAACGAGCGATCACGGGTCGAAGCCCAGATCGGCAGATGGAAACAAGCTATCGGCGATCGCCTGCAAGCGCGTGATTTCGACAGTCAGATCGCTGAAGCGAAAATTGCGTCAAAAACGCTCAACCGCATGACAGCTCTCGGTCGTGCGGCGTATGAGCGCGTCGTCTGAAGTGAGGGGGTAAGGGGCAAATCCGCCTCAGTCCTGATCCATGCAACACAGCCATCAGAAACCCAGATCGTCACATCGCCCCGCTGCCGGAGGCTTTCGTTGCATTCCGAGCAGTTCGTGACCCGGTACTTTGCTTTGAGAAACTTGTCGCGACGAGCATCATTGAATTTGTATGGCATCGACCGTCGCTCACGTCACAGAATACGTTGGAACACTCTGAGCGACCGATCCCTGCATCAAGGTCGTTTGTTCCCTAGTCAGTCAGATATGTACGCACGCGCGCCGCTGCACTGGCGCCAGCCATATCTCCGATCTTGCTTTCCAAATGAGAAAGCTCGTCTATGTCGAGCGGTAGGCCTTGAAGCTTGCTCCTCCAAATACTCAATGAATGGCGCATGAACGTTGCATCAAGTTCAGCGCCAACATTCTTACAGTGACTAATTGCTTTCTCGAAATTGGCAATCACGGGTTTGCTGTCGCCTCCGTCAATCGACAGGCGAGCCTCGATTTCACAACACCTCGCCAATAGATACTCGTTATCTATGTCTTCCCAGAATATCCTCGACTTCAAGACGAACTCACGACATTCCTCGCGAGAATCAACGGTCCATTCTTTTAGCGCCTTTTGAGCTTTAACCAAATTTATTAGGGCAGAAACTTCAGCGGATGGATAGTCGCCGATCAATTTTTCGACTGTCTTCATGTAGTTGTCAAAACTGCGTCCTTCATCATCAGATTCCAAAGATGCAACTGCGGGTTCTAAGGATGCAACTGTCGCAAGCGAGAGAAAGACGCGTGGCCGTAACTCATGATCCGCAATATAGTCGGCATGCGGTTTAGCGTTTCTTAGGAAGTGTTTCGAACCATCGAAATCAAATCTGGCTAGGCAAATATCCCCCAGAATCAATAAGTCACGTACCACGCCGTGTTTACGGTTTAGTCGGACATTTATTTCTTTGGCTTCTTCCGCCAGTTGTTTCGCCACGTCTAACCTACCCCAAACCATTTGATTGCGAGCCAAAAGGTTCAAGTTGTCAGCGGAGCACGATATTCGCTCCTTTCTCACGTTGATATCATAAGAGATGCGGGCTTTTGCTTCTGCTTCAACGAATTTGCCTTTTGATTGAAGTGTTAGCGCGAGTTCGTTGAGCGCATCAGCTTTGCCAGAATCATAATTGCGCTCGTCGAAAATGCTCAGCGCCTCGTATAGCCGCTGCTCTGCTTGGACAAAATCACCGTTTAAGCGACAGATACGTCCGTAGCAGCGTAAGCTGTCGGCTTTGCCAAGCTCGTGTCCGAGCTCTTCGTTTCCAACAAGAGAATGGGTGATTAACTCTTCTGCCGTGCGAAAATTTCCACGCGCCACCTCAATCGTAGACAAATTGGCATTTGCGCGCGCTTTCCAACCAACTTCTGTGTCGCCGCATCTTTCTAATATTAAATGATAATTCTTCGCAGCGTTGCTGTACTCTCCGATTCTATATAAAAATTTCGCGCAATCACTCAATACGAGAAAAGAGTTTGGATAGATCGCAAGTAATTCTGCATAAATTCTCCTTGCGCCTTCTATGTCGCTATCATCGGCTCTCTTGTCCGCTTCTTCTATTCGGCTAATAAATTCCGCAGATTCATATACTTCTGGCCCAGATTCTCCCGGAAATGGTAGATGGTTGATGTGCTTGCTAGCAAATGGGCTGAATTGCCATTCTTGCCGATCTTGTATGACACCATCTTTGATGTCATTCAGCCACTGATTAAACAAGCTCTGCAGCCTAGACTTGAATGCCGCCAAATCATCAAATGGTTGACTTATACCAAGTCGCTCATCTTGAAATTTTTTTCTGAACTCAATGACTCGACCCAATTGTTTACCTGGGTCAGCTAGAAGTTCTTGGTCGATATCCTTAAACAGCACAGCGATGTCTCGCATTGGCATATTCGGGTCATTGATAATCTCCCGTGCTCGCTTATACTCCTCTTCGGATCCCGATGTGTGCTCATCGTGTCCTGTAGGGCTTCCCCAACGTTTCCACATCAACAAAACTAAGAAGTCACATTTTTCCAAGCTTTGAATTATTCGTGCCTGTGGCCGTTGGTTGCCGCCCGGCGCTATCTCTTCCCAGTAGATCGGCCAAAAGTACACCGCACGCTTCAGCGCTACATTTGAGTTGAAAGAACTTAGCTCTCGCAGAAAAACTTCGCGCTCTGCATCGACGTCGCTAGGAGAAGCAAGAAAGACGCGAACGATTTCTGCCTTGAAACTCAATGGCAACCTCCTGATTGGAAGTCGCAGTTTAACAATCCCGGCTGCTCGAGTCGATATCTCAGGACAATGGCCTGAGGGCCATGGTTCTCGATTTAATGTTGACCATGGATTGGTTCGTAACTAACGCCCAGATTCTCCGCTCAGCCTAAAGATAAGTGTGTGTTTGGGTCTCCTTTTGGTTGGTAGCGGACTGATGCGACCGCAGAAGTGAGGTCAAGGAGCATGAACACTCTTGGCTCGCAGCCCGGTTTCGTTTGAGCTTAAATCAATGAGTCTGGAGCCTAAGTGTTCAGCTAGAAATTCATGAATTTTAGAGTCCCAGAAACTCAAATCTCTAAGTGATTGATTTTGTTGAAACCCCTGTCTCACTATCAAAGAGATCCGACAACGGCTTTGATGGAATGGACATCCCCTGTTTTCTCATCTGATAGGTTTTGGGGATGGAGCCATCAAAGCCGAAAACAGAAGCCGGGATCGGCGTCCGAGTTCTCAACCGGATGACCGGCCTTGGTCGCCCAAGTTTCGAACGCACCGCCTGAATTCCGTCTCGGGTAGGGCGCGTTCCGAGCTCCAGATCATCCGTGCAACAAGCCCTATCCACACATGCAACAACGTCCCCTCAAGGTACGGTCGCTCCCGCAGCCGAAGCGCGCTCGTTAAGGTTCTGGACTTCTGACTCGGATCGGTCAGGCCACAGCCGCACCGAGAGCGCCAAGTAGCGCCTCCCTGCCTCGATCATCGCCGCTTCGAACGCGCCAGCCGGAAAGACCTTCGGCTCGATATATTCACCTTTCAATTCGATCTCATCTCCATTTCGCTGCATTGCGATCTTCTCGTCAGAGGCGAAGAGATCCAAGGTGTATTCGCCCGATTTTCGCAGCGCGACGATCCCGTCGAAGCACAGGGCCGGCACCATCCATTGCAAGGCATCACTGATGTCCACCATGACCTCACGCGTTGAAATCTGCAGGCTGCCCTCCTGCTGGTAACTGACATCAAGCCGGGATCGTTCGAACCCAGCCAGTTCGGCCTCGGGCACTATCTCATCAGGTGGGACAAAAATGAACAACGTCACCGAAACGGGTTGGTCCATCATAGATCGGTCCCTTCTGTTGTTTTACGTGAGTGCATCTTTCATCCCGTGCATATCGAGGTTCTTGATTTGTAGGACATTTGTACCGCCGCGAGGAAAAAATTGGCCAACCCAAGCTGCCTGCGGATTGGCGCCCGAATTCGGATCCTTGTTGAAACCAATCTTCGCCGTCCCACCGTTACCATCATTTACATTGTCTTCGTAGGAATAGGTACCGCCGTTGTTCAACGCGGTTTCGTCAAGTGGCTGTGGATTCGCCAAATGTTCCAACGCCCCTTTGACTTTTCCCTCGATATTTGTGACATCGGTGCCTCTGGGATAAAGCGTGACGGGCGAGTTGTTGTTCGGTGGGCTCAGAGTGAAGTTGCAGTGCTTGCGCGTATGCCGTTCGACGATGTGATCCAAACGCACCTCTGTCGCGACACCGCCGGTCGGTGTAACCGAGGTTCGCGGAGGATGCGTGGTATCGTGTTCGAGCGAAGCGGCATGCTGGATCAGTTCGTCTTGACTGAGCCTTGGAACGTTAGCGGGACCGCCCGCGGTTGGGTCATTGGCGCGCTGATCGAGCTGGGTGAAGAACTTGCTGTGCAAATGGGTCACGTTGCCGCCATGGCCTGGCGCGCAGACTACGTTTTGCATCCCTTTGCCAGGCTGGTTGGGCTCCTTCGCCTTCGACTCCTCCAGAATCCAATCCTCGGCGGTCTCCATCGCATCCAGCATCGAATCCAGATCACCCAGATGATCGCCCGCATTGTTCTTGAAGGCGTTATAAAGCTCTTTGAGCTTCTTTCCATCCGGCTTCGTGCCGCCTTTGGGCGTGAACCCGTAACGCATGACGCTGGCCAGTCGGTCACGGTGGATGTCGCGTCCACCAATATTGGCCTTGCCGCGCTTGGCAAACCCGCCCGCTGTCAGCAAGTCATTGAATTTGGCCGCCTCGGTATCGCCCCGGAATTCGCCCACCATGTCGATCAGGATCTGCGGGTCCTTCGCTCCGGCCCCGTCCACTGGACCGGTGGAATCATCCAGACAACCGTGCTTGTAGAGCGACCCGAGGACCTCGGGATGGTGCCCCAGCACGCCGGTGGTCATCACACCCTTCAGATCGCTCAGCGCGTTGGGGTTGGCCGTTGTATCGCTCAGCCCCTTCATCAGCTTGATCAATTCGGCGGGATCGCCATCACAACCCGGCTCGAATAGGCTGCCCAGACATTTTGCACTGGTTCCCGTGGGTTTATTCGCATCGTCCCGGGTGCCCAGACCACCCTTCTGCAGCAAATCGGTCAGGTTGCTCTTGTTTTGTCCCTTGGTCAGTTCAGTTGTCAATGCCCCAAGTTTGGCGCCGTCTCCCTTGCAGCCAATGCCCACAAGATGCCCCAACACCACAGGGTCATTGCCCAGGCCGCTGTCCTCCAGCACCTCTTTCAGCGCATCGCACTCAATATTTCCCATACCGTCGCACAAAACCGCCAGCGCCTTTGCACGACGGGTATCCTCGGGATCAACCGCTGCGTCGGGACGCGGGCCGCCACTGTGTTTGAGCAGTTGCGCCAGACAGGTTGGATCGACCTTAGGCCTGCCATCGACGCCCACAACGCTGCTATCCAGCCCGCCCTTCTTCAGCATCTTCGCCAACCCCTCGCGCTTGGGCTTGTCATCGAACGCGCCGATCGTCGCCTTCAGCTTGGCGAGATTGCCATCACACCCGACACCGATCAGATGGCCCAGAGGCTCGGGCGCCTGACCCAGACCGCCTTCGCCCAGCACATCCTTGAGGGTTTCGCAATCGCCCTTTTCCAGCCCATTGATCAAATCGGCCATCTTACCCATTCGGGTATTGGCATTAGCTGGGGTTGGGCCTGCGCCATGTTTCAGAATTTGACCCAGGCATTTCGGATCGATATCTCCGGACGCCAGCGGGCCGGATTTACCTTTTAACCCGCCATCCGTCAGCAATTGCTTCAACTTATTCGGACCCGGGTTGACCTTGAAGGCACCTGCGAAGGCCGTAAGCTGTGCCGCATCGCCACCGCAGCCGATGCCAATGGCGTGGCCCAAAGCTTCCGGCGCCTGACCCAATCCGCCGTCGCTCAGAGCAAGTCTGAGATCCTTGCATCCGTCTTCGTCCATGTTGGTGAACAGTTTTGCAAGCGCGTCGGAGCGGCGCCTCGCGTCATTGTCGGCAAACCCGTGCGGTGCGGGCCCGGCAGCGTGTTTCAGCATCATCGCCAGACATTTGGCGTCAATCTCCTTATCCGCCAATGGAGGCGGTGCTGTCCTGCCGGCCAGTCCGCCATCGGACAACATCCGCTTCATCCCATCGCGCTTTTCATCGGTATCAAAGGCGCCACCAAGATCGATCAGTTTGGCCGGATCGCCATCGCATCCGGTAGCCAGCAGTTCCCCAAATGCCTCGGGCGCATCCCCCATCCCGCCTTTGTCAACAAGACCTTTGAGGTTTGCGCGTTTGAGATTGTCGGCGTCCTCGTCTCCGGAGAAACTGGTGCAAAGGGCCTGAAACTTGTTGGAATCGCCCTCGCATCCAGTCGTGAACAACGCCATCATGGCCTTTGGTTTGGCGCTCAGCCCTGCATCCTTGGCCAGAGTTTTGAAATCACCGACTTTGTCGCCGATGGCCGCATGTAGTTTTTCGATGTCCTTTGCACTGACACCGGCACCCAACATATCAGCCACCAGCTTGGGTTCCAGATCGGCGCAAAGCTTCTTGATCTCTTTGTCATCCAAATTGGTGTCGTTGAAAAGTTTGAGCAGAGCGTCCTTCCCGCCAAGCTCGCTCAGTAATTTCTGCAACTCTTCAGCATCGCCCAATTCTTTGATCAGTGCCCCAAGCTTGTCGGCACCGCCTAGGTCTTTGCACAGACCTCCAAGCTCTGTCGCAGAAAATACGGCGCGGCATGCCAGCATTTCTCTCCGGTTGCCCAAGCCGTCTTCTAACTCCTGATATTTATCGTGTGTGACACCAGCCGCGTCGCAAAGGTCTTGGATGCCCTTGGCATCACCCAGAACAGCCAATTCATCCGAAACACTGGTCGCGATCTTTTGCAACTCTTCAAGCTTGGATTGCGCGGCTTCGTTGTTTTCCTTTGTCACATCTTTGGAAAGCTCGAAAGCCAGCTCTTCGCGCGCGGTTTTCAGCATTTCAAGCTGATCTGCCAGAATCCCGACAACCTCGACATGTTCGCCATCTCTTTGGATCTGATCGTGAGTGTCGCGTCGGATTTGGGCGGCTTCGCTCAGATCACGTGCTTTCTGTTTTGCTTGTTCCAGCAGCGATTGAGCATCATCCAATACTGTCTGTATCAACGGCGTTTCAGCCAGCTTGTTCGCAACCTTATCCCGGGCCTCAGCCAGCGCAGTCTTTTCCTGCTCAACGGCATCACCATGATCCTCGAGCTGTTCGGCCTCGGAAATGATCCGCCGTTTTTCTTCCTGACGTTTCTGCACCGCTTCCCGGATACGTTCGGCCAGAACCTCGGCTTCCTCCAGTGCTACGGCGGCTTCCGCCAGCACCTGATCGGTCAGTGGCGTCTCGGCCAGCGTGTTCGCAACCTTCTCCCGCGCTTCAGCCAGCGTCGACTTTTCGTCCTCATCGGCATCACCATGATCCTTAAGCTGTTCGGCCTCGGAAATGATCCGCCGTTTTTCTTCCTGACGTTTCTGCACCGCTTCCCGGTTACGTTCGGCCAGAACCTCGGCTTCCTCCAGTGCTACGGCGGCTTCCGCCAGCGCCTGATCGGTCAGTGGCGTCTCGGCCAGCGTGTTCGCAACCTTCTCCCGCGCTTCAGCCAGCGTCGACTTTTCGTCCTCATCGGCATCGGCATGTTCCTCAAGCTGTTCAGCCTCGGAAATGATCCGCTGTCTTTCTTCCTGACGTTTTTGCACCGCTTCCCGGATACGTTCGGCCCGTTTCCTGGCTTCCTCCAGTGCCAAGGCGGCGTCCGTCAGCACCTGATCGGTCAGTGGCGTCTCGGCCAGCGTGTTCGCAACCTTCTCCCGCGCCTCCGTCAAGGCCTGTCTATCTTCGTCATTCGCACCGGCGTCCAACTCTATCCCGGACAGTTCTTCGGAAATTTTCCGGTGGTTCTCTAGCCGGCGATTCACATCGGTTTCGATTTCAGACGCGACATTCTTCGCAGCTGTTAACGCAGCATCAGCCTTCGTAAGGGCCTCATCCGTCAAGGGTTGAACTGCAAGCAGATCCGTGACCTTCTTTCGAGCTTCTTCGAGCCGCCGTTTTTCGCTGTCATGCGCCGTTTCCGGCACAGATATGTGGGCTTCTTCATTCCGGATACGGTCGGCCTCGTGGTTTCGGCTGGCAACCTTTTGTTTGATTTCCGCGACTTCATCTTCGACCGCGGGCACATCGTTTCCCGCGTAGGACCGTAGGGTTTGCAGATCGGCGGTTGCGATTTTTGCCAACAGATCTTCGGCCTGCAGAATAAGACTGATGAGTTCGGCAGGATCCGACCCCGGCACTACATCCTCGCTGGTTGATTTTTCCGGAACGACAGCGCGAACGCGGCGATGCAGTTGCTCGCGCAAATTGTCCGCTTCTTTTTCTTCCGGGTCATCATCTTCGGGTTCGTCAGGATCACGTTTGTCCTCGTCTTGGTCTCCCTCGTTGCCTGCTTCGTTCTCATCCGCGCCGTGATCTTTGGGCGGTGGAAAGTTTTCGTCGTCCTCGCTGTCTTCATTGTCGTCGCGGTCTGTCCCTCGGCTTTGTTGATCCTGCTGAGAGCCTCCGCCTTTGCTCAAAGACACGCCGTAGTGAGGAGCCAGCGCCTTCCCCCAATCCACGTAATCGGACGGAGGGTTTTCATTTTCCTCGGTGCCGTTTTCGTTTTCGTTGTTGTTGTTGTTCGGCATGGCGAAAGCCTTTCCGATCAGGCAGCCAGTGCGCGATCAATCTCATCCAAAGCGTTGGTCAACGTCACCCTGATTTTCAGAGGCACTTTCAGAGGATTGGCGTCCAGCAACGGCAGGATCGGGCTGGTTTCGACGAAACTGCGCATATTCTGCATGGCGGCGCGCAGCGTCTGCTCGGCCTTGGTTCGCGTGTCGGCGTCCGCTGCCGCGTCAACCTCCAACAATCCAACCTGTAAGGCGACCAGCCGGGTTTCTGTGGCACTGTTCAGACCCACGTCCGCTATGCGTTCAAGGAGCGGCACGCCACTGTTCTTCATCGCATCTTGCAATTGACCAAGCTGGTCATTCGTGTCGTCCTTGGCATTACGCCAGATCGGCAGGGTCAGCGGAATTCCGACCTGAACCGGCTGTAGCGCTTCGCGCAACTCCGCAATATGGGTGATGGCCTTGTCCGGGTCTTGGGCTTTCAGCGCAGCACTGCCGTCTTGTGCCATCGCGATTAGGGTTTTGCGTTTTGGAGCATCAATCCCCTCGACCGTCGCGATCTGACCGGCCAAGTCCTTGAGCCGCCCATGCAACGCGGTCACATTGATCGGTGGAGGAGGTGGTGGTTCTGGAACGGCAGCGTCCTGCGCGGCAGGGCTGACTTTTTGCAGCGCCGCCTGCACCGACCTGATGCCCTTTGCAGACGCTTCACTATGCCCTGAATCGAGCATTTGCCCGATCTTCTGAAGCGCCTGTCTCAGTTTGCCTTTCACCGCTTCATCACGATGCGCACCCACAAGCTCAGTCAGCCGGGCATGCGCCTGTCGCAGCTTTTCAAGCTTCGGATCTGCCGCTCCGTGCTGGACCTGATCACCATCGCTTTGCGTAACGCAGGCCAAAGCCTGGTCCAGCTTGTCCAGCAATCCCGCCGCCGCTGTCAGTTTGCCGCCTTTCATCAACGCGGCGGCCTGCATCATCGCGGCGGACAGCTTGGCGCGTTGAGGGTCGGAAACCGCCTGAATCTGTGGTTGCAGCGCCTTGAACCGCAGTGCCAGCGCGCGCGCGTCAAGCGAGGAAACGGCCGGTTCAGGACCTCCTGCAGATGCGGATGGTTTGTCGGCGGGTGCGGTCTCTTCGAGGATCGCTGGTTTGGTGCCATCGCCGTCGCCGTCATCGATGTCCGACTCGAACACCGAACCGTCCGGTCCCAGAACCTGAACGTCAAGAGGCGCACCGTTGAGCTTTAGAAACGCCTTCAGCTTCTTTGCCATCGTCGGCAGCGGTTCTTCGCAAACCAGAGTCATCAACTTGCCATCGACAGAACATGTCCCAAAGGCGGCCTTGGCACCCGGCCCTGATTTCTTGACCGACCGGCCAACCAAATCGGGGGCCTTGCGCTTATCCAATCCGAACATGTGCTCGTCGGGCCCTTTTCCCGGATTGAAAGCGAACGAGAGTGAGGTTTTGCGGGCGAGCGTCACCAATTTTTTCAGAGCACCGCCAGAAACCGCAAAGTCAGACATGAATCCGTCTCCAACAGTGCTATCAAGTAGGTGTGCCTAGAGTCTCCGACATCCGCCGTCTCAAATCAAGCCAGTTGAAATCAACTTTACCGCGAGAGACGCGGATTCGGGCGGCAAAACAGTTTTTGGCAATCGGGCCATCCATTGTGACTGGAGCTTGTCCGTGATGACCCGATCAGAAATGAGACCAAGGGGACCTGTTGCAAAGTGGATGTGTCGCAAACTTTTGGAACGGCCAGCGCCAGCGACCTACCGGACACACCTATCCTGCGATCTCGGCAAACAGCCGAAAGCCCGACGTGGTAGTGTTGGAGAATTGCTGCTTTCGGATCATGTTGGCGACCTCAATGCCGTCCAGAGTAGCCGAGGCGGATCTGAACGATTTGAACCCACACATGTGCCGTATGCGACGCTTGATGAACCTATGATCCTGCTCGATCAGGTTGTTCAAATACTTGGACCTGACCGTTTGGATTTTGGTTGAGCAGCCAAACCGATTAAGGATTTTGTTCACTTCTCGAATGCCCGCCGCATTAGCTCCACTTTTGTCGATAACGATCTTTTCTGGAATTCCATTAGAAGACAGCGCTTTGGCAAAGAAACTAGCTGCTGCTGGACGGTTCCTCCGCTCAGACAGCATGAAATCAAGGGTATTTCCAGCTTTGTCGACGGCCCGATAAAGGTACATCCATTTGCCGCGAACACGAACGTATGTCTCGTCCATGCGCCAGGAACTCAGCGTTGGTCGCTTCTTCGATTGCGCGTTCACAGCGATCATCGGTGAATACTTAACAACCCACCTATTGAGAGTGGCGTGGTCCACCTGCACGCCTCGTTCAGCCATGATTTCTTCCAAATCCCGATACGACACTGTGTACCGCAGATAGAAAAAAACAGCGTACAAAACTGCGTCTTTGGGGAAGTGACAGCCTTTCAATGAGATCATGTCGAAACCTGTTCGAAAACTATTCGGCGGGAACAAACGCCAGATCCGGCGTGCCCGTCAATCGGGCATCGAAGTTTGCGACACATCCAGTTGAAGCCCAGATCGGTAGATGGAAACAAGTTATCGGTGATTGCCTGCAAGCACGTGACTTCGACCGTCAAATAGCCGAAGCGAAGATTGCATCAAAGGCACTCAACCGCATGACATCTCTCGGTCGTGCGGAATATCAACGCGTCTTCTAAAGTTTTGGGGTTTGGGGCAATCTCGCCTCACTTATGATCCGCGCAACACGGTCGTCGGTAGGTTGCAACTTCGCCCGGTTTGATCCAACTGGTGCTTGGTCTGTAACGCTATTCGGGAATGTCCGGTGATAAATTTCAAAGGTGCGCACTATCCGCAATCGGTGATCCTGTACGCGGTCTATTTCTACGTTCGCTTTTGCACCTCGACAGGAGCCAAGGGAGAGAATTTCACTACCCATATGCTGAGCTTCGCGTGATCGACCGCGACGCCGCGCTTGGCCAGGATCTCCTCCAGATCTCGAAGGGAGACCGAGTATCGCAGGTGGAAAAATACCGCATGAAGAATGGCTTGCTTTGGTAGATCGTAACCTTTGAACGCGATCAAATTGTGCACTTGCTCCACAAATTCTCACATAC
This sequence comes from Ruegeria hyattellae, assembly GCF_041537925.1. Classification (NCBI taxonomy): domain Bacteria; kingdom Pseudomonadati; phylum Pseudomonadota; class Alphaproteobacteria; order Rhodobacterales; family Roseobacteraceae; genus Ruegeria; species Ruegeria hyattellae. The sequence goes on along the minus strand of NZ_JBGOSH010000007.1, from coordinate 89,370 downwards.
ATCATGTCGGTAGGGGGTGCACCAGGCAATCAAGTCAAAAAGTTAACGACAAAGCCGCGACAGATCCACACACGGCTCTTCAGATCCATGTTTTTGTTCATACTTTTTTCAGAACAAGGTCAGCGCATCTTTCTCCGAGCATCATTGCAGGCGCATTTGTGTTGCCAGCATTTATGTCTGGAACAGCTGACATGTCGCACACCCGCAACCCTTCGATACCACGTACGCGCATTCGTGCGTCGAGTACGGCCATGGCGTCGCCATCCTGGCCCATCCTGGCAGTTCCCGCCGGATGATAGTTTGTCTTCACGAAGCGCTTGCAGTGGGCGCGGAGCGTTTCATCGTCATCCGCTGTTGGTATCACGATCTCTCTGGTGCGTTTTGCCAGAGGACCGGTTGAAAACGCTTTGCGGAAGAACCTTTGGCCGCGGATCATTTCAGACATGTCGTCTTCGTGTTTGAGGAGATTTGGTGAGACACAGGGCATAGCGCTGGGATCAGCGGAACGAAGGCGGACTTCGCCTCGGGACTTGGGCTTGACCACAACGGTGGTAACAGTAAGGCCATAACCGTCCTGCACTTCATCAAGTGCATCGCGGTCAAGATAGACAATGGGAACACAGAATGCCTGAATCGTTGGTTCTTTTTCGGGGTTTGCCGGATTGACGAATGCTCCGGCTTCCACCCCGGCGGATGTGACGGGGCCGCTGCCGAATAGCTTGAACTGGATGCCGTTGCGCAGCATCCGCCATCCGTTGCCTTGTTTGAAATACCCGTAGGGACCGTTCGCAAATGCGGTAATTGGGACTTCGGGATGGTCTATCAGATTCTGGCCGACGCCCGGCGACGAACAGACGATATTAATTTCATGAGACGCCAAATCCTTTTCTGGCCCGATTCCCGAAAGCAATAGGATCTTGGGCGTGACCAGCGCACCAGCGGCAATTATGACTTCACCGTCGCAGTGCACTCTATGTTTTCCCGTCTTGTCGCGATATTCGACGCCCACAGCCCGGTCTTTTTCGATGATGATCTTGCTGACTTCTGAATGAAGGCGCACAGTCAGAGCGGGGCTCGAGCTCAAAGGGCTGAGGAAGGCGTATGCGGATGAACTACGCCGACCGGTGCGATTGGTAAATTGGTAGAAGCCCACCCCGCGCTGGGTTGGTCCATTGAAGTCGGGGTTGAACGGTTCGCCAAGCGTCTGGACGGACTGCACAAACCATCGGGACATGTCATCAATATGCCCAGGGTCCGAAACTAGTAGCGGTCCTTCAGTGCCATGGAGATCATTGGCAAAGCGATTGTTGTCTTCCATTCTGATGAAATAGGGCAATACGTCGTCCCATCCCCAACCCACGCCATCGTTGCTTTGACGCAGCATGTCGTCCCAGGCTTCGTAATCTGAGGGTCGACCACGCATATAAACTTGTGCGTTGACGGATGACCCACCCCCCAGGACATGTCCCTGTGGAATGTCATGAACCCGGCCATCCAGATGATCCTGAGGCTCGGTTCGGTGATACCGCATGAATTTTGAGCCATTGATCATCTTGAAAATACCTGGTGGCATATCAAGAAGCGGGTGGCAGTTGGAGTGCCCGGCTTCCAGAACAAGCACGCGATGCTTGCCATCCCCCGCCAGTCTTCCAGCCGCAGCAGCACCGGCCGAACCGCCTCCGATGACGATATGATCGAAAGTTTCGTTCATGACATTGCCCTTAGCCACGCGTTTTGGGTTGGGTGATCGAGTCGCGTTCCACCAGTTCGCATTCCAGCTTTACCAAAGGGTGTCTTTGATCTCCGGTTGGGCCATGAAACAATTGTTCAATCACCCAACGGCCCATCGCACGAGTCGGCAAGATCATCGATGTCAGCGGTGGCGACAAATGGCGAGCTGTCTCATCATCATCGAAGCCGATGACAGACACATCTTCCGGAATTGCCAATCCAAGTTCTTTTAGAGCCTCGTAGCATCCGATTGCCATTCTGTCGTTTTGACAAAAAATGCCAGTAGGCGGGTTCGAAAGGCCCATCAACTTTTGTGTGGCGGCATAGCCCGCGCTTGGAAGCCAATTTCCTTCTACGACCAGATCTTCGTCGAACGGGATGTCAGCGGAAGCCAAAGCGTTGCGATAGCCCGTTGTCCGCCCCGCAGCACATTCCATGAATGGCTCTCCGGTGATCGTCGCGATGCGCTCATGACCGGCTCTGATCAGAGCATTGGTTGCTGAATGCCCTCCGGCGATTTCCCCGGGGATGACCGCTGGAAACAACAGATCTTCGGAGAAACAGTTTAGCAAAAGGACCGGTGTGGCGGTTTGGCGGAGTAGTTCCGGCACAACCACGCGGCGGGTAAATACAGTGGCGTAGATTATGCCGGCGACTTTCTGGTCCAAAAAGAACTGCAACGTACTTGGCTCAACCTCCGGGTCGTTCTGGGTTTCAGCCAGGAGCACAAGGTTTCCAGTCTCCCGCACGGCTTGCTTAACGCCGTTGAATGCGTTGACCATTTCGGGACTGCTTGCCAGATCATCCACAACAAAGGCGATAGCATCATCAAGAATCGTCGACCTGCGTTCTTTTGTGCTGGGTTTGGTGTTTTGATTGGGTACCGAATAGCCGAGCGTCTTGGCAGCATCGAGAACTCGTGTTTTTGTGTCCTCTGAAATCTTGACCGAGTCATTCTTGTTAAGAACAAGAGACACCGTTGTTTGTGAGCATCCTGCCACCCGCGCGATGTCATGCATAGTTACCCGCTGCCGACCGGCAACTTTCCCAACGCCTCTGTGCTGACTTGATTTTTTTGCTTGTTCATTCATCTGGCAACCCGATTCCTTCCGACATTAGTAACCTCTGAACACAAGGTGCGCAACTAATATTAGCCAGAAAAAGTAATATTAGTGTTGACGAGCGGATAATATTAATGCCACGAATTAGCCGTGACAGTCGTATTGCGACTCACTCATCGCAAGAAGGGAGGGCGGGCAATGCAGCCAGCGTCGGGCATTGTCGAAAACAAGGATCAGCGGTCGATGTATATCGGCGGTCGGTTCATTGAACTGAATGACTCGGTCGTAACAGTGGAAAACCCCGCGACCGAGGCCGTCATAGCATGTGTCCCTGATGGAAATGCAGTGCACGCGGACATGGCAGTTGCTGCCGCAAAGGACGCTTTTCCAGCGTGGGCAGCGCGACCTGCCATTGAGCGCGGGAAAGCTATTGCAGCCCTCGCAGATGCGATCGAACTGGACACTGAGCGGCTGGCAATCTTGGTCACTTCAGAACAGGGCAAGCCAATATCGCAGGCCAAAGGAGAAGTGGTTGCGGCTGTTACGTTCCTGCGTTACGCCGCTGAAGAAGCGCGCAGAATTACTGGCGACATCATGACGTCGGATAACCGGTCAGAGGAAATTCAGATCAGGCGACACCCCTACGGCGTAGTTGTTGCCCTAACGGCCTGGAACTATCCGCTTGCACTCGCTGCTCGAAAGATCGGTCCGGCGCTGGTTGCCGGGAACACGATCGTTTTGCTGGGCCATGAAGTCACCCCCCTTTCCGGACTCGCAATTGCTGAACTGGCTGACAAAGTTGGCATCCCACCCGGGGTTCTGAATGTTGTTACTGGAAGAGGGCCCGTTGTTGGTCAGAGGCTGGTTGAACATCCCGACACAGCCCTGGTGACAATGACCGGAAGCACGCGCGCCGGACGCGAAATATTCCGAACTGCGGCCGATCAGATCAAAGTGGTTCGCCTGGAGTTGGGGGGAAAGGCGCCGTTCATCGTAATGGAAGACGCAAACATTGATTCGGCTGTCGAGGCGGCAGTGGTCGCGCGTTACACAAACTGCGGCCAGATATGCACCTGTAACGAGCGCATGTATCTGCATCGCGCCATCGCCGAACAATTCCTTGAGAAATTCGTCACGGCGTCCAGAGCCCTGACGATCGGGGATCCGATGGCCGATCACGACATTGGTCCAAAGGTTAGCGCAGTCGAAGTGGCGAAGGCCGCAGAGATAGTGGATCGAAGCGTCGCCGGGGGCGCAAAGGTGCTTCTATCCGGCGGCCCGCTGAACGGCGGTGACCACGAAAGAGGTCACTGGATGTCTCCGACCGTGCTTGAAGTCACCAACAACAATAACGCCATCATGCAAGAAGAGGTCTTTGGCCCCGTCGTTCCGGCCATGCGTGTTGACAACTTTGATCAAGCTATCGCGCTTGCAAACGACACGTCCTTCGGGCTTTCGGCGTATTTGTTTACCTCCAATCATCAACGGCTGATGGAGGCGCCGCGCCGCCTGAAATTCGGCGAACTTTATCTCAACCGCGCCAATGGCGAAGCGGTCCAGGGGTTTCATACCGGTTGGGACTTGTCGGGCATTGGCGGCGAAGACGGTGCATATGGCTTCGACGGCTATCTCAGAAAGCAGACAACTTACATGAATTGGGCATGACCTGATAATCCGCGGTCAAACGGAGGAGACCGCACCATTAGTGGAGGAAAACTATGAAACGCAGACATCTTTTGATCACATCGGTTATCGCCGGTGCACTCCTGGGGACCACGGCGCTGGCTCAGGATTTGCCGCCCCTGGAACAGAAAGAACGCTACCGGGTCGGATTTGCGCAGATGGAGTCGAACAACCCCTGGCGGATTGCGGAAACCAAGTCGTTTCATGATACCGCCGAAGCCTGCGGCTGGGATCTGATTGCAACGGATGCGGCGGGATCAGCGGCCAAGCAGGTGGCCGATGTCGACAGCATGATCGCCCAAGGGATCGATGTTCTTTTCTTGCCGCCGCGAGAGGAAAAGCCTTTGATCCCGGCCGTGATGAAAGCGCGTGCCGCGGGCATTCCGACCTTCCTCGTTGACCGCTCGGTGGACCCAGCGGTTGCCAAGCCCGGCGAACACTTTGTTGCATTCCTCGGGTCGGACTTCATCGATCAGGGAAACCGTGCAGCCGGTTGGCTGATGGAGAACTTTGATGGCGACAAGGGCATCATCGTTCAACTTGAGGGCACGACCGGTTCCTCGCCCGCAAATGATCGCAAAAAGGGCTTTGACGATGCCATTGCGGCGGATGACCGCTTTGAGATTGTTGCTTCGCAGACCGGCGATTTTGCCCGCGACCTTGGGCGTCAGGTTATGGAAACGCTGCTGCAGGCGCATCCCGACGTAAACGTGGTCTACGCGCATAATGACGAGATGGCGATTGGGGCGATCCAGGCGCTGGAACTGGCTGGCCGGAAACCGGGAGAGGACGTGACGATCGTGTCCATAGACGGAACACGCGACGCCCTGCAGGCCGTCATTGACGGCAAGATGGGAGTGACGGTTGAAAGCTCACCGTTCTTTGGGCCGCTGGCGTGCGAGGTCATGAAGAAATACGCGGCAGGGGAACAGATTCCTGAATGGGTAAAGGTCGAAGACCGTATCTTCACCCAGGACAATGCTGCCGATCACATCGACGAGGCTTATTGATCCTCCCTGGTGGGTGGGGCCGGCAATCCGTCGGTCCCGCCCGCGATTATTTGGAGTTCGAGATATCATGAACGCTCTTGTTTCGATGTCGGGTATCGAAAAGTCTTTTGCGGGTGTACCAGCGCTAAGCCAGGCTAGCCTTGAGATCGAACCAGGTGAGGTTCACGCCCTCATTGGCCAGAACGGCGCCGGAAAATCGACGATGATCAAGGTCCTGACGGGGGTGTACCGCCGGGACGGCGGCAGCGTTGTGATTGGACGCCGTGAAAGCGACATATCCAGCCCCCGCGACGCGCAGGAAGCGGGGATCGCAACGATCTACCAGGAACTGAACCTGGTTCCGTTGCGCAGCGTCACCGAGAACATCATCATGGGCTATGAGCCCAAGCGCTTAGGTCTGTTTGTAGATTGGCGCGAAGGCAACAGGCGTGCACTCGAGGTCCTTGCGCGCTTTGGGATCGACATAGATGTCACTGAGCCGCTGGGCAATTTCTCGACAGCGATTCAACAGCTTGTGGCAATTGCCCGGGCTGTGTCGCTTGACGCAAAACTTGTGATCATGGACGAACCCACTTCTTCGCTTGATGCCAGTGAGGTGGAGGTTCTGTTTGGCGTGGTGCGAGAGCTGAGGAATCAGGGCGTATCGGTTCTGTATGTGTCGCACTTCCTCGACGAGCTTTTCCAGATCTGCGACCGCGTCACCACCATGCGAGATGGCAGAACAGTCAGCACCCGCAATGTCAGCGAGACGAAAAAGCTTGAGATGATTGCCGATATGCTTGGCAGGAACACGGACGAGATCGCGGCCGAGGGCATGACCGATTTTGCCGGGGCCAAGGCAAAGCGGGGCGATATACTGCTGCGCTCCGAGAACGTCTCGACCGGGCCCCGGTTGACGCATTTTGACCTGACACTTCATCGCGGCGAGATCGTAGGGCTTGGCGGGCTGCTGGGCTCGGGCCGGACTGAGGCGGCGCGCGCGCTTTTTGGCGTGGACGCGCTTGAAGACGGGGTCATCGAGCTTGATGGCCATCCCGGCCAACCTTCGGGTCCCGGCGAAGCGATCAGAAAGCGGATTGGTTTCCTGCCCGAAGACCGCAAGGCTGAAGGGATCATTCCGGACATGTCCGTGCGCGAGAACATGACCCTCGCGTTGCTGCCTAAACTGGCCAAACGCGGACAGATAGATTTCGAGCGTGAGCGCGAGATTGTTGACGCGTTCATCAGCGATCTGGGGATCAAGACCGCTCATATGGATCAACCCATCCGGGAGCTGTCTGGCGGTAACCAGCAGAAGGTTCTGCTTGCCCGGTGGTTGGCGACCGAACCCGACATCCTGATACTGGATGAACCGACCCGCGGCGTGGATGTGGGCGCAAAACGCGAGATACAGTCGTTTATCCGTTCATATGTCGACAAAGGCTTCGGTGTCGTACTCATCAGCTCCGAGTTCGAGGAGTTGGTGGAAGGTGCTGACCGTATCGTCGTCATGCATGAAGGCCGCTCGGTGACGGAACTGGCCAACCCGGGCATCACAGAGAATATACTGGTGGGCGCCCTCGCGCATCACGACGCAGGAGCCGACACATGGAACGCACAATGAAGCTTCCGAAACGGGTCGCATCGATGCCTTTGCGTTTCCACGGCGGGATCGTCGCCCTGGTTGTGCTTTTGGTGTTCAATGCGCTGTTCACGCCGAATTTCCTGCAGTTGCAGACCCTGTTCGTGAACATCAGCCAGGTCGCGACGATTGCGATCGTCGCAATGGGAATGACGCTGGTGATCGCCACCGGTGGCATCGACCTGTCCGTGGGCGCGGTTATGGCTCTGGCCGGCGCGCTTGCGCCGCTCATCTTCCTTTCCGACCTCGGAGCGGCAAATCCAGCTTTGGGCGTGGCTCTGGCGATCATCCTGCCGTTGCTGGTGGCAGGGCTGTGCGGCGTGTTCAATGGGGTCATGGTTGCCGTGTTGAACGTCCAACCGATCATCGCAACGCTCATTCTGTTCATCTCTGGCCGTGGCATTGCGCAGGTCCTCACCAACGGGAACCTGCAGACCTTCTCGAACCCGTCCTTTAGCTATCTTGGGACGGGCAAGATCCTAGGCCTGCCGTTCCAAGGCTGGTTGGCTCTTGTGATAGCGTGTGTCCTGTTCTGGGTGATCACCAGAACCACCTGGGGGCGTTACCTGCTGGCGATCGGGGGGAACGAACGTGCGGCATTCCTGTCCGGTGGCCCGGTGCGCAGGGTAAAGATCGGGGCTTATGTTATTTGCGCGGTGTTATCCGGCTTTGCAGGGCTGATTGTAGTGGCAATCAACTCTGCCTCGGACGCTGCGCGAAACGGCAACTTGATGGAACTTGACGCGATTGCCGCCGCGGTCGTCGGCGGCGCGCTGCTGCAAGGCGGCAGAGCGCCAATTTTCGGCGCCATTCTGGGCGCTGTGATCATCCAGCTCGTAAAATATACGCTGCTTGCGAACGGAGTAGAGGATGAGGTCGCTCTGATCGCAAAGGCTGCAATCATCATCCTCGCCGTGTGGATGCAGCAGCTTCGGAGGACCTGATCAATGCTTAATGAAACAGCTTTTGATCTACGCAAATACCTGCGCCGCAACTCTGCTTCGGTCACGGTTTGGGTGGCCCTGGGTGCGCTGATCCTGTTCGGGCTGATGCGATATGACAACTTTGGCAGCGCCTATAACTTTTCGTCGTTCCTGAATTACAACGCCATGTTCATCGCGATTGCTTTGGGAATGTGCTTTGTGATCATGACCGGTGGGATTGATCTGTCGGTGGGATCTGTCGCTGCGTTCACCTCTGTCGTGGCGGCTTATCTGAGCCCTCACGGAATACAGGTCGCCCTGCCCGGCGCGATCCTCGCTGGTGTTGGGTTTGGCGCCATTAATGCGTTCTGCATCATCCTTTTGCGAATTCCTCCTTTCATAGCGACCTTGGCGACGATGCTCGCGGCAAAGGGGGGTGCATTGGTGATTTCGGGGGCACAGACGATTTCGGTCGATTGGGGATCGAACTTCACCAAACTCGGCATGGGGCAGGCATTCGGCTTGTTCCCATGGGCCATTGTCATCGTCGCCGGATTGGCGCTGGTTCTTTGGCTTGTGCTTGAGAAAACAACGATCGGCCGAACCGTCCTTGCCATTGGCGGCAGCGAAGATGCCTCCAACCTCATGGGGCTGAAGGTCAATCGCGCCAAGGCGTTTGTGTACCTGCTTTCGGGAGGCTGCGCAGGATTGGCGGGGCTGATTCTGGCATCCGGTTTCGGAGCAGGTCAGCCCCTGGAAGGCATCGGATGGGAACTGTCGGCCATCGCGTCGGTTGTCGTTGGCGGGACGCTTTTAACCGGGGGCATGGGGTCGATCCCGGCAACTGTGGCTGGCGCATTGCTTCTTGGTCTCGTCTTCAATGTTCTGAACTTTGAAAACGGTCAGGGCACGATCAGTTTCAGCGCGTATTGGCAGATGGTGATACGAGGCGGCTTTCTATTTGCTGTTATTCTTCTGCAATCCCGCGTTATCGCGAAGCAACAAAAGGTCATTGGCTCGTGAACCGCATAACATCTGTCGAGGCACAGCTCTTCAACGTTCCGCTGGTCGAAGTTCTGGTTGATGCCAAGCACGGCGATCACACGTTTTTCCAGTTGATCACTGTCGCGATCCGAACGGATGATGGGGTGGAAGGCGTCGGTTACACTTATACCGGCGGCAAAGGTGGGCATGCCATTCTGGCGATGGTCGAACACGATCTGGCACCGTTCCTGATCGGGAAGGACGCCAGCCAGATCGAGGCACTACACGATGCCATGCAGTGGCATGTGCATTACGTGGCCCGAGGCGGGATCGCATCCTTTGCGATATCGGCTGTAGATATTGCGCTGTGGGACATTCGCGGAAAAGAGCGCGGGGCCCCACTGTGGAAAATGGCCGGAGGCGCGTCGGATCGGTGCAAGGCCTATGCGGGCGGCATTGACCTGAACTTCTCTCTGGACAAGCTGCTGGCCCAAACCGAGGGCTATCTGGCACGCGGCTTTAACGCGGTGAAGATCAAGGCCGGCCAACCCGATCTGGCCGATGATCTTGCGCGTGCCAGGGCTGTACGGGACATGCTTGGTCCCGATCGCTATTTCATGGTTGACGCGAATTATTCGATGACGGTCGAGCAGGCTGTTGTGGCGGCACGTGGCTTTGCGGAAACCGACATTCTTTGGTTCGAGGAGCCAACCATTCCCGACGATTACAAGGGGTACGGGCGCATCGCACTGGAAACCGGCGTGCCGCTGGCGATGGGCGAGAACCTGCATACGATCCATGAGTTTGAATACGCGTTCGAGGATGCTCGCCTCAGCTTTGTCCAGCCGGATGCGTCGAATTGCGGTGGGATTACCGGTTGGCTGCGGGTCGCGGCCCTGAGCCATCAACACGGGATACCCGTTTGCAGCCACGGTATGCAGGAACTCCATGTGAGTCTGGTTTCGGCACAATCGAATTCAGGTTGGCTTGAGGTGCATTCTTTTCCAATCGATCAATACACCTCCCGCCCGTTGGTCGTGGAAAATTGTCTGGCAGTTGCTCCGGATAAACCGGGTACAGGCGTGGTGTTTGACTGGGACAAGCTGAACGCAGAACACAAGGAAATGCATCTATGACGGGCCAAACGATTTCGGCGGCGTTCTACCGGGGCGACAAGAGTTTTGTCGTGGAAGACACGCAGTCCGTGCCACCTCGACCGGGACAAGCCACGATCCGCGTCGCCTATTGCGGGATTTGCGGAACGGATATGCATGTCTACCACGGCAATATGGACGCGCGCATCGGCTTGAACCGGGTGATCGGGCACGAAATGTCAGGGATTGTCGAGGCGGTAGGAGACGGGGTCGATATGGTGACTCCGGGACAGAAGGTTGTCGTGCGACCGTTGGATCACTGCGGCAATTGCCCGGCCTGTCGGCGTGGCCACAGGCATATATGCCAGAACCTGAAATTTCTGGGCCTTGATACGGATGGCGCCATGCAGGAGTTGTGGACTGTTCCGGCCCATACGCTGCACGTTCTGCCTGATGACCTGAGGATGGATCACGCCGCGCTTATCGAGCCAATTGCGGTGGCATGCCATGATGTGCGCTTGTCTGCATTGCAGCCGGGCGAAGATGTGGTCGTGATCGGTGGCGGACCAATTGGGATCCTGGTCGCCATGGTCGCCCGCGATGCGGGTGGTGACGTGGTCATTTCCGAAGTTAACCCCAATCGGTTGGCGATTGCGAAAAAGCTTGGCTTTGACACGATCAACCCGACCGAAGCCGATATAGTTGGCACGATAAATGCGCTTACCCGAGATAAGGGGGCTGATGTGGTCTTTGAGGTATCGGGAAAACAGCCAGGCGTGGATGCAATGACGGCGGTCGCCGCGACCCGGGCCCGGATTGTTATGGTTGCTATCCATGCGAAAAAACCGCAGATCGACCTGTTTCAGTTTTTCTGGCGCGAGCTCCAACTGATCGGTGCCAGGGTCTATGAGCCGGAAGATTACGAAAAGGCAGTCTCTGTCGTAGCCTCCGGCGCCGTTGCTGCGGATGTCGTGATCACAGATGTCAGCCCCTTGTCGGACATTCAGGCTGCATTCGATGCGCTGGATCGCAGTCCGACCGCCATGAAAAGCCTCATCAAAGTAGGTCCCAGTTCATGAATGTTTTACAAAGCTTTGACCTGACCGGGAAAACCGCGCTGGTGACAGGCTGTAAACGTGGCATCGGGCGGGGCATGGCTGAGGCCTTGGCATCGGCCGGTGCCGACATCATCGGCGTGTCCGCCTCGCTGGATCTTTCAGGGTCCGAGGTTGAAAAGTCGATCACAGAATTGGGTCGGACGTTCCGTGCCTATCGGTGCGACTTTTCCGATCGATCCGCACTGCGTGGGTTCATCGACCAACTCAGGTCGGACGGAGCAACTCCGGACATTCTTGTGAATAATGCCGGAACCATCAAACGCAAACTCGCCGCCGAGCATCCGGATGAATGGTGGGACGAGGTGATCGAAGTCAACCTGTCGTCCCAGTTCGTACTGTCCCGAGAGATCGGTAAGGACATGCTCGCGCGCGGATCGGGCAAGATCATTTTCACCGCCTCGCTGCTGACTTTTCAGGGTGGGATCACGGTTCCGGGATATTCAGCCTCGAAAGGTGGGATTGGACAGCTAACTAAAGCGTTGGCCAATGAATGGGCTGGACTGGGTGTGAATGTGAATGCCATTGCCCCAGGGTATATCGCCACAGACAATACGCAAGCATTGCAGGACGATCCAGTTCGCGCGAAGTCAATCCTCGAACGCACGCCCCAAGGGCGTTGGGGAACGCCCGCCGACTTTGCCGGACCGGTGGTATTTCTGTCCTCGGCAGCATCGGACTTCGTGAACGGTGAAATCCTGGTTGTCGACGGTGGGTGGATGGGACGCTAGGTATTCAGCTTCAGTACCTGACGCGTTGGAGAGCCTATAGTCGGTGCGCGGAAATCTAGACGACGATGAAGTCGGTGACGTACGTTTCGAGTTGAGCGAGCGTGTCGTGGTGATATCGTTAGACCGTCGCTCCTTTGATCTCCCGTTTCATTGATTCATCTTGGCCGTTCGCCCAAGATTGGTTCACTATGGTCGGGCACTGGGTGATATCACGCTCGCGGCAAACGCGGCTGAAGATGTGTTGGAACGCAAGACTATCCTGTTTTCGATCGGGGGGCCTGGCGACTACCTCTGGGTTTGCTTTGTTTATGCAATAGAAATGGACGCCTTCGGGGAACGTCAATTCGTGCTCGGGTGACTTGAAGGCGGAATTGCGGTTTCCCGCAAAAATATAGCGCGCTTGGCAGTTCCCGATTTCGCGGAACTCCGACAAAACAAGATTCCATGCTCCATGATTTGGACTACTGAGAAGCTGGGCGAAGGAGAACAAATGATGGCGTTGTTGCACGGATGATCTGGAGCTCGGAACGCGCCCTATCGGAGAGGGAATTCAGGCGGTGCGTTCAAAACTTGGGCGACCAAGCCCGATCATCCGGTTGAGAACCCGGACGCCAATCTTGGCTTCCGTTTTCTGATTTTCGAAGTTGCGCGCCTTTAGCTTGGACCCGATGACGGCTTTCCAGCGGCCCATGAGGGTTTCACCTCGGCTGCGTTGATTGTAGCCAGAGGCTTTCTGCCAGGCCATCCGCCCGCGGACTGCGATCTCGGCGACATGGCAGTCACGTGCCGTCGGATCTTTGGCCGCATTGGGGCTCAGTGTTGCGTTTTTAGGAGGTGGGATCGTGACCTCAATTGTTGATCCGAACCGAGCGGCAAGCAATTCAGATGTTGGTTCTCCGTCGTAAGCCCCGTCTGCCACAAACAGAGCGACCAGACCGTCGACTTGATCCAACAGGCATGGCAGGGCCGTTGGGTCGCCGATTTCGTCCATGGTCAGATCGGAGCAAACAATCTCACCGCTGACAAGATCAAGACCGAGGTGGAGTTTGCGCCAACTCTTACGTTTCGCCCTGATTTTATGCTTCTCTTCCAACCAGTCACCCTCGCCAAAGATCTTCAGCCCGGTGCTGTCCACAACCAGTTGCACTGGTTTGTCCCTCTTGGGCGTCGGCTTTGTGTGCAACGTCAGCTCATTGCCCCGGCGCGATAGGGTGGAGAAATCCGGCACTGCGATCTCAACCCTTAACAACCTTGCAATGGAGCGCATCAAGCCTTGGGTTTGACGCAGCGGTTGGTGGAAAACCGCTCCCAGCGTCAGAAAAATCTCAACCGCTAGGTCCGAGTATTTCCGCTGGCCACCCCGGGTTGTCCGAGGCGGGGCCAACCACAACCCAAGCGCCTCATCACTGACCCAAACAGTCAGATCTCCTCGCCGCCGTAAGCCTTCGTTGTACTCAGACCAGTTGGTCACTTGATGCTTTTGCTTTGGGATTTTGTCACGACGATCGCCGTTGAACTTGTGCGGCATTTGCAACATCCTGAAGGGTACAGACTGCATCGATATCAGCGGTGGGACGATCACTGCAACAAGGCCCATATTTGGGCATAGTTTGGAACAAGGCACCATCACCTTTGATCTGGAGCGGCGCAGAAACCCAGGCAAAATCGGCGAACACAACACTCAAGGAGCTGTAAATCACATGCGTTGAGGGGCTGTGAGGACCATACTGAACAAAAACAGGTGCTTAGCTAAAGGTACGTAAATAAAACCGTTCAATAACAAAAGCTTGCTTATGCAACATACGGCAGCTTCGTTACGATAACCCCTTATAGCACCAGCCCGTGTTGGGGTTGTGCAGGGTCTTGAAGTAACCAACCGGGATGTGAATCCACGGATTGGTGTCCTTACCCCCGGCCTCCAGAAGCAGAACCCGGATTTTCGGGTCGGCAGACAATCTGTTTGCGATGACGCAACCAGCAGATCCTGCGCCTACGATAATGTAATCATACGACACTCTTACACCCGATCAGGTTTGGCCGCAGCCACATAGGGAAGGCGCGCGCGGGCCTTGGTGTCCGCTGCGCCAGCATTGCGTATGTAGCGTTCATCGTCATCTTTGCGGACGGTATAGACGTAGATTGGATCGCCTTCGGTCACCTTGTGAATGGTAAGGCGACGGACCTGACTGGCACGGATTGTGTCGTACAACTCGTCCGGGTTCCAGTGGTCGAACAGAAGCGCCTCTAGCTCGGCACGGATATCCGCGCAGTCCGGATCGCCTGCGCGGTTGTTCACTTCGTTGGGGTCTTCGTCGATGTTGTAGAGCAGCGTGTCGACCCCTTCGAGCCACATCAGCTTCCACGGACCTTTCTTGACCATGCGGCTAGGGCCGGTGGAGCCGTCTGCAGCAAACTCCGAGATCACCACGTCCGACAGGCCAGCGGTGTTGCCATTCAGCGCGGGGACCAGAGATTGGCCGTCGATGGGTGCTGCATACTCCTCGAATGAACCATCAGCGGCGAGGTCCGTGAGTGTGGGGAGTAGGTCAACAAGCGAGATGTTCTCCTTCACCCGCGCCGGTTTGAAACGATCCGGCGCGTAGACGATGAAGGGCACGCTGGAGGCCCATTCGAAGAAGTGCTGCTTGAACCACATGCCACGCTCGCCCATCATCTCGCCGTGGTCGGCAGTCAGGATGACGACGGTGTTGTCGATCTGGCCGGCCTTTTCCAGAACGTTCACAAGGCGCCCGACCTTTTTGTCGATATACGAGATCATTCCGTAATAGCCGTGGCGGGCTTTGCGGCGGTCTTCTGGTGTTACAGTGAATTCGTGCCGCGACTGGCAATAGTGCAGGTTGCGGCTGAGGTGATCCATCTCGTTCAATTCCAGAGGCGGGACGGCCGGGTTTTCGATCTCATCATGGTCGTAGAGGTCCCAGTACTCTTGCCCGATCACGAAGGGTGAGTGCGGAGACGTGAAAGACACCGTCAGCATAAAGGGGCGGTCGTCGCCTTTTCGCGCCAGATCATACAGCGCCTGAACGCCGTAGTATTCAACCTCGTCATCATAATCCATCTGCATGGTGCGGATCGCGGGGCCGCTTTCCAGGATCGGGGCCATTGTCAGGTTGGTGGGTTTGTATTCTCGGCCTTTGGACCAGTCCACGGTCCAGGCAAAGTTGGCCGGGTAGATTTCGGTCGTGTGGCGTTTGTCATAGCCGTGCAGCTGATCGGGGCCGACAAAGTGCATTTTGCCGGACATCTCGACCCGGTAATCCATGCTGCGCAGATAGTGAGCGAAAGTCGGGATATCGGCGTGGAACTCGCTGGCGTTGTCATACATGCCAATTGAGAAAGGCAGCTTTCCTGCGTGCATCGACGCGCGGGACGGTCCGCACATGGGCAGGTTACAATAACAGTTCTCAAACACCACCCCCGCTTGCGCGAGACGGTCGATGTTTGGCGCTTTCACCGTCTTGTTGCCATAGGTCTTCAGCGCATTCGCAGCGAGCTGGTCAGCCTGAATAAAGAGGATGTTCGGACGTGCCATTGTTGGTTCCCAAATAAAGATGAAGTTTGTCCCGGGCGGCGAAGGGGAGGAGAAGCCGCCCGGGGTGCCGATTGGTTATTGGATCACCATGTCCAATTTTTCGGCGGTTGTGCTGAAGGTATTGACCTGCCCTTCGACAAAGGACTTGGTCTCTTCTGGTGACAGTACAATTGGAACCGACCCCAGCTTTTCAGTTGTTTCGACCCAGCTTTCATCGGCGGAAATAGCGCCCAGAACCTCGACCCATTTCGCTACGACGTCTTCCGGCAAATCTTTCGGACCCCAGACGCCTGTCCAACCAATGACGTTTTCGAGATTCGGGTGACCAAGTTCCTGCGCGGTCGGCGTATCTGGGATCGCAGCAAACCGCTCAGGTGTTGTGGTGAGCAACGGACGGATTTGATCGCTCTCGATTGCGCCTGACAAGCCGGACAGATTGTGGAAGATCAGGTCGGCATGGCCACCCACGACCGCCGCAGTTGCTTTGCCGCCGCCTTTGAAGGGTACATGGATCAGGGCTTCGGAGTCGACGCCCAGATCGTCCAGCATGATCAGCATCGCCATATGCAACAGCGTACCAACACCGGCGGACGCATATGAAAGGCGCTCGCCACCCTCGATCGCCGCTTTCAGCTCATCAAAGCTTTGGTAAGGCGAATCCGCACTCACCCCCAATACAAACGGGTTCTTCTCAATCAGACCGAGGAATGTGAAGTCGTCCCACTTGTAGGGGATCGTGCGGTTGATCGCAGGAACCGTGGCCTGAGAACCAACTCGCGCCATCAGCAGGGTGTAGCCATCCGGGCGCGATTTGGCGACCTGAGTCGAGCCGACGACTCCACCCGCACCGGTCTTGTTTACCACCAGAATGTTCTCGCCCAGGTAGTCGGGTGCCTCTGTACTGAGGGTGCGAGCGGCCAGATCGGCGGCGCCGCCGGGGCCGTATGGAACCACCAAAGTCACTGGTTTGCTAGGATAATCTTTCGCTGATGCTCCCATTGGGATCGCGAGCAGGGCAAGGCTGCTCAGCGCGGCGGTTACTGTGTTTCTGAGTTTCATTTGTTGCGTCTCCCTGAATCGAATGAGGTTCACCATAATAAAATACTTGCAGTAAGTAAATAATTAAGTAAAGATATATTCAGGAGGTGCAAAATGGCAGGTTGGTCACAGGAAGAAATCGGCCGAGGAAACAGGCAGAGGGTTCTTGGTGAAATTCTGGGATCGGGCACGATTTCCCGAACGCAAATTGCCGACAACCTCGCTCTAAATACCGCGAGTGTCTCAAGGATAACCCGAGACCTGATCGAGGCGCGTTTGGTCCAGGAAGTTGGCATTTCGCAGCCGGAGGGTCGCAGAGGGCCGCGAACAAAGCAGCTTACTATGGACCGATCCGGCGGTTATGTGATCGGTGTTGGCATTAATGCCTATCAGCAAGTGGTCACGCTGGCAGATCTGTCAAACAACCGAATTGCCTCGTGGGATGCTGGCGGCAAAGGCCTGTCAGACGGCGATGGCTTTTTGAAGACGTGCTGCGAAAAAGCGCGAAAGCTTATTGAGAAACATGTCCCTGAAAAAGAAAGAGTGTTCGGTGTCGGTCTTACGATAGCCGGTAATCTTGATAAGGCGCGCGGTACGGTCATCTCAGCTCCGACGCTTGGCTGGGAGAAGGAGATCAAAGTATGCGAGATTGTCAGAGAGAAGCTTGGTGTCCCTGTGGTTTTAGAAACCCCGAGTGCAGCGATCTGCCAATCAGAAGTCAATTTTGGAGTTGCGCGAAATATCGAAAATGTCGTCGTGATCTACTGTTCTCTCGGGTTCGGCATCGGGTTGCAGGTCAACGGGCAGCCGTACAGCGGTATCAGCAGAGTGGGTGGCGTATTAACCGAAGCCAAAACCACGGACGGGTTGGGCTGCAAATTGCCGGTCGCACTATCGGATATATGCGGTGGAAAGGCCCTGTTACGGCAGCTTCTAACGCCTGACGTTTTCGACGCGCTATCCGACCAGGAAAAAGCACGGAAAATCTGGGATGTAGTCTCGCAAGCAGAGCAGGTGGATGGAGACTTCAGGTTAGCTTTGGAAGACTTTGGCGCGCGGGCAGCAAACTGCTTTTCGTTGAGTTTAACAGTTCTGCAGCCGGAATTGGTGCTGCTGGCGGGCCCGCTTGCACAGTCACCCATTTACCTCGAAGCGTTCCGGAACCAGATCGATAATCTTAAGTCGGACCTTCAACAGCCTATCAAGATCAAATCCAGCGAGATGACCCATATGGGCGCGGCCCGACTGCTTTCGCTCAGCGAGAACATTGCAAATGCAGAGCTGGATTTGAATTTTCTGAAGGGAGGATATTGACCGTGGAGCCATCAAAACGAAGAGATCTTTTTGCCGGGGCACTGTTCCTGGTTCTCGGGGTCCTGACGATCGTGATCCTTATTCCGTCAGGGGTAGATTCACCCGGAAATGTCGAAATCTCGGCGCTATCGCCCGAGTTCTGGCCGCGCGTCATAGCCCTCGCGGTTGTGTTCGTCGCGCTATGTTTGGTGGCAGAATCCTACTTTCTCAAAATACCTGCTGCTGATCCGGATGAGGATGCAGAAGCAGACGCAATCTACCAGCTGGACACTCTACCGGGAACGTTGCGAACGGTCATTTTGATCTTTGCCCTTTTCCTGTTTTACTTCGCGCTCACCACGCTGGGGGTGGTCGCCAGTTCCATCGTGCTGATGCTATCCATGATGCTCTTTTTTGGTGAGCGCAAATGGTACTTTATCGTACCGATCAGCGTCCTTCTGCCCATCTTTCTGTATCTTTTCTTTCTGCATGTCGCCGGTGTGCCGATGCCATTGGGCATGTTCGAGAATATTGGCTGAGGAGAACCGAAAATGATCGAGAATTTATCAATAGCCTTTCAGTTGTTCTTCAGCGTCGAGAACATTCTGGTAATCGGCATCGGTGTTCTGATTGGCACCATCATTGGCGCGATACCGGGAATGACTACGCCAATGGGTGTAGCGCTGGCCCTGCCATTCACATTCACCATGCAACCCGTAACCGGCATTCTGCTGCTGCTTGGTGTGTACAAGGGAGGCTTATACGGCGGGTCCCTGACGGCAATCCTGATTAAGACGCCGGGAACACCCGCGGCTTCATGTACCATTCTCGACGGATATCCGCTGGCGCAGAAAGGGCAGGCACGAAAGGCGTTGGACATTGCGCTTTACGCATCCTGCGTGGCCGACTTGATTTCCAATATTGCACTGATCCTGTTCGCCGGTTTTCTGGCGACTTTTGCACTGCGCTTCGGCCCGCCGGAGTTTTTCACTCTGATCGTCTTTTCGCTGACAATCATCGCAGGTGTTGCCGGGCCAAGCCTGACCAAAGGCATTCTGTCTGCCTGTCTGGGCCTGATGCTGGCAACAGTGGGGCTTGATCTGATTTATGGAACCAACAGGTTCATCTTTGGCAATTACGAACTGATGTCCGGTCTGAACTTTATTCCGGTGCTCATTGGCCTGTTCGCCATCCCCGAAATCCTTGATCGCGCAACACGCCGTGCGCGGCCGGCAGGAGCGCAGCGTCAGGAACTGGGCAACGGCGCAAGTTTTGCTGAATTCCGCAAGACGTTGAAGTCGGTTATTCGCGGCAGCTTTATCGGTGTTATTCTGGGCGCAATTCCCGGCATCGGTGGCGCTCCGGCGGCTTTCCTGAGCTACAGCGAGGCGCGAAGAAATTCGAAGAACCCGGAAAACTTTGGTAAGGGTGAGCCCGAGGGTGTTGCCGCTGCCGAGGCCGGGAACAACGGCGTGGCCGGAGCCACCATGATCCCGCTGCTGGCGCTCGGCGTGCCAGGGGACGTGATCACGGCGGTCATTTTGGGTGCGTTCATGATCCACGGCTTGCGTCCGGGACCTATCCTTTTCGCGGAAAACCTGCCGATGATCTACGCGCTGTTCATGGGGATATTGCTGAGCTCAGCCTATCTGTTCATCGTGGGTAAGGTCGCCATCAAGACTTTTAGCCGCGTTGCGTTGATCCCAAACCGCATCCTGTACCCGATCGTCTTCACCCTGTGCGTTTATGGCGCCTATGCGGTGAACAACAACCTGTTCGACATCCTGGTGATGCTGTGCATGGGGCTTGTTGGATTCGCGATGCTACGGCTTGATATCCCGGTTGCTCCGTTTCTGATTGCCTTCGTTCTTGGGCCGCTTCTTGAGGACAATTTCCGTCAGTCACTGCTGTTGTCTGATGGCAGCCTGTCGATCTTTGTCCGTAATGCGATTTGCTGGCTGTTCTGGATGCTGACAGCGTTGTCGATATTTGTGCTGATCCGATCTCGCATTCGTGCGTCGCGAACAGGACAGGCATCGGTCCTTACAACCGGCGGCTGATCCGAACGATTTAAAGAACGAGGAACGCAATAATGGTCAACGTGAATGCGCCGGGTTTGGGGCGCTTTGAATACAGCTTTGCCGTCATCTCAGACACGCATGTCAATCCGGATGAAGATAGTTGCAATTCACCCTTTCCGGTGAACGCTCGTGCCAATCGACGATTTCGATTTGTGGTCGCAGATATCAATCGTAGAGAAGTGGACTTTGTCATTCATCTCGGCGACCTTCTGCATCCGGTTCCTGAAACCGGGGAACTTTACGCACATGCCGCGAACGCGTATCGCAAGATCGTGTCCGACTTGTCCGTGCCGATCCATGTTCTGCCGGGAAACCATGACATCGGTGACACGCCGATTAGCGGCGGGCCGGCCAGTCCGACTACGCCCGAAATGATCGATGCCTGGGAAGGTGAGTTTGGTGCCCATTTCCACAGCTTCGAACAGGGTGGGATACGCTTCATTCTGTTGAATGCACAACTGATCAATTCTGGTCTTCAGGCCGAGGCGGATCAGATGCAATGGGTTGAATCCGAACTTGCTGCGGCCAGCAGCCAGCGCGTCATGTTGATGCTGCATCACCCGGCCTATCTGTGTCACCCCGAAGAACTGGATCACTACGACAATACCGATCAGCCGGGCAGGGGCTGGTTGCTGGGGTTGCTTGAAAAGCATGGGGTCGAGGCCATGTTCTCGGGCCATGCCCATAACTTCTGGTATGATCGTTATGGCGAGACGGATTTCTACCTTGCTCCGGCCACCAGCTTTGTTCGGCAGGATTATTCGGAAATGTTGCGCGCGATCCCTCCCGAAGGCAGCGAATTTGGACGCGATGACGCCGCCAAGCTGGGGTACTTTGTGGTGAACGTCTACGAAAACGGTCACGTCACCAGATTTGTGCGCACGAACGGGGCCGAGTTGGCACTAGGTGAAAAACCGGCAGGTGAGATGCTGAAACTTGCTCCGGAGCCGCGAGAGAACACCAGCCCGCTGATCGGGTTCGACCTGCGCCAGAACTGGGCCGAAGTCTCGGAAGTACCGCCCAGCGGCGGTCTGGACGAGTTTGACCGCAAGCCCGTGCGTAACGACTATCACCTTCTGGCGCTGCAAGAGATGGGCGTGCGCGACATTCGCATCCCGCTCCATGATTTGCTGGATCCTTCGCGGCGCGCGCGATTGGCCGTTCTCAAACATCTGGGGTTCCGGACAACGCTGTTCGGTTGGAGCGTCAATAAATCGGTGCTGGACATAATCGCGGCCGAAGCAGGTAATCTGTCGGACTGGGAAATCTCGCTGAATTGGCGCGATGTCGAGGCCTCCGCTGATCTGTTGACCAAGGCGCATCAGGCAACGGGTTTGCCGATCTATATCTCCCGGATGCGCACGAAGGACGACATCAAGGCCGAGGGCACCTATTTCCACGTCATCAACCACGGGTTCAACGCGACGGATTCCGACCAACTGGCGGCGCTGGCGGCGATGCCAAAATCCTGCGGAATCGTCGGTGCGGTTTTTCGGGTGGGAAACACCGATCCTGTGGCTGAGCGGCTTACCGCAATGGACAACGCGGCCGCCGTCCACGGCCTGAAAGCATCGGCACATCTGCGGGTCGCCGGAGACAATCCAGCCGTGCCGCATACCAACGACGATGCGACCGCCGCACGGGTGCTTGAGGCGATGGATATTCGGCCAAGGCTCAGAAACACGCGTGTGTACTGCGATACTCTGGTTGATGTGGATCGGGGATATTTTGTGCGCAACGGAGCCATTGACCGCTGCAACAACCCACGACCGCTGCTTGAGGCTGTCCGCGCAGGACACGCCCGGAAAATCTGAACTCCCCAAGACGGGAGTGGAAAAGCTTTGGGGATTATGCCGCCCTAAGTAGCCCTAGTGAAAGCCTTCCATCCAAGACGGCAGCCCTGACAACCGCAACACGATGCGCGCCTCTTGGGGACCATCTCATGCGTTGTTTCTTTCCCATGCGCACATTGGCGATCTCATTTACGAGGCCTTCTGCCCTTGAAGTTGAGACTGCTTTCCCTTGCTGACGTCTTCGCCCGTAGTTCGCGATGGCTGAAAGGTTGTGGCTCAAGTATGTTCTCAGATCCAATGCGCGTGAGGCGACCGAGAGCGCCGCATCGATTGACTGACCATGGGTGTGTTCGCGCACGCGCATCGCGAAGCGGAACAAGACATCAAGCGTATCGCGTGCTCGGTCTGTCTGGCCATGCCATATGCGCCAGCGAAGTGTCCCAACAAGGGCAGCAATCTCTGCGCTACTTTCGGTTCCGGTGTGTGATGCCAGCGTTTGAAATGTTGTCTCCACATGTCGGATGCGCGCCGATATATGCCACCAATCTAGTATGTGACGAACATCGGCACCCGTTGCGTTTCTGATCAAGCGATGCAGCGCGGGATCCCCATCAGAAAGAACAGTGACTGCAACGCCATCCTCCCAACCAGCGGCTTTCAGGCTGGACCGCAGGTGTTCAATCGGGTGATCGGCACCCATCTGGTTCAATCCAAACCGCCGTTTTTCAGCTGTTTCGCTTTCAATCGACCCCACAATGACTTCGAAATTTCGCCTTTGATATTTTAGGCGTGAACGAACATATGCGCTGTCTAGAATGACCGTCACCTCGGTAGGTTTTGCTTGAATGGCCGTATCCGTCGGTTCCTCGCAACAGCGATCTTCCAGGGCCTTGGCAACCGACGCAAGCCGGTTCCGGATCGTTGCGTGGTTCTGGGTGGCGCAAGGTGTGAGCTCGTTCAACAGACGCGCGGCTTCCCGAAAACTATGCCGGGCACCCAGTTCGGCTTGAAGCCTCCTAAATTCGGGTGTGGCATTGTCTTTCAAAATCCGCGTGAGCGGAGAATACGCTGCCTTGAACGCAGGAAAGCCCGGGAAGCCGCACATACACATCCGGACCCGAGGCGCTTCGACAGTCACACGACCGAAATGAGTATCGACACGTCGCTTACGACGATCATGCACAGGCAAATACGAATGCCAGTGACGGCATACCCGCGCGACTTCGCTGATTTCTTCCACTTGATCCTGGAGAACAGCACGCTGGACTTCTTTCAAGATCGATTTGCCCTCAGCGAGGCTGATACCAAGGCCGTCTTCCGACGGATCGATAGAACACCGCTCAATGACGCCAATATCATGGGACCGGCACTCGCCCCACCCAAACTCCGTTTCAATCCTGATCCGAACTTTCACACCAAATCCTCCTGCGACAAAGACATCAGGATAGACCGAAATCAATTTAGGTCCCCAAGATTTTTCCACTCCCCTCTCATTAGCCGGTCAATCAAAAAAGAACTCTTCGACGGAAGTATCCATTTCACTTGACTGTACAAACCCCATCTCGCGGCGAATTTGACTGGGGGTATTGCCAATTCGCGCTTTCAGGCTTCTGGAAAAATGGGACACGCTTTTGAAACCGCACTCAAAAGCGATTTGCGCGTGACTGAGACGGGTGTGAACCAACAATTGCCGCGCTCTGGCCGCGCGTATCTGCCAGAGATATTTGCCCGGCGTAATGCCCATGGTCGTCTTGAAGGAAGCAATCAGGTGCTGCGGAGACATTTCAACATGTCGTGCTACGGCGTTCACCACGACAGTTTCGTCGCTGATATTGTCGTCCATGAACCGTTTGGCCATCAAAACGCGCACAGGCATTTTCTTTTCCGATTCGTCTTGACGCGCTTCTAGCAAAAAAGCGCGAAGTACCGACAGGCCGATTGCGTTGCGCAGGCTATTCAGGTCAGCCGATGAGGCATGGCCGGTACTCACTCCGACGCGTTGCAACCGTCTGAGCCGCTCCGATATCGGGATTGGTTCGAAATGCGTGAACTGCGCCTCGAATACTGGCGGGTCTATGTCTGGGAGAAACCCCTCGCACCAGCTTACGGTTGTACTCTCTCCTCTGAGGTAGTCGAATTCGAACCGTTTGCGCCCAGCCAGAACACCGGCCTGACCGGAGCGGACAGTTACACTCCCAGCATCCGAGCGCATCGTGCAGCTGCCGCTTTCGATGACAATCACCGAGAGGTAGGGGCGCATGATCGGGCCGAAGAGGCCGCCCTTTTCATAGGTCATCCCCCCGAAAGAGTAGCCCCGGATCTGATTGATGAGTTGGTCCATGTGCCAGGTATCGCGACTCGGATTAACGATCAGAAGGATGCAACCACCAGTCTGAATGCTGGCGGCGTTGCTGGTTTAGAGAACATGCATGAAATATGACGGTTTTATTCATTACAGTCAATTTTAGATGATTTTCTGTCATGTATTTATTGATCTTGAGCAAACACAGTGTGGGTGTCATCACCCTCAGCCACCCGCGGAAAAAAGCCGCCAGCCCGGAGTGCCAGCCATGTTCCAGTCCGTAAATCACTCAAAATTCGCAAGTGATTTGCCGCGCAATTGCACCTTTGACGAAAACGATTGGCGCATTCTGTGCAACTTTTGGCATCCCATCGCTTATGCGCATGAAATTCAGGACGAACCTGAAAAGGCACGGTTGCTGGATGTGGATCTGGTTGTCTACCGCACGTCTCAAGGCGTGTCGGTGGCGCGCGACATTTGTCCCCATCGCGGAACACGGCTGAGTGCTGGGTGGGTTCGCGACGATAACCTGGTTTGTCCGATGCACGGTCTGTGTTTCGATCATTCCGGCCAGTGCACCAAGATTCCCTCAATGCCGCACCAGAATGCGAAGATTCCGCCCAAGATGCGTCTGTATTCCGTTCTGAGCGAAGAGAGATACGGCATCGTATGGGCCTGCCTGAGCGGCGAGCCAAACTGGACTCTGCCAACATGGGAGATGTTGGATGACCCCAGCATCAAGCTAAACTTCATTCCGTCCGGCACCTGGATGGCTGCAGCCAGTCGGCATGTCGAAAACTTTAACGATCTGGCCCATTTCCCGTTTGTGCACGGCGGTACGTTCGGAAACGAAACCCCCGCGCCGTTGCCGCTGTATAAAGTTCATGAAACCGACTACGGGCTGACCTTCGACATGCCTTATCTGGAAGGCGGGAACCGCTTTCCGGACGGGGTGGAGGCCGATGATCGCGAGGTGGTCTATACCTACGAACTAACATTCCCGTTCAGCACCGCCATCTACATCAGGCCGGTCGACAGCGATTATGTGCAGATCATCGCCGATACGGTCTGCCCGGTTTCGGCTCATGAATCGAAGCTGTTCCAGATCATTACTGACAACACGGAAGAGCCGAATGCAGAGTATCTGGTCAAGGAATCCTCTCAGATCAACGAAGAGGACAAACCTCTGGTCGAAGGCCAGCACCCCGAGGATCTGCCACTGGATCTGACCGAAGAAATGCACATTCCTGCGGACCGGATTTCCATGGATTACCGGCGTGCGTTGGTCAAGAAATTCGGCCTCGGCGCTCCGATCGCAAGTTAATCAGAAAGAGCAACGATGACGGTCACCCTTATCACGGTGGAAATCAGAGAAAAGTCCGTTCTGGCGCAGGATATCGCCGGGCTGGAACTGGTCGCGGCGGATGGGAAGCCCTTGCCCTCATTCACCGCCGGATCCCATATCGATATCCATCTACAGGATGGCGTGATCCGTCAGTATTCTCTGTGCAACGATCCATCCGAGACGCACCGCTATTGTCTGGGTGTGCTGCGAGAAACCGACGGCAGGGGCGGCTCCGAGGCCGTGCACCAGTTGGATGTCGGCGAGTGCCTCGAGATCAGCGATCCTCGTAACCATTTCGCACTATCGGACAAGGCCGAGCATTCCCTGTTGATCGCAGGTGGCATTGGCATCACTCCGATCCTGTCAATGGCACAGGCGTTGCATGCGAATTGTACGTCTTTCGAATTGCACTACTGCGCCCGAACCAAAGAGCGCATGGCCTTTCGCGAAGACCTGCAGGCCTCGGAATTCTCAGAGCGGGTGCATCTGCATTTCGATGACGGGGACGAGGATCAGAAATTCGACATTGCGGGGCTGAGCCAGGCTCCGGACCCGGGAACGCACCTGTATGTCTGCGGCCCGGCCGGGTTCATGGATGCGGTGTTGGACGCGGTCCACAAAGGCTGGCCGTCCGAGGCTGTCCATCGCGAGTATTTCGCGGTCGATCCGCCTGCAATGGATAGCGATGACCGCGCATTCAAGATCAAGGTCGCGAGCACTGGCGAGGTTGTCGATATCCCGGCTGACCGGGTTGCCATCGATGTGCTGGAAGAGATGGGATTCGACATCCCCAAATCATGTGAGCAGGGCATCTGCGGTACCTGCATCACCAAAGTCCTCGAAGGTACGCCGGATCACCGGGACTACGTGCTGACGGATGAAGAACACGCAGAAAACGACCAGATGACGGTGTGCTGTTCACGGGCGCATTCGGACCTACTGGTTCTGGATCTATGACATCCACAAATAACAGGGAACGAAAGCAATGCGAAAAAGAACATTTCTGAAATCCGCCAGTGCTCTGACTTTTGGGCTGGGTACGTTTCTGGCCTCGACACAGTTCGCGGCTGCTGAGAACCCCGAGGATCTGAACATCGCCGTCATATTGTCGGCAGGTATCGAATCCAGCTGGGACGGTACCCTCATCCAGTCGCTGGAGCGGGCAAAAGAGGCAAAGCCGCACGGACTGGATATCAGCTGGCAGTATACCGATCCGCTCTGGGGCGATGACGCAGGCGATGCGATGCGCCTGTTCGCTGAGTCGGGTGAGTATGACATCATCTGGGCGCATTCGACCTATTCCGATCAGGTGAAAAAACTAAAGGATGAGTTTCCTGAAATCATGTTTGTCGTGGTGGGTTCAGGCAATGAAGGTTTAGGGGGCAACCAGTACTGGGTCTACAAGCGCGTGCATGAATCAGCCTATGCGCTGGGAATTCTTGCAGGCAATCTAACTGGTTCCAACACGTTGGGAGTTGTCGGCACATATCCTGCCGATGACATTAACGACCTGATCAATGCCTTTTTCGCGGGGGCTAAATCGGTCAATCCCGAAATCAAGCAAAAGGTCGCCTTTATCGAAAGCTGGTATGATCCGGGAAAGGCCTCGGAAATGACCTCGGCGCAAATCTCAACCGGCGCGGACATCATTTACCAGCTGGCTGGAAATTTTCAGCCCTGTGAAGAGGCCGGTATTCTGTGCTTCTCGAACTTTGGAGACGACCATCACTATTCTCCGTCCACGATCCTGTCCAGTTCGCTGGCGAATTGGGACCCTGACGTGAAATGGGTTGTAGATGAATGGTGGGCTAATAAGGCCGATGGCAAACCGTTTGAGGGCAATACCGAGATCATCTGGCGCGGCGTGGCCGAAGGCGGCACCAGCATTGCCCCCTACTATGATCTGGCTGACAAGGTGCCGGACGATGTACAGGCACAAGTTCAGACCGCACTGGACGATATCGCATCGGGCGCACTGACGGTCGAACTGGACGTATCGCCGCCCAAGTCCGATTGAAAGGCTTGTAGATTGTGAACTCGCCCCCGGCGCAATGCCTGCGCCGGGAGAGGTTTAGACAGTCAGCCCAAATGATGGGAAAACCAATGTCTCCGATTTTACGAACAGTGAACCTGACCAAGCGGTTCCCCGGTGTGATCGCGAATGAAGATGTGAACTTCGATCTCGTCGCCGGGGAAATTCACTGCCTGTTTGGAGAGAACGGGGCCGGAAAATCAACCCTATCATCCTGCCTGTTCGGTTTCTATCAGCCCGAAGGCGGGGGGCTGGAGCTGCGCGGCGAACCGGTCAAGTTCCGCTCGCCCCGTGATGCAATTCATGCCGGAATCGGCATGGTGCATCAGCATTTCGTACTGGTGCCCGATTTCACCGTTTTGGAAAACATCGTTGTCGGAACCCATGAAAACGGCTGGAAACTCAATTTGGACGAGGCCCGCGGCCGGGTCGAGGACCTGTGCCGGGAATATGACATCGATCTGGATCCGAACGCGACGGTGCGCAACCTCGCGGTTGGGCAGCAGCAGTGGGTCGAGATTCTCAAGGCGTTGTATCTGGGAGCCGAAATTCTGATTTTGGACGAACCCTCGGCGGTGCTGACGCCCGAGGAGTCCATTCGCCTGTTCCGCATCATCAACCATATGAAGGAGCTCGGCCTGTCGATTGTGCTGATCAGTCACAAGATGGTCGAAGTGATGCAATCCGACCGGGTGACCGTCCTGCGCAAAGGCAAAGTGGTCGATACCGTCCGGCCCGGCGAAGTGACTCCCAAAGAACTGACCCGCATGATGGTCGGGCGCGACGTCGAGTTGCGCGTGATCCGGGATCGCTCGGCCGAAGGGGCGGCGGCACCGGAAACTGTTCTGGTTGTTGACAACGTGAGCTATCGCGACAACCGGGAAAATCTGGCGCTGGATCAGATCAGTCTGACCATCGGCAAGGGCGAGATACTGGGGCTGGCCGGGGTGTCCGGCAATGGACAGAAGGAGTTGTTCGAAATCCTTTCGGGCATCCTGATCCCCGAAAGCGGCAACGTGACCCTTGCGGATGAGCGGATCGAGGGACTGCCGTCGCGCCAGTATATGGATCGCGGCGTGGGTCTGGTGCCCGATGACCGGTTTCGCGAAGGGCTGATCCCCGAGTTCGACATTCAGGAGAACATGATCCTGGGCTGGCAGCGCCATGATGACTACACCCAGGGGCCTTTTCTGAACCAAAAACAGATCGGCACCATCGCCGAAGGTCTGATCGACGAGTTTCAGATCAAGACGCCATCCGCCACTACCCCGGTTAACCACCTGTCTGGCGGTAACGCGCAAAAAGTCATTCTTGCCCGCGAATTCGTGCATTCGAACAAGTTGTTGCTGGCCAATCAGCCGACGCGGGGGCTGGATCTGGGCGTGATCGAATATGTCTACAAGCAGATCATCGCAAAGCGCGACGAAGGCTTTGCCGTGCTGTTGGCTTCGGAAGAACTGGAAGACCTGCTGAACCTGTCGGATCGCATCGCGGTGATCTCGGGCGGCCGGATCACCGGCGTGGTCGACCCCGAAAACACATCCATCGAAGAGATTGGCCTGCTGATGGCCGGTGAGAGAAAGGAGGCTGCGGAATGACCTCCATCGAACGCGATACCGGGGCACCGCGTCCAATTACCCGGATCAGGATCGAACCCCGTGTGAACCGCAAACCGATCTGGACATTCTCCATGTATCTGGCGGCGACCCTGTTCGGGCTGGTTCTGTCGGCACTTTTGTTGTGGACCAGCGGCGCAGATGTGATCAAGGCCTTCTCGGCCCTGCTGAACGGCGGTTTTGGCAGCCAGAAGGCGCTTGTCGCAACGCTGGCCAAGGCGACGCCGCTGATCCTGACTGGGTTGGCGACCGTTGTGGCGTTCCGCGCCCAGGTCTGGAGCATCGGGCAGGAAGGTCAGGTCTATGCGGGTGCGATGGGGGCCTATACCGGCTATCTGATGCTGGCTGGTCTGCCGCCCGCCTTGTACATCGCCGGGATCATCCTTTGCGGCATGATCGGCGGTGCGGTTCTTGGCGCACTGGCGGCGATCTTGAAAGACCGGTTCGACGTGAACGAGATCATCTCGACCGTTATGATGAACTATCTGATCGTGTTCCTTCTGTCGTATCTGATTGGCGGCGGTCCCTGGACCGAGGTATCGACTTCGGTTGTTTATCAGCAAACCGCGCCTATCAGCGAGGCCGCTCAATTGCCTGCTTTGTTCGGCAGCAGCAAGCTGCATCTGGGTTTTGGTTTCGCCATTGTCGCGGCGTTGGTCTGCTACGTTGTTCTGGACAAGACCCCGCTTGGCTATGAAATCCGCGCCATGGGCTACAACCCGGTGGCACTTGCCTATCGCGGCACCAATATCGGGCGCACCATCGTGCTGGTGATGATCCTCAGCGGCGCTATTGCCGGGCTGGCGGGTGTGTCGGAAATCTTCGGAACTGCGCACAGGTTGCGGTCCGACACGCTGTTCAACCTCGGTTATACTGGCATCATCATCGGCATGATCGGCGGCCTGCGCCCTCTGGGGACGGTGGTGGCTGGGGTCATCTTTGGCGGACTCAGCAGCGGTGCGCTTTACATGAAACTTCTGGCGCAGGTTCCGGCAGCGCTTGTACCGGCGATGGAAGGCATTCTGATGCTGACCTTCCTCTGCGCGGGTGTGGCTGCCCGCTACAAGATCGTGAGGGTTCAGACCGATGGGTGAGTTGTTCCAGCAAACCATTCTGATCAGCATCCTTGCGGGGATGGTCCGTATCGCCACACCGATCCTATTCGCCGCCATCGGTGAGCTTGTGACCCAGCGCGCAGGCATCTGGAACATGGGTGTCGAAGGCACAATGCTGATGGGCGCGTTTACCGCCTACTTCGTTGCTACCGCCACTGGGTCGATCTGGCTTGCCGTGGTCATGGCCATGGTGGCCGGGGCACTGGTCGGGCTGATCATCGCCTTCATGACTGTGACCATGCGGGTGGACCATTTCATCACCGGGCTTGCAGTCAATCTGCTGATCGCGGGACTGACGCTCTATTGGTTCCGCATGTATATCAAGGGCCGCGCGCAGCCGACATTTGACGGGTTCGAAAACGTCCCGATCCCGGTCCTGTCCTCGATCCCCATTGTCGGAGAAATCCTGTTCGACCAGCGTCTGCTGACCTATGTGGCCTTCGCCGCCGTGCCCGCAGTCTGGTATCTGCTCTACCGCACCCGCTGGGGGCTGGAGCTGCGCTGTCTGGGTGAAAACCCCAAGGCGTTGGACATCAAGGGCCTGAGCGTTGCCGTCCGCCAATATGCCGCCGTGTTGTTCGGCAGTGTGATGACTGGGCTTGGAGGCGGGTTCCTTATGCTGGGTTTCTCGGATCGTTTTCTGGCCGACATCACCGCCGGTCGCGGCTGGCTAGCCATCGTAGCTCTGATCGCTGGCAACTGGATGCCCAAGGGCGTGCTGGCCGCCGTACTGGTCTTTGCCCTGCTGGAAAGCGTGGCGACCCATGTGCAGGTCTTGGGCATCGACGTGCCGCATCAGATATTCCTGGCGCTGCCGTACCTCGCCTCAATCCTGTTGCTGATGGGTCTGCGCCGTCAATCGCGCCAGCCGCAGCGCCTTGGCATTCCTTATTTCCGCTGATCCGTGAAAAGGAGAGCATTCATGACACCCACAACATGCACTGACCCGGTTGTTCTTGAGCACTGGCATCCCCTTTCCTCGGTGGACGAAATGACGGTGGGCATCGTTCACAACACTGTCTTGCTGGGCCAGAAACTTTCCTTTGCGCTGGCCCCCGATGGGCAGGCACATGCTTGGTATCCAACCCTCGGTGTGTGCGAGGGGGTGATCTTCGATCCGGCAAAGACCGGTGATCGGGTGAATTGTCAGATTGAATACGGTTATGTCTGGGCCAGCCTCGGGAACAATCCCGAACCGCTGTTCCCGTTCCCGGAATATGCGGAATCGGATCGCCGTTTTGTGCCCACGGGGATGTTCGGCGTGAATGTTTCCGCCGGGCGTGCGGTCGAGAACTTTCTGGATATGGGCCATTTCCCCTATGTCCATACGGGCATTCTGGGCGAAGAACCGCATACCGAGGTCAAGGAATACGATGTAGAGGTTTCTGAAACCCGCGATGAGGTTTTGGCCACCCGCTGCCGGTTCTATCAGCCGCAGGCGGCCCTGACCTCGGATGAGGGGGCGGATGTGGAATACACCTATCGTGTGCCGCACCCAAATTGCGCCATCCTTTACAAATCCAGCCCCAACGACCCGGCCCGTCGAGATACAATTTTCCTGTTCATCCAACCGGTCGGGCCTGAGAGCATTCTGGCCCACACCGGTATGTGCATTTTGGATGAGGAAAGTCCGTACCAGGCCATCCGCTATTTCCAGCAGGTGATCTTCGGACAGGATAAGCCCATTCTCGAAAACCAGATGCCCAAGCGCCTGCCGCTGGACCCACGCGCCGAAACCCCGATCCGGGCTGATAAATCCGCCATTGCCTATCGTCGCTGGCTCAGTGGCAAGGGCCTGACCTACGGCGTGATCCCGGTCTCAAACCCTTGAACCATTCTATTCCACGGAGGACACCATGACCTGCGACAACAAAATTCTGTTGAACGACTGGCATGTTGTTGCCGAGGCTGACCTGCTGGCCTTTGGCGACGTACAACGAACCGTATTGTTTGAAGAGCCGGTCTATGTGTCACGGGATGAGGATGGCGGGATCACGGTCAGGCGGAATACTGCAGATGGCGCGAAACTGCCATTGCAGGAGAAGTACGGGTTCATCTGGACCTGTCTTGGCGCACCTGAACGCGACATCATCCATGTGCCCGAAGCTTTTGAACCCGATCGGTACTTGGTCAGCGGCGGTTCATTCGGGGTCAAGGTTTCGGGTCTGCGTGTAGTCGAGAACTTCCTCGACATGGGGCATTTCCCGTTTGTTCACACCGGCTGGCTGGGTGAGGAACCACATACCGAGGTGCAGCCCTATGAGGTGGAGCTGACCAAAGATGATGAGATCATCGCGTCTGAGTGTTACTTCTATCAGCCGCAGGCCTCGCCCACGGCCGAGGGCGGGATCATGGTGGAATACACCTATCGGGTTTACCGGCCCTATACGGTCGCTCTGTATAAAACCAACCCGACCTATCCTGACCGCAACGACTATATCGTGCTGTTCGTGCAACCGGTCGGGCCTGAGGACTGCATCGTGCATCCATACCTTTGTTACGTCAAAGACGGGATGGAAGAAGACACTCTGCGCTGGTTCATGCAACTGATCTTTGCGCAGGACAAACCGATCCTGGAAAATCAGATTCCGCGCAAACTGCCGCTTGATCCCCGGGCCGAAACCCCCATTCGCGCCGACAAGGTCGCCATTCTCTATCGCCGTTGGCTGAGGGATCATCAGGTCACTTTCGGCACACTGCCAGCCGTCGCCTGAGCCAGCACAGAAAGGAATTTTCATGACTACTGAACTTCATTCGCAATGGATCCCGATCGCTTCAAGCTCGGACCTGCCGCTGCGCCATGTGTATCAGGCCAAGCTTCTGGGACGGGAATTCGCCGTGTGGCGGGCCGATGACGGCTATGTCAACATCTGGGAAAACCGTTGCCTGCATCGCGGCGTACGCCTGTCCATTGGCATCAACGATGGGCGCGAGCTGAAATGCCAGTATCACGGCTGGCGCTATGCCAATCGTACGGCAGGTTGCACCTATATTCCGGCCCATCCGGCGGATGCGCCCGCCCGCACGATCTGCAATAACACCTATCCCGCGCAAGAGGCGCATGGTCTGGTCTGGTGCGGTGAGCAGGCGGTGGGTGAAATCCCGGCGCTGGATGGGTTCGAAACGGCCACCACGCTGCGCCCGATCCCCATCAATGCGCCGCGTGATTTTGTGATCGAGGCGCTGACCTGCTACAGCATGGCAGACGGCTGCGCCGGGTTGGTCAATGAGGACGGGTCGGTCACGGTGACAGCCGGTGACGGCAGTGCTGTTCGGTTGTTCGTGCAGCCCTGCGACAGCAATCACAGCGTCATTCGCGGGGTTGTAAACCGGGCGGCACAGGGGGCAGACCACATCGCCTTGCTGCGCACCCACAGTCAGGCCCTGTCTGCGCTGCGCCGGAAGATCGAGGCACAGGCCGCGCAGCTTGAGGCGCTGGAACCGATGTCGGCCCCGATTGGTCGCGTGGCCGAGGATCTGGTCGACATCCCTGCCGCCAGCACCGATGGGCGCAATGCCGATTTGCGTGTGCAAGTCGCCGCGAAAGAGAGGACCGCCGAAGGGATCGTCAGTCTGCGACTGGAACCGCTGACGGGCAGCCGGTTGCCCACCTTCCAGCCCGGCGCACATATCGACGTGCATCTTCAGAACGGGCTGGTGCGGCAATACTCGCTGACCAACGGCCCAGGCGAGACGGACCACTACACCATCGGCGTCAAACGCGAACCGGACAGCCGGGGCGGCTCCACGGCCATTCATGACAGCGTCCAAAAGGGCGACGTTCTGGCGATCTCGGTGCCGCGCAACAATTTCCCGCTGCGTCGGGACGCGGTGAACACGATTTTTGTCGCCGGGGGCATCGGGGTCACACCGCTGCTGTCGATGGCGCGGACGCTGAACAGCCAGAATCTGGGGTTCGAGTTTCACTATTTCGTCCAGTCCGACGAACATGTGGCCTTTAAACAGGCAATCGGTGAATTCGAACAGGCGGCAAGCCTTCACAAGGGTCTGTCACCGGACGAAACCGTTGCCGTTCTACGCAAGGTGCTCGCCGAACCCGGCCATGCCCGCCACATCTATATCTGCGGTCCAGGCCCGATGCTGGAAGCGGCCCGTCAGGTCGCCTCCAATTGCGGCTGGTCCGACGAGGCGGTGCATTTCGAGTATTTCAAGAATACGGTCGAGCTGGACGATTCCAATAGTTTCGAAATCGACCTAGCCCGCTCGGCGGTGACGCTGACAGTGCCTGCTGGCCAGACTATCCTTGAGGTGCTGCGCGAAAACGGCATCAACATGGGCAGTTCCTGCGAACAGGGCGCCTGCGGCACCTGCCGCTGCGGCGTGATCGAAGGCGATGTGCTGCATCAGGACGTCTATCTGTCCGACAGCGAAAAGGCCGAAGGCAAGTCGATCATGACTTGCGTCAGCCGGGCCAAATCTGACCGGCTTATTCTGGATATTTGAGGTGCATCATGATCACGCTTTATGACTACGAACTGTCGGGCAACTGCTACAAACTGCGTCTGCTGATGTCCTTTCTGGGCGTCGAATTCGAGACTGAGAAGATCGACTTCTACCCGGGCCTTCAGCACAAGTCCGAAGAGTTCCTGAAACTCAACCCGCTGGGCCAGCTGCCGGTAATCGACGATGACGGGCTGGTGTTGCGCGATGCGCAGGCGATCCTGGTCTATCTGGCGTCGAAATATGACAGTTCGGGCCAATGGTATCCGACCGGCGATCCGGCGTTGCTGGGGCAGGTGTCGCAGTGGCTGGCCTTTGCCGACGGGATCACTGGCACAGCGTCTGCAGCCCGGCTGCATGACAGCTTGCTGTATCGCCATCTGGATATCGACTCGGCCCGAGCGGGCGCTCATAACCTGTTCCGCATTCTCGACGAACACCTGTATTTCGCCGAGCTGGACGGGCAGGATTGGATCTGCCCCGGCGATCACCCGACCGTCGCCGATATCGCCTGTTTCCCCTACATCATGCTCAGCGAGGATGGCGGCATACCGCGGATGGACTACCCGGCGATCCGCCGTTGGTGCGACCGGTTCAAACGTATCTCCGGCTTTGTGGTGATGTCGGGCGTTTTCCCCGCCGGCCCCGCGCCTGCAAAAGAGGCTGAACAGGCCGCATAACCCAAAGACTCCCTTTCGCCGCATACCCGTGCGGCGAAGCTCGGCGTCCGGTTCGAGATGCGACAACTTTGGACCGGACGCCACTTTTTACGGTATTCCAAGTAAGGACGAATCTATGATGAGAACCCGTGCTGCCGTCGCTCTTGCCCCCGGCAAGCCACTTGAAGTGATGAAAGTGAACCTTGAAGGCCCCCGCGCGGGAGAAGTTCTGGTCGAGATCAAGGCCACAGGCCTGTGCCACACCGATGAATTCACCCGCTCGGGTGATGACCCCGAAGGCATCTTTCCTGTGATCCTCGGTCATGAAGGCGCAGGTGTGGTCATTGAGGTCGGAGAAGGCGTGACCAGCCTTGAAGTTGGCGATCACGTGATCCCGCTTTACACGCCTGAATGCCGCGAATGCGAATATTGTCTGAACCCCAAGACCAACCTGTGCCAGTCTATCCGTTCGACGCAAGGGCAAGGGCTGTTGCCAGATGGGTCCACCCGGTTCTCGATGCTGGATGGCACGCCGATCCATCACTACATGGGCTGCTCAACCTTCGCCAACCACACCGTTGTGCCCGAGATCGCTCTGGCCAAGATCCGCAAGGACGCGCCCTTTGATAAAGTCTGCTATATCGGCTGCGGTGTGACGACTGGGATCGGTGCAGTAATCAACACCGCCAAGGTTGAGATTGGCTCTCGAGGGGTGGTCTTCGGCCTCGGCGGCATCGGTCTGAACGTGATCCAAGGCCTTCGGCTTGCGGGCGCGGATCAGATTGTCGGCGTCGATCTTAATGACAGCAAGGCTGAGATGGCGACGAAGTTCGGC
Source organism: Ruegeria hyattellae (assembly GCF_041537925.1). NCBI lineage: Bacteria > Pseudomonadati > Pseudomonadota > Alphaproteobacteria > Rhodobacterales > Roseobacteraceae > Ruegeria > Ruegeria hyattellae. The sequence goes on along the minus strand of NZ_JBGOSH010000007.1, from coordinate 53,294 downwards.
ATGACCGATTTCGTGAATCCATCGAAGATTGATGGCGATCTGGTGGCGCATCTGGTCGAACTGACACACGGCGGCGCCGACTACACTTTTGATGCCACGGGGAATGTCGGCGTCATGCGAACCGCGTTGGAAACGGCGCACAAGGGTTGGGGTGAATCAATCATCATCGGCGTGGCACCGGCAGGAGCCGAGATCTCGACCCGTCCGTTCCTATTAGTCACGGGTCGCTCTTGGCGTGGCACTGCCTTTGGCGGCGCATCGGGCCGGACAGACGTGCCCAAGATCGTCGACTGGTATATGAACGGCAAGATTGAGATCGACCCGATGATCACCCACAAGCTGACGCTGGATCAGATCAACGAAGGCTTTGAGCTGATGCACAAGGGCGAATCCATCCGGGCAGTGGTCGAGTTCTGATCCATGGAGCTGATTGAAAACACATCCTGCTTTGGTGGGAAAAACGCAGTTTACAAGCATCCTTCAGATGCTTGTAATTGCGAGATGACTTTTGGCATCTACTTACCACCGCAAGGGCTTTGTTGCACAAATGCTTTGAGGGATTCACTGTTTGAAATTAGCGTGGTAGCCGGGGCGTATGAGCAGTTGGTCCCCGACGAAGTACAAGACCAGGAACTGGCCTTCGTACAACACGGCGTTGAAGCAGCGCGGGTCACTGTCGATCTGGTTTGATCCTGAGATGGCATGGCATCCACCGGCAACTGGCAAGCCAGGCCGTCAGCCCGAGTTCAGCGACGGCGCAATTCAAGTTTGCCTCACGATGAAGGTGCTTTTTGGGATGCCCCTCCGACAGACCACGGGGTTTGTCGAAAGCCTCTTGCGACTGGCGGGCCTCGACTGGAGAGTGCCGGACTTCAGCACTCTGTGTCGGCGTCAGAAGACGTTGGAAGTCTCCATCCCTTGTCGTGGCGGAACGGGGTCGCTCCACCTGCTGATTGACGCGACCGGGATCAAAGCAGAGGGCGAAGGTGAGTGGAATGCCCGCAAACATGGTGGCACCAAGAAACGTCTTTGGCGCAAGCTCCACCTCGGTATGGATGAGCAAACACTGGAGATCCGTGCCGTCGAAATCACGACGAGCGACGTCGGCCCCTCTCGGCAGATTTCTTTCAGAAATCGCCTGCCGGGCAGTGGATGCCCCAATGCTGCCTGACCTTCTGGAACAGATCCCGCCCGATCAGGAGATCGCCACCGTCACCGCTGATGGTGCGTATGATACGCGCAAATGTCACGATGTGATTGCCGCCCGAGGGGCCGCCGCCATCATCCCACCGCGCAAAAATGCCCGACCGTGGAAACCCGACACCACGGGTGCCGTCGCGCGGAACGAAGCGCTACGAGCCTGCAAATATCTTGGGCGAGCGCTGTGGCGGCGGCTGACAGGATAGCACCGCCGAAGCCGCGCAGAGACAAAGATGAACTGCGTCAAACTGCTTGGCCAAGGCCTCATGGCCCGAGATTTCGACCGACAGGTCGCGGAAATCCAAGTCCGTGTCGCGGTGCTCAACCGCTACACCGCTCTTGGCATACCTGTCACTGAAGCCGTAGGCTAAGTCCGTCCGGGCAAAGGGGAAGTGCGTTCACGCCGCGATTTGTGCAACAAAGCCCGTCAAGATCATGCGCCGTCGTCTTCTGTGCACACTCCAGTTTCGCAGAACTGGGAGCGATCTAGCGCATGTTGCGCCCGCCATCCAGATGAAGGGCCAGTATCCGCAAACAACATCTCGTTGGATGCGCCACGGAGATGGCTATTTCCCGTGTTTGCGTTCAAAAAGCTCCTTGAAGAGTGCTTCGGAGCGGCGCAGGCCCTCTTCGGTCAGTACCACCGACTTCGCCTTCCCAACCGGGTCCAGGATCAGCCCTTTGTGATGCAGGCGGTCGAGCGCGTCCCAGTCAAACCCCTTCCAGGCGCGGCGCTCGCCGTGCAGCGTCAGCCAGAGCAGCGCCAGGACCGCATCATCCACCTTGTCCTCTTCTATCTTCATGACCACACCGGACGCCATCGGGGCCGCGCCCGTCAAGCCCGATCAGGCGAGAACAGAGTGCTGCCAGTCCGCGTACAATCGTGACCCCTTGCGGTTCAGATCTCCTGATCGCATCAGGGCTTATTGCTATCGATCCAGCGGGTCATCATCTTGCGATCGCGAAAGCACTCATCCGGAACATCGCGGCGTTTGATCCGGGCAATACGCTCGGCAAAAGCCACTTGTTTTGAGCTCGGGCGCGTGTCGTGCATGCGGGGCGCGGCAAGCTGGGCATCAATCCACGCACTGATGAGCTTTCGGTCCTGCTGAATCTCCCAAGGTAAGATGATATTCTGTTGCTCTGCAATCCGGCGGGCATAGGCGATCTGTTTATGTGTGGCCGGCAGAGCGGTGGATGTGTCGGAATTGGCATGATCGAGCATGGGATTTCCCCTTTGGCAGCGTTGGCTCAAACTAGAACAAATGGGGATCAAAAGCAAGGATGTTGTGTACTATTTCCCACTTGACACCACATCTGGTTCTCATTGTTGAAAGGAAGAGGGGGTTCTTTGTCAGAACGATCCTGGCTGGGGTATTGAGGTGAATCTGGAAAGGACAAGCCCTATGCAAACTACGTTCGTCCACTCGATGATGGGCGGATCTACCTATTCAGGGGCGGGGCAGATTCTGTTGGAGCACCAGACCGGACAGTCCTACCTTTTCCGGGTGAACGCTATCGCAGATGCTCTTTCCATCACGCAGTTGGCCTCAGACCTGGGGGTCGAGAGTCGCTTCCCATCCAGCAGCGATCGGGTTTCTTCGTCCCGCCGCCAACAGTCCGATGCTATGATCTAGAAATCGTTACATGAGGTTGGGGTCGTCCTTCAATGGGATGACTTCCTGTCATCGGGGTTGTGCACTTTCAGGCGGCTGCGACCAAAAACAAACACCAGCACAAGGATTGTTGGCACCAGAATGACTGCAATCAGTGATAGGTGATGAAGGGCTTTTGGCAGCAAAGAAATGTGTTGTCCGAACTGATAAGCAAGCGTCGACCAGAATGAGACCCAAAGAGCAGACCCGAGCACGTTGGCAATAAAGAAGTTTGGCCAGGGCATGTTTACTGAGCCAGCAACCAAACCATTGAGTTGCCTCAGCAATACGAAAAATCGCGCACAGACCACAGCATAGGCACCGTATTTCTCTGTTGCGCGTTCTGCAGCTTGATATTTGGCCTCCGAGATCCCGAAGCGGCCACCATAGACCAAGATGAGTGCACGGCCATACCGTCGCCCAATCAGGTAAGCGACATTGTCGCCAGCTACGGCCGCAAGGCCGGCGACCGCGGCAACCGCAAAGATGTTAAAAGATCCATCGGTCGCAATCGCTGCAGTTGCAACGAGAGCGCTTTCACCGGGTAGCGGTAGCCCGAATGTTTCAAGGAAAAGCGTCACAAACAGTACAATGAGGCCGTAGCTCTCAATCAGGTTTGCGAAGTGTTCTGGAAGGTGATGCATCTTGAAAACCGACCCTACTGCAACGCCAGTCGAAGGGAAATCCGATCTTGTCCGGCGCTCTTCCTGCGGCTTTTTTAGCATTCGACATAGCGCTTGTGCAGGGTGGTCCAGAGCATCCCGGCGTTAGATCGTACAGACTGATGGGATCCACATCAGGACTGAGCCGGTTAGCTTGCCGAGCGCGATAAGAACGCAGAAAGTAATAGGGGGATCGATCGGTAATTGATCGATCCCCTCTAAGCGTGAGGTCCGAAGAGGGGGCTGTCGAACCTCATGTCCCAAGTGGTAAACGGACGGTTAATGCCCCGCTATTGGGGGATTCCCGTAAGAACGAAAAGATTCTGGCTTTGGGCCCTTCGCATATTGCTCTTGTTTGAAAACTCGTGGCGACAGAACATCGCTAACCCATTGCCAAACAATGATGTTTTGAGAGGATGTTCAAAGCAGCTTCGCCGATGGATGGGCAACGGGTCCAGAAATTAATCGCTGTTGCTGACGCCACGTGTCTGCCGGCCACCGCCCTGAACGCAAATTTGGGTTACAATAGCCCACAAAGGGTTGGATTGTTCTTTCGCCAGCTCAAGCGAACATATGTCGATCCGATCAACACTAAACACCAAAAACCTTCAAAATCTCCAGCCTACAAAGCCATTCGAGGCCAAATCGATGTTTGTGGCAAAAACAGGCCAGAAAGTTAACTTGCAACGATTCTGGCCCACTCCTAACGCTAGTGTCCAGCCACTGTCCGAGCCTTGTGTGAGTTGGGGGGTGCGTCGGTTGTGGTCAGGGCCGGTGGGTGTGTGTTTGCCCCCAGCCCGCCTATTTCCACTTCATGCCACCTGACCTGCCCCCCGAGGCTCCCTCATTCATAACGAGAGTCTGCGGGTCTGGTTTTCATATTCTTCGTCGTCTGTTTGAGCAAGCGCATCGGGCGCGGAGCCCTCAAGTTGCTCATGCGTCCGGCACGCTTCTGCTGGGGTCTGGTTCCCGAGCGATGAGTGCGGCCTGACGTTGTTGTAGTCGTATCGCCAAAGGGCCAGCTTGCGCCTTGCATCGTCCAGGCTGTTGAACATCTCCTCGTTCAGGAGTTCATCGCGCAGACTGCCGTTGAAGCTTTCAATGAAGGCGTTCTGCTGGGGTTTGCCCGGGTCGATGTAGTGCCATTTCGGGATTTGAAGTTGGGCTGGATCAGCTTCCCCCTGCGCTTTGTTGCCACCGGATCACAATGTTTGTCCAACGCACCGAAGCTTTCCTCAAACTCGGCGGAATTCCTCGATTGATGCAACAAGTCCTATCTGAGACTGGCAGAGTTTGTCTGGCAGCACCCATCGGACAAACCGCAACGATAGTCATGCAATCAAGGCGCGCGACCCTCTGCAACATTTTTGCCAACCTGATAGCAATGTAGCGAGCAAGGAAAGTGCCTGATTAGCACTCCGTCAATCTCGCTTTCGGCTGTAATCGTCTTTGTTGTTGCTCCGGCCGGGATGCCGGTGTCAAAGTTACGCTTGGCAAATTCGATGAGTCCGCGCAGCTCACCCGGTTGATCGGCTGCATATCTGTCTGACCATTTGATTTCATAGGCCCACTTGGGTTTGAGACGCGCCCGATCGACGCGGACAAGATCAACTTCCAGATCTGACCTGCCCTTTCTCCAGCGCGCATAATGCAGGTTCTTCATCAGGTCTGAATGGAACCACTGCGAAAAAATCGCTGTTTCCGCCATCGCGCCCATGGCATCATCTCCGTCCGAGATTTGTGCAAATAGGGGCTTTGTTGCACAAATCGCGGCGTGAACGCACTTCCCCTTTGCCCGGACGGACTTAGCCTACGGCTTCAGTGACAGGTATGCCAAGAGCGGTGTAGCGGTTGAGCACCGCGACACGGACTTGGATTTCCGCGACCTGTCGGTCGAAATCTCGGGCCATGAGGCCTTGGCCAAGCAGTTTGACGCAGTTCATCTTTGTCTCTGCGCGGCTTCAGCGGTGAAATCCTGTCAGCCGCCGCCACAGCGCTCGCCCAAGATATTTGCAGGCTCGTAGCGCTTCGTTCCGCGCGACAGCACCCGCGGTGTCGGGTTTCCACGGTCGGGCATTTTTGCGCGGTGGGATGATGGCGGCGGCCCCTCGGGCGGCAATCACATCGTGACATTTGCGCGTATCATACGCACCATCAGCGGTGACGGTAGCGATCTCCTGATCGGGCGGGATCTGTTCCAGAAGGTCAGGCAGCATTGGGGCATCCACTGCCCGGCAGGCGATTTCTGAAAGAAATCTGCCGAGAGGGGCCGACGTCGCTCGTCGTGATTTCGACGGCACGGATCTCCAGTGTTTGCTCATCCATACCGAGGTGGAGCTTGCGCCAAAGACGTTTCTTGGTGCCACCATGTTTGCGGGCATTCCACTCACCTTCGCCCTCTGCTTTGATCCCGGTCGCGTCAATCAGCAGGTGGAGCGACCCCGTTCCGCCACGACAAGGGATGGAGACTTCCAACGTCTTCTGGTCTGTCGGAGGGGCATCCCAAAAAGCACCTTCATCGTGAGGCAAACTTGAATTGCGGCGTCGCTGAACTCGGGCTGACGGCCTGGCTTGCCAGTTGCCGGTGGATGCCATGCCATCTCAGGATCAAACCAGATCGACAGTGAACCGCGCTGCTTCAACGCCGTGTTGTACGAAGGCCAGTTCCTGGTCTTGTACTTCGTCGGGGACCAACTGCTCATACGCCCCGGCTACCACGCTGGATTCAAACAGTGAATCCCTCAAAGCATTTGTGCAACAAAGCCAGTATGAATGTCTTATTCATTTTCAAGCCTCTTTGTCCAAAAGCAACTATTCGGGCCCCCATGATACGCGAAAATTTCGCTTCTCAATCCAATTCATCTGCCCTACTTGTGGCACGCCTTGCACATTCAGCCGAATGAGAAACTGCCTACAGCACATATCGAGCACTGTCTCTCGCCGCGCTCTACGATAAAGCCGGAAACACTTCGGTACACACAAGACCAATACGGCCTGTTGGCGCGAAACAAACAGGCAAGAACGATCAACAGCAAATTCTCTCAGTTTGGTTGTGAACCGGAATCCGACCAAAACTACCGTTCTGGGTACGGACCTTGGAAGCTGACGTTGACACAGACGTAGCGAATGCCTGTAGTGTCCTGCAACACGTAAGTTCCTGCGCCGTGCGGCGAATGGTCGGTTCAAAATACGGCGCTGTTAACCAGTTTGAATGGCTGCTTTGGTGAAACATGCTGCACTGCCATACGGTCATCGCCGCGGTTGCGGGCAAATGCTGCGTTAGCAATAGCTGCGACAGCACAAGTCCGGTTTGTCCGCACGGCAGCCACTGGCTCCATTGTCGGATTATCGTGCCCGCGCTTAGCATAACTCGCTAGCTGTCGCACTACGCCCTGACTAAGCCGCCAATTTGATAGTCTATTGGGCGACTTCGCAACGCACGGGTTAATTGGGGTATTTCGCTAGTGTTCTGAAACTAATGCGTTCGGAGGGGTTCCTAAGTCGAGGAGGGAGAGGCTTGGAGCTAGTTCGCGCAGCAGTTTTCGCTTCATTGCGCGATCGTAGTCGTCATAGCCGTAGGTGACTTCCACAAAGGCCAAAGGCCCACGGATCACTTCGGATAGGTAATAGACGACTGGATCAGGGCGGGCGCCCGCGACCACCAAACCATTGATGGTGACCCCCTTTGCGGCGACGGCGTCCGAGATCGGGTTGACCTCTGGACCTGCATTCGAAATGCCATCGCCCGACACATCAATCACCTGTCGGCGACAGGGATATTCGAGCTGGTGGAACATCAGATCGGCATGCAGCAGGGCCTCCGAGACCGAGGTCTCGGCATGCCAGAAGCCACGATCGATCTCGATCAGATCTTCAACGAATTCTATGACGCTTTGCCGTTTCCAGAGGCGGCGCCAAGCGATCGGCTGGCGCTGCTGACCGGCGCCACCCCATTGGGTTACGGTCACTTTCATACCCCCAGGCATCCAGGCAATCAAATCGGTGACTTCGACATCTAGGAGTGCCTGGCCGATCCCGTTTCGCATCAGCACATACTCGAATTTGTCAACCGAGCGCGACACGTCGAGGGCAATGACCAGCGCAAGCTCGCAAGCGCGGGAACCCGCAGGAGTGAGCGCGAGGAGGAGCGATAGAACCAGAGCTTTCACGGGAGGGAAGCATAGCTCCACTCTCGGTGATCGGCAATTCAATTCATAGTAATCGCTTTCGCCTTCCAAGATTCATCTGTGTCAGGCAGCGTTTTGATGATCCTACGTAAACACTTGGACTATCTCAGAGTCCGACGGAAAGAAGCAGACATTGAAACTGTTTACGCGAACGGCTGCAAAGTCCGCCTCTCGGAAATTGCAAAGCTAGCTTTTGAAGGTCCACTTTGGGCAACCACCAGCCTATCATGATCACTGCTGAGAACTGCAGCACCGAGCCCAAGGCCGTCCTTGCTTGACCGGTTAGCATCGCTAACGAAGCATTTCCTTCGGCGGCCTAAATAACCTAGTCAGGAGTTCCCGTTTGCGGCTTCCGGGTGAAACTCGAATGCTAAAAAGTTCAAAAAAGGGATGTGTCGCAAAATTTTGGTCTGGATTGACGAGCCTGCAGCTTCCGAAGTTTGTTGTCCGCGTATTGTTTTCCATCAGGTTTCAGCATGATTTCCTTGAAAGGCTGCCATTTTCCCAAGGATGCGGTTCTATACGCTTTGTACTTCTACCTGCGGTACACGGTTTCCTATCGTGATTTGGAAGAGATCATGGCCGAACGCGGTGTTCACGTTGACCACGCGACTCTCAACAGGTTGGTTGTGAAGTATTCGCCGATGATTGCAGCGAGAGCGCAATCGAAGAAGCGCCCAACGCTGAGTTCCTGGCGCATGGACGAGACATATGTTCGTGTTCGCAGCAAATGGATGTACTTCTACCGGGCAGTCGACAAAGCTGGAAATACTCTTGATTTCATGCTGTCTGAGCGGAGGAACCGTCCGGTAGCCGCCAGGTTCTTTGCCAAAGCGCTGTCTTCTAACGGAATTCCAGGCAAGATCGTTATCGACAAAAGTGGAGCCAACGCGGCAGGCATCCGAGAAGTGAACAAAATCCTTACTCGGTTTGGCTGCCCAGCCAAAATCCAAACAGTCAGGTCCAAGTATTTGAACAACATGATCGAACAGGATCACCGGTTCATCAAGCGTCGCATCCGGCACATGTGTGGGTTCAAATCGTTCAGATCCGCCTCGGCCACTTTGGACGGCATCGAGGTCGCCAACATGATCCGGAAGCGGCAATTCGCCAGCACTACGACGTCTGGTTTTCGACTATTTTCCGAGATCGCAGGATAGCTGCGTCAAGTAAGACGCTAACTCCGACCGTCCCAAAAGTTTGCGACACATCCCAGCCGCGTGTCTCAGGCGCGCTTCGGCAGTTTTTTGGCGACGGCCGGTGATGTTTTCCGGACTCGTGCCGACAAAAGCGATCAGGCGCGCCGAAACCCCGTGCGCCTGATCATTGACTTACATAAAAAACAGGAAATCAGACTCAGTAAGCTCACTCACGTTTTCGATCGTAATGATGAAATCTGAACTGCCCCAAATTGGTTCAAGATAATCGTCCGCCAGAAATCCGGCTGTCTTGAAGTCAATCACCAGATCGCCGCCCGAATAGCTAACCCCAATGTCATCGCCGTTCACCACACCATCCGGCATGTTGGCAACCGGACCGCCGCCCGTATCGAGGTTGTCAAACGACAGATTCTCGCCACCAGGGCCATTGAATTCGAGCAACGCGATTTGGTCACCCGGCCCAAAGCCGCTGATGACATCGCTGCCAAAGCCATCTGCGTCTTCGACGGGGCTGGTCGATATATTGCTGATATCGAAGATGAACACGTCATCAGACCCACTTCCGCCGTGCATGGTGTCATCACCGCTGCCGCCCTCCAGATGGTTCCAGCCGTCTTCGAAACCGACGTTGCCAACACCTTCGTTCGCAACGGTTTGTGGTGAGGCAAAGGCCCACATGACGTCGTCGCCGTCTCCGCCGCGTAGATCATCATTGTCGCCGCCACCTTCCAGCGTGTCCTCGCCGGTGCCGCCTTCCAACGTATCAGAATCCCGACCACCCATCAGGTGGTCATCACCGATACCACCATCAAGCGTATCTGATCCGTCCTCGCCGCGCAGCACGTCGTTGCCGGAATCGCCGTTCAGTTCGTCCTGATCCTCGCCGCCACGCAGGTTGTCGTTGCCGCTGCCGCCGTTGACGGTGTCGTTGCCGTTCTGACCATTGACTTGATCATTGTTGGATCCACCGTCGATTTCATCGTTACCAGAACCGCCAAGGATATAATCACGACCGCTGCCACCGTTGATTTCATCATTGCCGCTGCCGCCTAGAATGGCATCGTTGCCACTGCCGCCCGAAATCGTGTCGGAGCTGGAGCCGCCATCAATGGTGTCTGACCCCGAGCCGCCAGAAATTTCGTCTGCGCCGCTGCCACCGATGATGCCGTCATTGCCATTGCCGCCTGACAGTTCATCGTTACCGCGACCACCATTCAGGAAGTCATTGCCCCAGCCGCCATCAAGCGTGTCCTGCCCGTTGCCGATACCGCCATGCAGAATGTCGTTGCCGGTATTGCCGATCAGCAGGTCGTGGCTTGAGCCGCCATTCATCGTATCATTGCCGGACCCACCGTTCAGCGTGTCGCGGCCACTTAGCCCTGACATAACGTCATTACCGGACCCACCCGACAGGAAATCATTCCCGCCACCGCCGTTCAGCTGGTCATTGTTGGCTCCGCCATAGAGCCTGTCAGCACCACTGCCGCCAAATATGCTGTCTTGGCCTCCATCACCGTACAGCCGATCATTTCCACCCTCACCAAAGATGCGATCGTTACCCGAACCTCCGCGGATCGTGTCGTTGTAGGTCAGAGCGCCAATGACGACAGGCACGAAGTCCAGTGGAGAGGCTGCCGTATCAAAGCTGGCTCTGACAGGTTGGCGGGCTGAAGCCGTGGCGAATTCGAAATCCCCCGGCCCGGGCGGGATCGATCCGCCAGTCCTGTCGCCATAAAGCAGATCATCGCCCCTCCCGCCACTAATTTCGTCAGACCCTGAACCGCCATAAACGGTATCGTTGCGGCGGCCCGCCTCAATCGTATCATTGCCCCCAAGGCCCCGAATGTAGTCTGAAAAAATAGTGCCCGGCAGATCATCGGCAAAGTTTGTACCTGTAATATTCATCGTTCTCTCCAATCGCTGTTTAGAAATTTGCACTCATTCCGACACGATGGCCGGTAATAAGTGCAGGCTAGGCAAACCAAGCGTGGAGGTGTTGTTGAGTTTTTGTAGAGTCTTGGCGCAACGGACGGATCAGCGTTTGCCCGCCCTGTCTTTTTCCCGGTTTTCCTGTTGGATGGATACCCATTTACAGGCGTTTCAGACAAATTCCGCCAAGCGCAGCCAAGAGACTTTAGCTATGAGCCAATGGTCATTTTATCCGGACGGCAACCTGCTGGTTGGTGAGGCCGGTTCACGCCAATTGACGCCCAAGGCAGCGGCTGTTCTGACCTGGGTAGTGTCGCAAACTCCGTCGTGAGGCGAGGTGGGGGCTTCAGGCTGTGAGATCCCGCGCTATGTCATGCCTTGCGTAACGAACACCCCGATGGATCCGACGAATCCGACTCTAGTGCACCCGTGGTGATCGCAGTGAGCAGTCCGGCGAGGTAAGAGCCGATGTCCAGTGACCCACTTGTGGTTCCATCGGGATCGAGGAATTGCTGGAGGATGTTGAGGTCACGGGTGGGCTGTGTGCTTGGATCGGGAATTCCCCGCTGGACGTCTTCCTTGGGTGGCAGCGGGATACCGATGGTTCGACTCACATCCTGGGCGAGCATCTTGGCGACCATACCGGCGAGCGTTCGTCCATCAAAAGGAATCGCGTCCCTGGGTTCACCCAGCCGGTCTGCGATCAACCGGATTCGGAAGTTGCGAATGGCCGGTGAGATGTGGTCTTCGACGGTATCGTCAAAAAGGGCTTTGTTGCACAAATGGGTGAGGGATTCACTGTTTGAATCCAGCGTGATAGCTGGTGGGTATAAGCAGTTGGTCCCCCACGAAGTACAAGACCAGGAACTGGCCTTCGTACAACACGGCGCTGAAGCAGCGCGGTTCCCTATCGATCTGGTTTGATCCTGATATGGAATGGCGTCCGCTCGCAACCGGCAAGCGCGGCCATCAACCAGAGTACAGCGATGCTGCGATCCAGGTTTGTCTCACACTGAAGGTGCTGTTTGGGATGCCCCTTCGACAGACGACAGGGTTCGTCGAAAGCTTGTTGCGGCTGGCAGGGCTCGACTGGAAGGCGCCAGACTTCAGTACCCTTTGCCGTCGCCAAAAGACGTTGAACGTCTCCATCCCATACCGTGGTGGAACTGGGCCGTTGCATCTGCTGATTGAAGCGACTTGGATCAAAGCTGAGGGTGAAGGAGAATGGAACGCACGCAAGCATGGCGGGAGCAAGAAACGCCTGTGGCGTAAGCTTCACCTCGGTATGGACGAGGAAACACTGGAGATCCGCGCGGTTGGTGTCACGACAAGCAACGTCGGCCCCTCTCGGCAGATTTCTTTCAGAAATCGCCTGCCGGGCAGTGGATGCCCCAATGCTGCCCGACCTGCTGGGCCAGATCCCACCCGACCAAAAGATTGCCACCGTCACCGCTGATGGGGCCTACAACACGCGAAGATGTCACAATGTGATTGCCGCTCGGGGAGCCACTGCTATCATCCCGCCGCGCAAAAATGCCCAACTATGGAAACCAACCTCAGCGGGCGCTGTCGCGCGAAACGAAGCCGTAAGAGCCTGCAAATATCTCGGACGGGCATTGTGGCGAAAGTTGACCGGATATCACCGACGAAGCCGCGCAGAGACAAAGATGAACTGCGTCAAACTGCTTGGCCAAGGCCTCATGGCCCGAGACTTCGATCGGCAGGTCCCCGAACTTCAGGTTCGGATCGCGGTGCTCAATCGCTACACAGCTCTTGGCATACCCGTCACAGAGCCCGTAGGATAAGTCCGTCTGGGGAAAGGGGAAGTGCGTTAAAATCCCGAATTGTGCAACAAAGCCCAAAGAACACCACACATCTTGCCGAACTTATCCGCGGGACCGAGATTGATCTGTCGTCTGACGACCTCGCGTAGATCGAAACGGTTCTTCCCGTCGGCTGGGCCCATGGTGATCGCTACAGTTTTGCGCAATGGGAAGGCCCTGAGAGATATTGCTGACCACAATCGCCGAGTTTTCGGAGAGGGTCCAAGTCAAAGTGTGGCGATCTCGTGAACGCCTTAGATCCAACTTGGCCCTTGAACGATGTCCCCAAGCGATGAGAGTGCGAATAGCATATCGATGATTGGCAAATTGGGTGTGGCTGGCCATGTGAGCTAGCGCCGGGGGAGTTAGAAGCTGAACAGTCCAACTAAGGAAAGACTATCCCCTAAGGAACGCGTTTGCCTGCACAGCCACGTCAAGCGGCCCGAACCAAGGCGCGTGTGCATCGCCCGGAAGAAGGTGCAACCGCGCATCTGGAATGGTGCGCGCCAACCATTGTCCATGATCGACCGGGACTGCTCGATCATCCTGGCGATGCAATACAAGGCTTGGAACGCGGACCTTGCTTGCGTCAGACTTCGCGTTGACCATCCAACTCAACTGAAGCATTGCAGCGGCCTGTTCCGGTTTAGCCGCAGCGCGTTGTTGCGCCGCAAAACGATGCCTGGCTTCGGCATCGGCCGAGGGAACGAATATATCTGCGAGTGCGCGAGACCCCACCCCCCAATGTTGCCGGATCAGCCCGAGGAGCATGGCTTGGGATTCTGGCGGCGCGAGATCCTCGCCTGAACCGTAAGCGCCATAGAAACAGATGCGCTCTAGGTTGTCCGGATGCCTAACGGCATAGCGAATTGCGACGGCACCCGCAGCAGAGATGGCAAAAAGTATGACCGGCTCAGAACCAAAAGCCGCTACCATATCCTCAAGCAGTGCTACTTCGTCTTCCAGTGATTCATTTGGCGGCGCGTCCCGACTAAGGCCAGACGCAGGACGATCAAAGCGCAATATGCGCACCCCTTTGCCCAATGTAAGATAGAATTCTCTGATGTCCGGATGATCATGCCATAGATCGGAGGCTGTCACCCAAAATGGGGGAAGTATGACAAGCGGGCCCTCACCGTGAATTGCATACCCGATGGAACGGCCCTTCCGATCTGTGACATAGCCGATCTCGGGCGCACTCGCTTCACCCATCTGCGCAGGTTCTTCTGTGTGGGCCCCGCTCCCGTGCGATGCAATCGGCGCGGTCGACGGCTTATCAGGATTGCGCAATAGCTCGACTGGCTCAACAGAACCGTCAAAACGGTATCCGACCCTTGGCAACGTGCGGATAAATCGCTGGGCGCGACCGTCATCGCCGATGGCTTTCCTTGCGGATTTGATACGGCTGGTAATCGCATCGTCAGAAATCGCGCGCCCATCCCATATCTGATCGACCAACTCGTCCTTGGTAACGGTTCGCCCCTCCGACTGAACCAGAAAAGCCAACAGGTCGAACACCTGCGGTTCGACATGCTGTTCAACCTCATCGCGCAAAAGCGTCCGGCGGTCGAGATTCAATTCGCAGTCTGAAAACCGTAAAATCACCGTTGTGCCACCTCATACCTTTTTTAGTCGGTCGCGCATGAGCTGCAAATTGCGCGTCTCACACTAGATTATCCAGCGTTTCTCCATTGTTTCTCCAGAGCCCCGCCAAGTACACAATGCCAAATCCGCACATGGTTTCCACGGCAACATCTCCGAAGGAAACCAAACCATGTCACTATATAGTAAGCATATTCTTCCGCGGATTGTCGATTGCGGCTGTGGGGGGCGAGCATTTGAAAAACAGCGGCGGCGCATCGTGCCCAAAGCGCGAGGGGTCGTGCTTGATCTTGGTATCGGCACAGGCCTGAACATACCGCTTTACGATGAATCCCGTGTCATTAAAATCATCGGCTTGGACCCGTGCGAGAACAGTCTCGGCATGGCAAGAAAGGTGGCCAGCGATTCAGGTATTCCCGTCGAATTCCTCCAAGGGGTGGGAGAGGACATCCAGCTTGACGGCGGAAGTATCGACACGGTTGTTCTGACCTACACGCTGTGCACGGTTCGCGACATTGACGCAGTGCTGAGCGAAGTCCGTCGGGTATTGCGGCCAGACGGTGAAGTCCTGTTCTGCGAACACGTCAGTGCGCCGCGCCGCTGGATCTCGCGACTTCAAAATATCTGCAATCGACCCTGGTCTCTTCTTTTTGGTGGCTGTCAACTCGACCGGCGTGCAGCCACGGCCCTCCGCCGCGCAAAGTTTCGTGTTGATGCCCAAACTGCCCGGCTCCAAGGCGCGCCCATTCCTATCGCATGGCAAACAACCGGTTATGCCCGGCCTCTTAGGCAGGGTGAACTCCCAGACCGCTGCCCAACGGGTCCGGATCTCAATCTTTCAGTTTAACCACCTTTCAGGAGCCAATCTTATGACTGCATACACATCAACCGACGACTTTCCGTGCATAGATCGCGGAGAAGGATCACCCATTCTCTTCATTCATGGAGCGGCTTGTGATCATCGGATATGGGAACCACACGTCGACCATTTCGCGAAACGCCATCGCTGTATCGCCCCGACACTGCGCTGGTTCGGGCAGATGCATTGGCGATCAGACTCTTCGGAGTTCGGCGAAAAAGCCCATTCGGACGATCTTGCCGCCATCATCGAAGGGCTGGGCTGCGGTCCTGTATCCGTTGTCGGCTGGTCTTATGGCGCCAACGTCGCGTTGCGGCTGACCGTCGATAGGCCGGACCTCGTCTCGCGCGTCGTTGCATATGAGCCAAGCTCAACCAGCCTTGTCTGCGATGCAACAGCAATCGAGATACATCACACAAGCATGCGCGAGACGTTTTTTCCTGTCACCGACGCCGCTTCCAAAGGAGACTGGCTCGGCGTTCTGACCGCATTCATAGACGCGGTAGGCGGTCGTGGTACGTTCGAAAAGCTAACGCCGGACTTCCGCCTGATTTGCCTGGAGAATGCGCATACGCTGATCCCTCTTCTAAACTCCAAACATCGTTTCGCCTCTATCTCCGTTGGTGAATTGGAGGTTCTATCGATGCCGGTTCATGTAGCTTGGGGAGAGCGATCCGGGAAGGTTTGGACGATCCCCAGCGAATCTGCCGCGGGACTCGCAAACATTTGCGGTCATAAAATTTCGGATGCTGATCACATTTGGCCAGTCAAGGACCCCTCCAATTTCTTGTTATGGCTCGATAGCATTATCGGCCCTGATTCAACCGGTACTGTGGGCTGCTCCCCAACTCACCTGTCGGGTGCGCTTTATCAGGAGGTGAGCCAAATTACAGGCGTCGCCAAAAGGTTCTCATGGATCTGATCCTTGTTGGGGCGTTGTGTCATTTGCCTAGCCTGAAAGGTGAAGCACGACGTTCCAATACAGTTCTTGGAAACTGAAATTGGTATTTTGACCCGGCTTAAAAAGGCCCGCTGGTTGCTCGAAACGCGAGTTCGTGACAGCATCAATTTCGCTAGTGCAGCGAATGGCGACAATGCGGGCTGCGAGCGCGGCATCTCGGTTAGCTATTGGATGTCTGGTAAGGGCCGCGTTTACCAGAAAGACAGCATTTAGTTTGAGCGCTTAACGCACTGGCTTCAGGTCCTGGTGTTGAATGATGTGTGTACTGCCGCATTTATTCAGCCCTCGATAGATGGCATCGACAACAACTCGCGCGCTCTCCGTTATGGCATGCCGATGAGGATACACAAGAAAGATATCTTTTGGTTCAATTGTGTAGTCCGCCAGCATGGTTTCTAATGACCCGTTCTCAACGAAGTCATTCGCCAGGACGCGTGGCAGTCGAGCATATCCCAAACCATCCACCAACGCGTTCATCAGATGCGAAGGAGTATCCACGATCAGCTTGGTCACCAATTCGATCTCTGCCTCCTGACCGTTTTTGCGCACGGTATGAAAGCCATAAACACGATGATCGGCGTATTGAATAAATGCATGTTGGCCCATCTCAGAGTGATGCTTAGGACGGCCAATCCGATCCAAATACGACGGTGCCGCGACCAGAACAGTTTCAAACTGACCAATCTTGCGTACAATCGCATCGGCGGCCCCGATGTCGCCAGTCCTCAGCGCCAAATCATATCCTTCTCTGACCACGTCGACGAGGCGGTCTTCGACTTTGAGTGTCAGGTTCATGTCTGGATAGGCTGCATGAAGCTCCTGTAACGCATCTCCTACTGGGTTTTCCCCCATTACCTTGCTGATACTGATGCGCAATTCTCCACCAGCGGTAGTAGCCAGCGTGGAAATATCGGCGCGCATCCGCTGGTGTGTCGCGACCATGTCAGAGGCGTGTCTTGCAACGATGCTACCCGCGCGAGTCGCCATTGCGCCGGATGTTGTGCGCTGCAGCAAGGGGGTGCCGAAATCCGCTTCGAGAGCGGCCATTTGTTGGCTTATCGCTGGTTGGCTGACATTGCGGGCTCGCGCCGCAGCGCTCAAAGAGCCTTGATCCAAGACCTCAAGGAAACTTTCCAGATATCCCAAGCGATCCATTTTACCCTCAAAGTGTTGCTTATGCCCGTCATAAGGTGCGGCGCGCTGGTTTCTAATATTTCGGGCCAATATATCTGCCTTCTGATCAAGAAGACAACAGCAACTATAGGAAACCCTTATGAGGCTCACACGTAGAAATCTTTTGACAATGGCTGGTACGACCGCATTGGCAACGCCATTTTTGACAAAACCCACCTTGCTGGAGGCCGCTGACGGCGGTGTCGTGGCTGGGAACTTGTTGTCCTTTTCAAAGCGGCGTGTCGGCGATGTGGAAGTTTTTGGTCTGTTGGACGGCACAATCGATGTTGGACCAGATTTGATTGTTGGGTTTGATCAGGATGCTGCTGATCAAGCGCTCAAACGCCAACATTTGCCGCCATTCGACGGGACGCGACCCCTACCTGTTCTGGGCCATGTCATCGACACAGGTAGCCAAAAGATTGCCATCGACACCGGAACGTTACCGGGGTTCTCGCCGAATACTGGTGGGTATCATGAAGCCTTAACACAGGCGGGCATCGACCCAGCTGATATCGATACTGTTTTGATAACCCACTTGCACCCTGATCATGTTGGTGGCCTGACGGCTGACAATGAGCGCTTGTTCCCCAATGCAGAGATTCTTGTGAGCAGGACCGAGTGGGATTTTTGGTATGGGGCGGCAGCGGATGCGCTGCCAGAACAAGTTCAACCGTTTGTGCAAATTGCGCGCAACGCGACCTCGCCCTACTTGGAACAAGTGGTTCTCTTTGAACACGAAGAGGAAGTGCTGCCTGGGATCCAAGCTATTTCAATGCCAGGCCACACACCGGGCCATGCTGGTTTCCAGTTGCACAGCGGTGGCGACAACCTGCTGTTTTGGGGCGATTTGATCCATCTTCCAAGGTTGCAATTTGACAATCCCGACTGGCTTGTCGCCTTTGATATGGATCCTGCTCAAACTGCTTCTACACGTGCGACAATGCTGGATAGAGCTGCGGCAGATGGCTTGCAGGTTACCGGAGCACATCTCGAATTCCCCGGCTTTGGTTACGTCGAAAAATTAGCTGGAAGGTATGAATTTGTGCCATCAGCTTACGATTATTCATAAGAATTCATCCGCCAATTTGACAATTCAAAGTGGCGGATGAGAGAAGTTTCGGGCTTGAAAATGAACGGCAGCAATGCGAAATGCTGCGCCGCAGCGCAGAAGGTGACGGCGAAAGGCGGTAATGGGCCGTTTGACACCTGGACTATGACGCATTGCGATGCCGATGGAGCAAGAGCCATCCAACCCATCCGCAGCACAACCACACCCGCCGCATCACGCCGTCAACATACGCTTACTTAATCGGGTTCTCGTCAACTTAAGTGACGCGGGCCAGAAACCTAGACCGCAAAGCCGATCAGTTTCCGGTGTTGTTTTTCGATTTCCCAGCACTTCTTGAGATGGTCGATGCAGATCCGCGCCTCGGCAAGAAGTTTCTGGTATTGCTTTTTGCCCCTCTCGCCAATTTTTAGAAGATCGTCGTCGCGCATCGTTTTGAAGTTGCGCTCGAACTCTTGCTTGATGTCGTCGAGGATCATGTTCTCTGCTTCGTAACTGACATAAGCTTTGTCGGTCGCCGAATAGACTTTCAGAGCTTTGTCCGCGAATGCGTTAACCTCGGGGTTTTCGTGCCCGTAGCAGTCGCTCTGGATCTCTTGCATGCGCTCCTTGACCGCCTCTAGACGTCTTAGGTTCCGTTTGAAGACGGGGTAGTATTTCGGCACTGGCCAGACTACGCGGCTACGTTTGCCGATGGCGCTTTTGGTTTCGGATTCGATCCGACCGACATTGATGATATGGCCATAGAAGACGGCGGAGTTGTCGCTGAAGACGCCCAACTTTTTCTTCGCCTGTGCGACCAGCGCCTCGCGTTTACGTACCTCCGAGAACGGAAGCTGGTCGAATTTATGCTCCGCAAAACCGATATCCGACAACGGATCGACCACGCCGGCATAGACCTTGTCGAGTGTCTTTCCGGCCTTCTGCATCTCTTCTTTGAGCTTGGTGATGCTATAGGCCTTGTGTTTGGACGCCAGAGCAATGGTGGCTTTGACGATCTTGCGGGCGTTTACATAGTGCTTGTCCACCTCGCGCCGGTCCGTCAGGACATCATCCAGTGGCCAGTTTCGCGTCTTGCCGGCCAGGCCAAGCGCAGTGAGCGTCTTTTCGCAGGCGACGCCGGATCGTTTCAGCCGGGATTTCTTCTGGAAAGTTTTCACCGCGGTCTCGGTCTTGTCTCCGAACTTGCCATCGGTTTTGAGCTTGGGGCGCGCTCCGGCCTTGTTGAGCGCGCCCTGCAGTTCCTTGACCTGCGTGCCTTTGGCACCTTTCTTCTGGGTTTTCATCTCATGCCCTCCAACAGGCGTCGCGCCGAATTCGGTGTTTGCCAAGGATGGCGCGGTGCTGGCGTATATAGAGGCGGCACAGGTTCAGAACCGGGGCACTGAACCCGCCCCCGGGGGCGATTGACATGCCGCTGCTGCTGTCATGTGGAAACGACATGCCCGGAACCCGGGACGGGGAAATACGATATTTACTCATTTTTGGTCTCCTGAGTCAGGCGCGTCTGCGCCGACTTCGCCCGGTGACCCTTTGGCCGCGAAAGGCAGAGCTGGGGAGCCGGACTTGTGTGATTTGAACCGAGTGTCAGACGGGGTCGGCGACGGGATGCTGCGCGGCCTTGCAGACATGCTCGACATGGCGATGATCGGTGCCGCAGCAGCCGCCGATGACGGTCAAGTTGGGCAGAAGCCCCGCTAGCTCGTGATGAAGCTGGCCAAATTCCTGCGGGTTTCCGTCATCCAGCTCCTCGGCCTCGTCCAGCTCGGCATGCGACAGGCGCGAGGCGTTTGCGCGCAAGCCCATGATCCGCTTGGTCCAGTCGCCGCCTTGTTCCAGGACGGACCGGAAATGGTCGGGATGGGCGCAGTTGATCATGAAATAGGCCGCAGCGCTGTTGGTGGCGATATCGACCTGTTCGATGGCGGAACCCAAGGCCTGACCCGAAGGCAGGCGGCCGTCGGTTTCGACCGTGAACGAGATCACCACCGGAATGCCGACAGACTTTGCGGCCCGCACGATGCCGATGGCTTCTTCGGCATAGGTCATGGTGATGGCCGAAATCATGTCGGCACCCAGTTGTGCGAACCAACCCGCCTGGGTCTGGTGGTAGGCCTCGGCTTCGGTCTCGGTCAGCATCTCGGTCGGGGCATAGCCATCGCTGTGCGGGCCAATCACGCCGTTGATCACAAACGGAGACTCGGGCGTTTCATGATCGTCGCGCATCTTGACAAGCGTTGCGACAACCTCTCGATGCACCTCCTTGAGCTGTGCGCGATCGACCCCCAGTTCAGCGGCCCAACGCGGGCTGGCACGCCAGGTCGGTGTGTCCATCACAAAACCCCGGCGGTTGCGCACCGCAAGTTCGGCAAACCTGCGCATGTAGCGGTTGATGGCCTCGACGCCGTCCTGACTGTCCAGCGCCTTGAAGGCCGCAAATAGCGGCAGGTCGATCCCGTCGTGAAAGACCAAGGTGGTTTCGAGCCCGCCATCGGCCAGCATCTGTGTACCGTTCAGTTGAGGCAGCGCGTTACGATATTTCATTGCTATTCTCCTGTTTCAGGGTCCTGTGGCGGACCGGTGCAGATGAAACGGAGATAGCGCCGGGGCGGATTCGAGACTCGAGCCGCATCTGAGCTTTTCCTGAGAATACATGAGGGCTAGGCTTGGTCCCGGCGAAACCTGCCCGGGTCACTACTGGTTCTGGAATATGAAATACACGTTCAATGAGTGTACGATTGACACCGATCTTTTTCAGATCTCGCGCCAAGGCGAGCGCAGCAGCCTAACGCCACAGACCCTGCATATTCTTGAATATCTCATTGCCAACCGCGATCGGGTGGTTCTGAAAGACGAGTTGGTCGAACAGGTTTGGCAGGGCCGGTTCATCACCGATGCAACCCTGTCGACGGCCATGAAAGAGGCCCGCCAGGCGGTGGGCGACAGCGGTCGCGATCAGCACACGATCCGCACCATCCATGGCAAGGGGTTTCGCTTTGTGGCCGAGCTCGCGCCGGCAGCTCACAAACCCCCGCCCGCGCCAGGGAGAGACCGGATCGTTCTTGCGGTTCTGCCGTTTCGCAGTCTGGGGTCTAGTCCCGATGATGCGTTTCTGGCCGAAGGTCTGACCGAGGACACGATTACGAACCTGTCCCGGTTTCCCGAACTGACCCTGTTGTCGCATCGTACAACCGCCCAGCTTGCCGACGAGAACCTGTCGAATTCGGGGATGTCAGACCGTTATGCGGTCACGCATGTGGTTGAGGGTAGCATACGCAGGTCTCAACGCCATTTGCGGGTGACGGTGCAGGTGACCGAGGCCAATGGCGGTAGGTTGGTCGCGACCGAGCAGTTCGACCGTGGCGGCGGGCCAGAGGATCTGTTTGATATTCAGCAGGACGTTGCCAGCCTCATTGCCGGTCGTCTTGGCAGTCGTCATGGATTGATGGCGCAACAGGTCGCTCGATCGATACCGGTGGGGCGCACCCAATCCTGGGACACTTATTTTCTGGTTGCGCAGTTCTATGAATATTACCGCACCTACAATCAGTCGCTGCACGCCGATATCCGCGACAGGCTGCAAGTTGCGCTGATAAAAGACAGCGGGTCGTCTGACGGTTGGGCGGCCTATGCGATGCTGTTGTTGGAAGAATACCGTTATCACATCAATCCGCGACCCGATGTGGATGCCTTAGCGCTGTCCGCGGAGGCTGCGCGCCGGGCGGTGGACTGCGACGCGCGAAATGCCTTTGCCCGGATGACCCTGGCACTGACCATCTTCTATCAGATGGACATTGCCGGGTTTCGCGCCGCAGCCAAGCGTGCGCTTGAACTGAATTCCGGTCATTGCGATGTTCTGGCCGAAATCGGGTCCTGCCATATGTTTCTGGGCGAATACGAGCGGGCGGTCGAACTGCTGGACCGGGCGATAGACCTCAGCCCGGTGCATCCCGGCTGGTACCATTATGCGCGCTGCTGGCTCTATGCGTCGCGAGGGTTCACTGAGGCTGCACTGGTCGAGATCGAGAAAGTGCCGATGCCCGATTTCTTCTGGTATCAGGCGCATCTGGCCTGGCTTCATGGTGAGTTGGGAAACACCGAACGGGCCCATGCGGCCGTTACAGCCATGCGAGAGATGTTCCCGCAGTTCGAGGATGTCGCTTATGATGAACTTGCATTAACCTGTATCACCCCGGACCGCGGAGAAATGGCTGTTCAAGGCTGGCGCAAGGCCGGGCTCAGGATCGCGGAGCGTCCTGCTTAGGCCGCGAACCTATCAGCGCGGGCAAGGCGATCAGACCCGAGACGGCAACCGCCGTGGCCAGGGCCGGATATCCACCCACCGCAATCGCGAGGCTTCCGGCTCCGCCACCCAATGCAAAGCCCAGAAGGTAGCGCGCCATGCCGGTGGCCGGCGAATCTGTCCGGTCCAGATAGAGCGGGAAGAACAGGAAAAGACCGAAGGCATTGATAAGGATCAACGCGCCCAGCAACGTTTCGGTCCGCGACAGGTAAGTGAGACACCCGGCAAGTGCGGCCAGAAGCAGACCGGTTATTCGCGCATGCAGGGTGATCCGGTGCGGTGTTGCTCCGGCAAGAAACGAGCCGATTGCGGACAATATCAGGCTCGCGGCCAGCCAGCCGCTGAGGCCGCCAAGCTGTTGTTCAGTCGCAAAAATTTCCAGAAAGGCCCAATAGGCGCCCATACAGACAAAGAAGGGCAGCAGGATCAGATCCCGTGCCCAATCAAGGCGCTGCGTGTTGCCATTGCCGGGCACGGGCAGCCTTTGCAGCAATAACAGCGCCTGCACCCCCGCCAGAACGGCCAGCAGAGGCAATAGCGACAGCCCGGTTGCAAAAATCCCAGCCAAAAGGACAAAAGAGATCACGCAACCAACCGAGATTCCATTGCCGATCATCCGCAGCGTTGTTGGTTTGCTGTCCGTTCGCGACAGGGCCAGGGCCAGAACGATACCCTGCGATAGGCCGACGGCGCAGGCTCCGGCAAAAAGAACCGGCGGGGCGATGGTCTGTGCAATTGCGGCACCCGCAAGTCCGCCGCAGGCAAGCCCCCCGGCGATCCGCGGCAGCGACAGATGCCCGGTAGACGACCCAAACAGGCACCCGGTGGCCGCGGAAACCAAAATGACGCTGGCCAACAGGCCGACGGCGACTTCAGAACTTCCGCTTTTGACTGCAAGCTCGGCCAGCCAGATCGGCATCGTGTTGAGGATGGTCACCGCAAAGGCGAGTATGAAAATGGATATCCGTTTCAGCTGTTCACCCTTGCGACGTCCGGGTTCCTTACGCGCTCAAGGTTTGTTCAATTAGACCGACGGGTCAATGATGCCGAACAAGCGGATGTAGCTCCTAAGCCGCTTCGGGCTCTGCAAATCCACCATTTTGCTGACCTCCTGATGGCTTCAATCTCAAATATCTATCCAGATGAGAGATCAGGGGATGTTCATTCCATCAAAGCCGGTCTCATAGCTTCTCAGGAAATTCTCAGGCTTGTCTCAAGTCTCGTTCCGCTTCTCTCTGTAGATCACTGCCATCGCAGGTTGCCCATAGTCCGAAAGCAATTGTGGAGCGCAGGAGAGGGAAAATGAATACTTGGGCCATCAAATACACCTTGCTGGTCACTGCAATTGCATTCGTGTCGCTCGGTTCTGCCCAAGCCCGTGACTTGCCGCAACCTCTGAATGACAGCGACTTCCTTTACAATGGTACCCCGAATGCAGAGGTCTTTGAACTGGGCCGGATGCTTTTCTTTGATCCAATCTTGTCAGGTAATCTTAATATCTCGTGTGGCACCTGTCACTCGCCAGGACATGGAACCGGTGACAACATTTCTTTATCTATCGGTGAGGGCGGTCAGGGCTTTGCCATGTCTCGCAAAACTGGTCCGATGGGTGTCGTTGGACGGGTCCCGCGCAATGCGCAACCGCTCTACAATGTGGGTGCAAGGTCTTACACATCCTTTTTTCACGACGGACGGCTTGAGCCTGATCCGATGGAAATTTTCCAAAGTGGTTTCTGGAGCCCGGCGCGCGAACACCTACCTGAAGGTTTGGACAACTTGCTTGCGGCTCAAGCCATGTTTCCCGTTCTTTCGCCCATCGAGATGGCCGGCCAGAAAGGTGAAAACCCGGTTGCCACTGCTGTGGCGGAAGACCGGCTGGTAGACGCCTGGTCTCATCTGGCCAAGAGGCTCGCCGATGTTCCCGAGTATCGTGCGATGTTTGAGGCAGCCTTCGGTCCCGGAGATGTAACATTTGTTCAAGCCGCAAACGCGCTAGCTGCGTTCCAGAGCAAGGCGTTTCGGTCCGAAGGTAACCGGTTTTTACAAGCACTGAGAGACAATGACCCATCGCTATTGAGTGACGCGGCGCGTGACGGAATGAACCTTTTCTTCGGAGAGGCAGGATGCTCTGGCTGTCATTCAGGCCCATTGATGACCGACCACAATTTCCACGCCATCGCAATGCCCCAGGTCGGTCCCGGTAAAGGCCACGGCAACGACACTGGATACTGGCGCGCCTCGGGTTTTATGGACCGGGTCGAGGACGAAGGGCGGTTCAGAGTCACGTTTGACCCAGAAGACAGGTTCGCATTTCGGACGCCCTCGCTCATCAATGTGTCGCTCACCGGACCATGGGGTCATAGCGGGGCCTACGACACGCTTGAAGCTGTCGTGCGGCACCATCTGAATCCTATCGTGTCATTGGAAGCTTATGACCCTGTGTCTCTGCCGCAGTTGGACGATGTGATCGAACAGACGGGCGAGGGATCGCAACTGATCTTCCGCCCACTGAACCCGGCGCGATCAGGCGCGTATGTTCTGCGGGATCAATGGGTTCAGTCCTCGGACAAACTCCGCAGCCGCATTGCGAGCGAGAACGATCTGGTGCCCAAAACTCTCTCGGACGACGAGGTGGACGCGGTCCTGGCCTTTCTCAGAAGTGCAAGTGATCCGGCCGTATTGGATCTTGTCGACCTCATACCGACGTCTGTCCCGTCCGGCCTGCCTCCGCAACCCACACAGTAAGAAGGAACGAACAAATGACTCAGAAACCACACAGATTCAGGGCGGCGCTCACCTTCTGGCAGCCATGCCGGGCAGGGCGGGCGATCCCGGCCGAGTTGGCTTTGTTCAACGGCCACGCTCTGAGAGGTTTGGGTGCAGATTCAATTCACGCCAGGCCTATTCAAAAACTCAATACCTAAATTCAAACTCAATTTTCGTAAATACTGAAAGGAAATACACATGAAACTCAATGCGCTTGTTTCATCTCTTTTGTGCAGCATCGCCATAGCGGTCCAAGCGGAAGAAATACCGCAATCCAACATCATGATGGCGGCATACGACGCAAAGCGAACCATGACGTTGAGCTTTATCTTCCATATTGATGAGGATTTGGCAGAACAAGACGTTTTCTTCGAGCGCGAGCCCGGCTCAGGTGAAGTGTATCGCCCAACAGGAGCGACACGCGAAATGGATGCGCCGTTATTTGCATCGGCAGTCGCCGTTCCGCACACACCTCTGCAAATCGATAATGTCGGACCCTGGCAGCGAGGCAAATCACTCAATATGACCCTAGGTGAGTGGTTTGCAGCGAAAGGCAGCGGAACCTACACCTGTGCTGACGGTCTCGGTGTTGTCGATCTGGAATTTGAAAACCTTGTTCCCAACGGGGTCTATACAGTTTGGCATGACTTCGCGATCTGGCCTCCGACTGAGCCGTTTCTGGGTTTCTACGACACGCCGCTCGGCGCGCGGGATGGGTCAGAAAACACCTTTGTTGCAGATGTAGTGGGCAGTGCCCGCTTTGTTCGAGAGATCATGCCGTGTCTGCAATTGACTGGTGAACAGCTGATCTCTGAGCTGGCAATTGCATGGCACAGCGACGGTGAAACACACGGGCCCTTGACGGGTGAGTTTTCCACGCAGACCCATGTTCATCTCTATGTGCCTCTG
The DNA here is from genome assembly GCF_041537925.1 of Ruegeria hyattellae. Taxonomy (NCBI): domain Bacteria; kingdom Pseudomonadati; phylum Pseudomonadota; class Alphaproteobacteria; order Rhodobacterales; family Roseobacteraceae; genus Ruegeria; species Ruegeria hyattellae. Next base: position 27,036 of record NZ_JBGOSH010000007.1, on the reverse strand, counting down.
CCCAAAAGAACTGGATTGTAACCAGCTTTGGGCCCGTGCTTCAGCGCTGTTCAGCCCCAACTAAGATGGGTTCAATCACGTTAGCCTCCGGTCGACCAGGGAGTGCTGATGATCGGGTTTCAAGCGGCTCGATCGGAGGCATTTCAGACGGGCTGTGTCGCAAACTTTGGTCGACGTGTTGCACCTTCGCGCGGTTTGATCCAATGGCTGGTTGGTCTTTGACAACGTTTAGGAATGCCCAATGATCGACTTCAAAGGTGCACACTACCCGAAATCTGTGATCCTGTTCGCGGTCTATTTCTACGTTCGCTATGGCGTCTCTCACCGCGACCTGGAAGAGATCATGGCGGAACGTGGGGTATCGGTTGATCACGCGACGCTGAACCGCTGGGTCATAAAATACTTGCCTCAGGCCGCTCGCGAGGCGCAGAAACGGAAGGCCAACACCGCTGAATCTTGGCGCATGGATGAGACGTATATCAAAGTTCGTGGTGAATGGGTGTATTTGTACCGGGCCGTCGATCGTGATGGTCAAACCCTTGATTTCATGCTTTCGGAGAAGCGAGATACGAAGGCTGCAAAGAAGTTCTTCGCCAATGCATTATGCAACAATGGAATCCCGAAGCGGATCACCATTGACAAAAGCAGGAGCAACGCGGCCGGGATCAAGGAGATCAACAAGATCTTCAAGCGATTGCGGATACCGGTTAAGATCGACACTGTCAGATCTAAATACCTAAACAACATTGTCGAGCAGGATCACCGATTCATCAAACGGCTCACGAGGCCGATGCTCGGTTTCAAGAGCTTCGTCTCGGCTGCGGCAACACTCGCGGGGATCGAGACCGTCAACATGATCCGCAAGGGCCAGCTAGTACCTTCGACAAGCGGATTCCGTCAATTTGCAGAACTCGCTGGATAAAAACTGCCAGTCAAAGCGATAGCTTTGAACCACGCCAAAGTTTGCGACACAGCCCGGCACGGGTGCTGCTTGACCACGCGTCGGAATCGCGCTGACAAGTGGTCCTGCCTGTTGACCGGGTCGACCGGGCGATCCTACAAATGTTCCAGACGTTCATATGCGCATTGCCGCAGGAAGGAGGAGCCGCGGATGAACACCTTTCTGCGGATCGGAGGAGCCTGCGGCTTCTGGGGCGAGGCCCCACATGCCACGGCGCAGTTGCTGGCGGGTGGCGTCGATGTGCTGGTTTATGACTATCTGGCCGAAATCACCATGTCCTTGTTGGCCCGAGCCAAGGCGCGGGACCCTGAAGCGGGCTACGCGCCCGATTTCATCAAGGATGCCGTCACCCCGAACCTGACTGAGATTGCGCGGAGCGGTGTAAAACTTCTGTCCAATGCAGGCGGCATGAACCCTTCGGCTTGTGCGGCCGCTCTGCGGGCGGCAATCGACGCGGCGGACGTGCCTCTGAGCGTGGCGGTGGTCGAGGGGGATGACCTTCTCCCCCGCGCGCGCGATTATGCGCAAGCGACCGAGATGTTCTCGGGGGTGGCGATGCCAGCGCCGGATCGGCTTGCCTCGATGAACGCCTATCTGGGGGCGTTGCCGGTTGTTGCGGCCCTGAAGTCCGGGGCGGATATCGTAATCACCGGGCGCTGTGCGGATAGCGCGCTGACGCTGGCGGCCTGCATTTGGCGCTTTGACTGGGCGCCTGACAGCTACCACCTGCTGGCAACCGGATCGCTTGTCGGGCACCTGCTGGAATGCGGGCCGCAGGCAACAGGCGGCAATTTCACCGACTGGGAGGCGGCGGGCGATCTGGCCCTTATCGGCTATCCGATTGCAGAGGTGGCGGCAGATGGATCGATCCTGCTGAGCAAACCGCACGGCACTAGCGGAACAGTCACCCGTGCCTCGGTGGCGGAACAAATGCTCTATGAGATTGGCGATCCACGCACCTACCTGCTGCCTGATGTTATCTGTGACTTCTCCGAAGTGGTACTGGAACAGGCCGGACCTGACTGTGTCTCGATCACTGGGGCCAGAGGCCGCAAGCCGACCGGGCAGCTCAAGGTCTGCGCGACCTATCAGGACGGTTATCGCGGCGGCATGGTGTTTCAGATGATCGGGCGCGAGGCCAAACGCAAGGCGCGCACCTTCGCGCAGGCGGGGCTCGACCGGGCACAAGCGCGATTGCGGGACATGGGCGCGCCGGATTTCACCGAGGTCGCGCTTGAGGCATTCGGCGGGCACCCCGGATCGGGCGATTACCAAGAGGTCGCTTTCAAGGCGGCGGTCCGGCACCCCGATGCGCGCGCGGTGGACCTGTTTCTGAAGGAACTGACCGGCACCGCGCTTGCGACGCCGCCGGGCCTGCATTTCTTCACCGGGGCGGGGCGTCCGAAACCCTCGCCGGTTGTGGCGCTGTTCTCATTCCTGGTCGATGTGCGGGACATCACTTGCCGGGTGACGCTTGATGGCAATGAGGTGGCTTTTGCGCCAATCCCGTCAGCGCCTGCGCGGGATACGCCAGGACCGGCCCCTCTGCCACCTGAGCCTGACCGCAGCGGGGATCTCGTGCAGGTCACGCTGGAGACCCTCGCCTGGGCCAGATCGGGGGACAAGGGCGACAGCGCCAATATCGGTGTCATCGCGCGCCATCCCGACAGCCTGCCTCATATCTGGGCCGCTCTGACGCCCGGAGTGATCGCGGAGTTGTTTGAGCCCGAACTCAAGGGCGAGGTGATGCGGTTCTATCTGCCCGGATCGCAGGCGATGAACATCGTGATGACGCAAGTGCTGGGCGGCGGCGGGGTCGCCTCGCTGCGCAATGACCCGCAAGGCAAGAGCTTTGCACAGCGGCTGCTGTCGCTGTCCATCGCCGTGCCTGCGTTTCTGACACACCAAATGGAGGGCGGGGCGGAATGAATTTCACCACCCAGATCGTGACCGGTAGTGATACCTTTGCCGAAAACCGTCGCGCCATGCTCGCGCGGGTTGACGAGTTGCGCGGGCTGGAACAGCGGGCCGCCGACCTGTCCGAGCGCCGCCGCGACCGGATGGAGGCGCGCGGCCAGATGACTCCACGCGACCGGCAGGCCGCCCTGCTGGACCCGGGATTGCCCTTCCTGCAGCTGCACTCGCTGGCGGGCTATCTGACGGATAGCGACGACCCCGCGCAATCGGTGCCTGGCGCGTCGGTGCTGATCGGGATCGGTTATGTCTCGGGCACCCGCTGCATGGTGGTGGTCGATGATAGCGGCATCAAGGCCGGGGCCATGTCCGAGATGACCGCCGCCGCCTTTCTCAGCGCGCAGGAGGTCGCGCTGCGGCAGAAGCTGCCCTTCCTGCATCTGGTAGAAAGTGCCGGCGCCAACCTGATGGAATACCGCGTCGATCTCTGGTCCAACGGCGGAAAGCTGTTTCGCAACCTGGCCCGGCTGTCGGCGGCGGGCATTCCCAATCTGGCGGTGCTGCACGGGCCATCTACGGCGGGCGGGGCCTATATGCCGGGTCTGGCCGACTACGTGATCGGGGTGCGCGGCAACGGTATGGCGGCGCTGGCGGGGGCCGCACTGGTGCAGGCCGCCACTGGCGAGGCGGCGGAGGAGCGCGAGTTGGGCGGGGCCGAGATGCACGCCTCGGTCTCGGGGCTGGTCGAGTATCTGGCCAGCGACGACGCCGAGGCCATCGCCATCGCTCGTGATGTGGTGGCACGGCTTGGCTGGACGGGATCGCTGCCCGCCATCGACCGCAAGGGGGCACCTCCTGAGCATCCACCTGATGAGCTTGCCGGGGCGGTGCCGGTCGATCCGCGCACGCCATATGACATGCGCGAGATCGCGCTGCGGATCTCCGACGGGTCCGAATTTCGCGATTTCAAACCCGGCTATGGTGCCGCGACCGTCTGCCTGCAGGCGTCGATATGCGGCATCCCGGTGGGGCTGATCGGCAATAATGGCCCCATTGATCCCGACGGGGCCACCAAGGCGGCGCAGTTCATTCAGCTTTGCGGGCAGGCGGGCACGCCGCTGATCTTTCTGCATAACACCACCGGGTTCATGGTCGGCACCCGTTATGAGCAGGCGGGCATGATCAAGCATGGCGCCAAGATGATCCAGGCGGTGACTTCGGTCGATGTGCCGCGCATCGCGCTTTATGTGGGCGCCAGCTTTGGCGCCGGGAATTACGGCATGGGCGGTTATGCCTACGAGCCGGATTTCCTCTTCGCCTGGCCCAATGCCACCACCGGCGTGATGGGCGGCGCACAGGCGGCGGGCACGATGGAGATGGTGGCCCGCGCCGGGGCAGAGCGGCGCGGAGAGGCGGTGGACGAGGACAAGCTAGTGCAGCAAAGCGCACTGATCGCGCAACATTTCGACCGGCAGGCGGGGGCGTTCTATACCTCGGGCCGGTGTCTGGATCATGGTGTGATCGACCCGCGCGATACACGGCGGGTGCTGGGCTTGTGCCTGTGCACCTGCCTTGAGGCGCGCGCCCGGCAGGTCCGGCCCGGGTCTTATGGCGTGGCGAGGTTCTGAGGCGATGCGGTTTGACACGATCTTGATTGCGAACCGGGGCGAGATCGCCTTGCGCATCATCCGTACCGCCCGCACCCTGGGGCTGACCACCATCGCCGTCTTTACCGATGCTGACGCCGCCGCCCCGCATGTGGCCGCGGCGGACCGGGCGTTTCGGATCGGTACAGGGCCGGTGGGCGACAGCTATCTGAACGCCGACCGGCTGTTGGCGGCAGCGCGGGACAGTGGCGCGCAGGCGATCCATCCCGGCTATGGGTTCCTGTCGGAGAACACGGGCTTTGCCGAAGCCGTCGCGCAGGCCGGTCTGGTGCTGATCGGCCCGTCGCCCGAGGCCATGCGCATCATGGGTGACAAGGCCGCCGCGCGCGTGGCGATGATCGCAAGTGACGTGCCCTGCCTGCCTGGGTACGAAGGCCCCGATCAGAGTGACGAGGCGCTGATGCAGGCCGCCGAGCGGATCGGCTATCCGGTCATGGTCAAGGCGGCGGCGGGTGGCGGCGGGCGCGGGATGCGGCTGGCAGAAACGGCAGAGGAAATGCACGCGGCGCTGGCAAGCGCCCGGTCCGAGGCGACAGCGGCGTTCGGCTCTGACACGCTGATCCTTGAATGCGCGCTGACCGAGGCCCGGCATGTCGAGATCCAAATCATTGGCGATGCCCATGGCACGGTCCTGCATCTGGGCGAGCGCGATTGCTCGGTGCAGCGCCGGCACCAGAAGATCATCGAAGAGGCGCCATGCCCGGTCCTCACCGAAGATCAGCGCGCGCGCATGGGGGCGGCAGCGGTCGCGGCGGCGCAATCGGTCGACTATACCGGGGCCGGAACGGTCGAGTTTCTGCTGGATGGCGACGGGTCCTTCTATTTCCTGGAAATGAACACCCGCCTGCAGGTCGAACATCCCGTAACCGAATGCGTGACCGGGCTGGACCTTGTGGAATTGCAGATCGCGGTCGCGCAGGGCGCGCCTCTGCCACTGGCGCAAGCCGATGTGCAGATTACCGGTCACGCCATCGAAGCGCGGCTTTATGCCGAGGTCCCTGCCAATGGCTTCCTGCCCGCAACCGGCCCGGTGCACCGCTGGCACCCTGCCGAGGGGGACGGTCTGCGCATCGATGCCGGGATTACTGAAGGGCAGCAGATATCGTCCTATTACGACCCGATGCTGGCCAAGGTCGTTGCCCACGGCCCCGACCGCGACACTGCACTGCGCAGGCTGCAGCACGGCATAGCGGAAACCGTCCTGCTGGGCTGTGAAACCAACGCGGCGTTTCTGGCGGATGTTCTGGCGCAGCCCGCTTTTGTGACCGGTGAGGCAACTACCGGCCTGCTCGCGCAGGCCTATCCGGAGGGGTTCACCGCGGCACCGCCCGAACCGCAGGAGGTCGCGATTGCCGCATCACTTTTGCTACAGGACCGGCGGGACCGGATGGCAACGAGGGCCGGGGGCATCGATGCCGATCTGCTGGGATGGTCGGGTGCTCCGCTTGCCCCGACGTCGCTGCGGCTGCGCTGTGGCGGAGAACTGCACGAGGTGAAGCTGCGGGTCTGTGGGCAAGTCTGGCAGGCCGCGCTGGGCGAAGCGGCGTTTCACATCCATCTGACGCAGTGCGGGGAGCAGACAGTGGCCGAGATCGACGGTGCGCGGCGCAGTATTCACGCGCATCTCGGGGCCGGACGGGTCTGGCTGGCCTCAAAAGCTGGACAACGGGTGTTTGACGAGGTCGCGTCATATGACACTGCCCAATCGATTGAAACAAGCGGTCAGGTCGTCGCCCCGATGCCGGGCGTGGTGCTCAATATCGAGTGCAAACAAGGCGACAGGGTCGCGGCCGGTGACATTCTGCTCGTGATGGAGGCAATGAAGATGCAGCATCGCATCGTGGCGCCAATTTCGGGTCAGGTCGCACAGATAGGTGTCACCGCCGGACAGCAGCTTGATGCGGGGACCGAGATTGCCGAGATCACGCCCGATGTGGATCAGGGTAAATAGGAAAGGGGCGCAAGGATGCAGCAGGCAGCGGATTTCGTGGCCGAGAGTGAGATGCTCGATTCAGCGCTGGACACGACAAGCGGGCAGGGTTGGGATACTGTCACCCAGTTCAAAGACTGGACCCTGAACGATGTGATGGTGCATCTGCATTTCTGGAACGGCATGGTCGATCTGGCGTTGCGCGATCCCGACAATTTTGCTCGCGACAGCCGCGATGTGATGGCCGCGATCCAAGCCGATGGATTTCGCACAACCGAAAACGCCCGCGTTTCCGAACGTGGCCCTGCGCTGCGCGAGGCATGGCGCGCGCGGTATCTTGATATGGGTCCGCGCTGGGCCGCGCTTGACCCCAAGGCGCGGGTGCAGTGGGTCGGCCCCGAGATGTCGGTCCGCTCGGCGATGACGGCACGGCAGATGGAAACCTGGGCGCATGGGCAAGAGGTGTTCGATTGCCTCGGACAGCAGCGGCAGGAACAGGACCGCATCCGCAATATCGTCATGCTAGGCGTCAATACCTTCGCCTGGTCCTTTCGTGTGCATGGACGGGACGTGCCCGCGCAGATGCCACAGCTACGCCTGACCGGGCCTTCGGGAGACGAGTGGCGCTATGGCGAGGACGCAAAAAACACCATCACCGGCACGGCAGTTGATTTTGCGCAGGTCGTTGCCCAGACCCGGAACGTCGCCGATACCGGCCTTGCGGTCTCAGGGCCGGTTGCAGCGGAATGGATGTCGATCGCGCAATGTTTCGCCGGCGGGCCCGAGACCCCGCCCGCAGCGGGACAGCGCCATCGCCAGACCCGAAAGAACGTTACGTAGCAGCGCACGCTACCGGCTGGAATTTTCGCACCTGCTCGCTAGGCTCTTGCAAGCACCGCAAGAAGGAGTTTGCCCCATGAGTCTGTTTACGAGCACTGCAAGCTGGAAACTGGACGAGCACCAAATGTTTTCGGACATGGTGGGGCGGTTCATGGATGATGAACTGGTGCCGCATTCTGACGACTGGGCGGCCAATGGCGTTGTCGATCGCGCATTCTGGAGCAAGGCCGGAGAGGCCGGGATCATGGGCGGTGCGGTTGCCGAGGAATATGGCGGCTCGGGCGGCGATCTGGGGTTCGATTCGGTGGTTCTTTACGAACAGGCGGCCCGTGGTGATGCGGGCTGGGGCTATGGCATCCAGTCGATCGTGATCCACTATATCACCGCCTATGGCAGCGAAGACCAGAAGCAGAAATGGCTGCCCAAGCTGGTTTCGGGTGAAATGGTCGGTGCGCTGGCCATGACCGAGCCGGGCACCGGTTCGGACGTGCAGGCGGTGAGGACCACGGCCGAGAAAGATGGCAATTCCTACCGTTTGAACGGGTCGAAGATCTTTATCACAAACGGCCAGACCGCTGATCTGATCATTGTCACCGCCAAGACCGACAAGTCTCAGGGCGCCAAGGGTGTCTCGCTGATCGCGATGGAGACTGAGGGTGCCGAAGGGTTTCGCCGGGGCCAACCTCTCAAGAAACTGGGCATGAAGGGCAACGACACTGCCGAGCTGTTCTTCGAGGACGTCAAGGTGCCGATGACCAATCTGCTTGGTTCTGAAGAGGGGCAGGGCTTTTTTCAGCTGATGAAGCAATTGCCGTGGGAGCGTCTGACCATCGGAATCATGGCGCTGGGCGCGATCGATTTCGCTATCGCCGAGACCACCAGATACGTGCAGGAACGCAAGGCATTTGGGCAGAGGGTGATGGATTTCCAGAACACCCGCTTCAAGCTGGCCGAGTGCAAGACCAAGGCCGAATTGCTGCGCAGCTTCGTCAATGACTGTATCGCCAAGGCAGAAAAGGACGAACTGGATGCGGCCACCGCTTCGATGGTGAAATACTGGGGCAGCGAAACCCAGAACGAGGTCGTGCATGAATGCCTGCAGCTCTTTGGCGGCTATGGCTTCATGATGGAATACCCGATCGCGCGCCTCTATGCCGACAGCCGGGTGCAGATGATCTATGGCGGCACCAACGAGGTGATGAAAGAACTGATCGCGCGCTCGATCGATGTGTGAGCGGCGGTAAGAAGGCCGTTCGAACGGGGCTTATGAAAGGCGCTGCGAAGCGCCTTTTTTCCTTGGGACCTGCCTGTTCTTATACCGACCGCGTGATGCCGCCATCCACCCGGATGTTCTGCCCGGTGATATAACCGCCGCCCTCGGAGGCGAGGAACCCCACGACCGAGGCGATCTCGTCATAGCTGCTGCCATAGCGGCCCATCGGAATGCGGGCGCGGAATTCCTCTTTCTCCGGCAGGCTATCGATGAAACCGGGCAGCACGTTGTTCATGCGGATATTGTCGGTGGCGTAGCGGTCCGCATAGAGCTTGGCAAAGGCTGCCAGCCCGGCGCGGAACACGCCGGAGGTGGGAAAGACTGGATCAGGCTCGAACGCGGCGAAGGTCGAGATGTTGATGATCGACCCGCCACCCTGCGCCTGCATGATCGGGGTCACAAGGCGGGACGGGCGCACGGCGTTGAGGAAATAGACCTCCATGCCCAGATGCCAGTCCTCGTCACTCAGCTCCAGCACGTCGTTGCGGGGGCCGTGGCCCGCGGAATTGACCATCACGTCGACCCGGCCCCAATGGGCCATCGCCGCATCCACCAGCTTTTGCAGATCGTCATTGGACTGGTTCGAACCGGTCACGCCGACGCCTCCCAGTTCCTGCGCCAGTGCCTCGCCTTTGCCCGAGGAGGACAGGATGCCCACCTTGAACCCGTCTGCCGCCAGACGCCGTGCGGCATCGGCACCCATGCCGCTGCCACCTGCCGAGATCAGGGCTACCTTGTCTGTCATGTCATAATCTCCCGCTTGTTTTCTGCGGTCAGGATGACGCGATCTTGCAGATTCCACCAACAAGTTCCGCCCGCATCTCGTTGTAGAAAAACTATCGTCAACAATCAGCCACCGACGGAGGCGTCCGCGAGGCCGCGCGCGATCGCTTCGATCCGGTTGCGCAGCCAGCGATGCGCGGGATCGGCTTGCGAGCGTTCGTGCCAGACCAGATAGATCGAGACAGGTTCGCAGTCGAATGGCAGCGGTGCGCAGTCAAGCCCGGCCAGCGGTCCCTGTTTCATCAGCGCGGTATCGGTCGAGATCAAAGTACTTCCGCGCAGAAAAGGAGGGATCGCGTTGAAATGGGGCAATGTAACGACTGGTGCGCGTATCCGGGCCTGGTCGACCCCGCGCAGCGCGACTTGCGCACTGCGCCCGTCGGCGAAGCGCACGGCGACATGATCAGCGTTGCAATACGCCTCCCATGTCGCGGGCGGATCGCGCAGGTTTGCGTCGTAGTAGACCATCATCGGGCTGCTCAGCAGGCGTTTCTGATAGAGGTCGCGCGTATCCGGTGGTAGCGGTGTCAGCATCAGCTGGCAGCGGTTGCTGCGCAATAGATCAGCGTCCGGAACGCCCGAAGGCACGAAATCCAGCCGCAATCCGATCCCCTGCGCAAGGCTGTCCCGCAGCAGTGCGGGAAAGATCAGATCGCGCGGCATGTCATTGGTTGCAATGGCGAACTGCATGCCTTCGCGCTGCGGATCGAACGGGCGCGCATCAGTCAGCGCCTTCAGGCGGTCGAGTACCCCTTGCACCGGGTCCTTCAAGGTCAGCGCCCGCTCTGTCGGGATCAACCCCTGCCCGGACCGCACAAACAGCGGGTCGCCCAGCACCCTGCGCAGTTTGCCCAGCGTATGGCTCATCGCTGATTGCGTGACGCCCATCCGGTCGGCAGCTTTCGACACCGAACTTTCTTCGAGTATGGTGAGAAAACAGCGCAGAACCTTGCCGTCGAGCTCAGTGAAATCGAAATCATTCATGCCGGTTATTAATATACATGAATAGATTTGCTGTCGATGACGGGGTAAACCCGTCGGATCATGAGGAGGATCAGATGGGTTTCCGGGTCTTTTCGGATCGCAAGCGTCCGGTGCATATGGGGCCATACCCGCTGGAGCGGCTGGCGCGCCAGTCCGGGCCGGGGGGCTATGAACAGGTCCCCGAAATGGAGGGGCTCAGCTTCAGCAGGCCCGCGCAACCGGAAAGCATCGTCAACGCCATGGGCGAATTCCAGGCGATGATGGATGCGATCCGGGTTGGTCCGGCCAACCCGGTGCGCTCGGACATCCCCGAAGATCCGATTGAACGGTCCAACCACCTGAAAGCCTTTGGCTATTTCAACGATGCGTCGATGATGGGCATTGCGCCTCTGGCGCCGGAGGCCGTGTTGCCCACCCCGCGCCGTAATCCCGAGATTGACCGGCTGGCCCATGCGCTGAAGACCCGCCAGACCAAGACGCTGGCCTCGGGAATCGACATGATCATGGCTGATCTGAAAGAGGCGATGACGGCAGAGCCGACCTCGATCGACGGCCATACCAGCGCCATCGTCTTTCTTTTTGAACATCACCGCGACCCGAAACCGGACGAACCGGGCAGTGACTGGATCATCGATGCGCAGGATCACCGCGCCTGTCTGCGGGCCAGTGAGAACGCGGTGGTGATCGCGCAATATATCCGGCTGCTGGGATTTTCGGCGCGCGCGCATAGCCTGACCACAAGTGATGTCGACCTTAACCGGCTGGCCGTTGCGGCGGGGCTGGCAGCGGTCGAGGACGGGCAACTCAACGCGCCCTGGCTGGGACCGCGCTTTGGTCTGGCGGCGGTGAGCACGGATATGGCTCTGGCCCATGACCTGCCGCTCGCCGAGGAGCAACCCTGGCTAAAGGTGAACGGTCCGGGCTGGTGGCTGGGCACGCGCTCGGCCAAATCGGCGCTGAACCGCGATCCTTATGCAAAGCGGCGCTATATGGACGGGGCGCATCCGTTCGAGGATCTGAAACGCGTCGACACACCCACCACCTATATCGACGAGGCCAACGTGGCGCGGGTGCCCAAGCGCACCGACATGTTCGCACGCGCATTGTTCGGCGATATGGGCAAGGCACTGCAGGACGGAGCCAAGGGGGGCAAATACGTGATGAAATCCGCCCCAAGCTCGGCGCAGCGGCGGGCACTGGGGGCGTTCGTGTTGTTGCAGGACGGGGATAGCGCCCGCGTGGCAAAGCCCACCGATGCTGCGCGCAATGCCGCCAATCTCAAGGCGGCCACCTATTTTCTGGGTGCCGACGCGGTGGGTCTGTCGCGTTGCCCTGACTGGGCATGGTATTCGCATGACGCCACCGGGGAAGAGATCGTGCCGCCCCATGATCAGGCGATCAGCATGATCATCGATCAGGGCTATGAGACCATGGAAGGGTCCAGCGGCGACGACTGGATCGCGGTCAGCCAGTCCATGCGCGCCTATCTGCGGTTCTCGCTTCTGGGCGGCGTGATCGCCCAGCAGATCCGCAATCTGGGCTACAAGGCAAGGGCGCATACGGTGATGGATGGCGAAGTGCTGCAACCGCCGCTGCTGCTGCTCAGCGGGCTGGGCGAAGTCAGCAGGATCGGCGAGGTGATCCTGAACCCCTATCTGGGGCCGCGGCTGAAATCGGGTGCGGTGACCACCGATATGCCGATAACCCATGACAGGCCCATCGACTTTGGTTTGCAGCAATTCTGCGAGAGCTGCAACAAATGCGCCCGTGAATGCCCCTCGGGCGCGATCACCGCCGGGCCGAAGCGGATGTTCAATGGCTATGAAATCTGGAAATCCGACAGCCAGAAATGCGCCACCTACCGGATCACCACCCCCGGCGGCGCCATGTGCGGGCGCTGCATGAAGACCTGTCCTTGGAACCTCGAGGGGATATTCTCGGAACGACCCTTCCGCTGGGCAGCGATGAACATCCCCTCTGCAGCGCCCGCACTGGCAAAGCTGGACGATGCGGTGGGCAACGGCGCGCTGAATGACACCAAGAAATGGTGGTGGGATATCGAACGGGGTGCAGATGGCGCGTTTCGTCCGTCGGAACACCCACTGAACCGGCGCGGGTTGCAGACCGATCTGGACCTGAAATTCGAGGATCAGACGCTGGCGGTCTATCCCGCACCGCTGGCGCCGCATCCCTGGCCCTATCCCTTCCCGATGGACCGCGAGGCCGGGATCGCCGCCTATGAGGCCCTGATCAGTGCCGATGACTACAAGGCGCGGCTGGCCAGTGGCGACACCACACCCGTCCATCGCTACACCATTGATGGCGATGCCCCGGTCATGCAGGTCGCGTTGTCCAAAGTGCACAAGATGAGCGTTGACGTGACCAAATACGAGTTCTCGGCTCTGGATGGCGCGCCGCTGCCGGACTGGTCCGCCGGGGCGCATCTGGACGTGCTGGTCGCGCCTGAGTACTTGCGCCAGTACTCGATGTCGGGCGATCCCTCGAACCGGTCGACTTACCAGATCGGTGTGCTTCGCGAGGAAGATGGCCGGGGCGGATCGGCGCTGCTGCACCGGATTTTCGATGAGGGACGCAAGGTCTTCATCTCGAAACCAATCAACCATTTCGAGCTGGACGAGACGGCCACGCGGACTTTCCTGATGGGAGGTGGCATCGGCATCACGCCGATGATCGCCTTTGCCAACCGCCTGCACGATTTGGGCGCGGCGTTTGACCTGCACTACTCGGCCAGCTCACGGCAGGCTGCGGGCTATCTGGACGATCTGGCCGCAGCCCCCTGGGCGGATCATGTGCAATTGCATATCTCGGATGAGGACACGCGGGCGGACCTGAGCGCGATCCTGTCCGGATATCAACCCGGTTGGCATGTCTATACCTGCGGGCCGGACCGTTACATGGAGGCGGTGATGCAGGCCGCCGAGGCGCAGGGTTTCCCCGAAGAGGCGCGGCATCTGGAATATTTCTCGGTCCCGGAACAACCGGAATATGAGAACCACGATTTCACCCTGAAACTGGCCCGATCGGGACGGGAATTCATTGTGCCACAGGACAAGGATGCCGCGCAGGTCTTGGTCGAGAATGGCATTCATGTGGATGTGAAATGTTCCGACGGCATCTGCGGGGTGTGCAAATGCGGGCTGATCTCGGGCGCGGTCGAGCATCGCGATTTTGTGCTGTCGGCCAAGCAGCGCGACGGGGCGATCATCCTGTGCCAGTCCCGTGCGGCCGAGCCCGGCGGGGTGGTCGAGATCGATCTCTGAGCGCAGGCCATTCGCCCTTGGCCCCGCATCGGTGCCGCTCTACGGTTCCACGGCACAGGGAGAAATGCATGATCGACTGGGACGACGCCTTTGATAATTCCAGCTATGTGCCGGGGTCTGCGGCGCTGCCCGCGCGCTGGGCAGACGAAGCGGCAGCGTTTCGCGCCCGGCGCGGCGAGATCGACATTGCCTATGGCGACGGGCCGCGCAATCGCATGGACATCTTTCGACCACTGGGTGCCTGCGCGGGGCTGGTTGTCTTTGTCCATGGCGGCTACTGGCACAAACTCGACAAGAGCTACTGGTCGCATCTGGCCCACGGCGCTCTGTCGCGCGGATGGGCGATGGCGATCCCCAGCTACACGCTCGCGCCCGAGGCACGCCTGACCGCGATCGCACAAGAATTGACTGCGGCAGTGAATGTCGCCGCTGGACGGGTCGCGGGGCCGGTGCGATTGATCGGGCATTCGGCGGGCGGCCATCTGGTCTCGCGTCTGGCCTGCGCCGATAGCATGGTGACTGCGCGACTGGAGCGTGTGCTGTCGGTCAGCGGCATCCATGATCTGCGCCCATTGCTGCACACACGCATGAACGACGTGCTGGGGCTGGATGCGGCAGAGGCCGAGGCCGAAAGCCCAGCGCTGCTTCATCCGCCCAAAGGTGTGCAAGCCCGGTTCTGGGTGGGTGCGCTCGAGAGGCCCGAACTGGTCCGCCAGACCCGGTTAATCGCGGAAAACTGGCAGGCACCGAATGTTTTTGAGCAAGGTCAGGACCATTTCTCGGTGATCGAAGGGCTGCGACGCCCCAATGCCCCTCTGCTGCAGGCCCTGCTGGACGGGTGATATCCGCCGTCGGACCGCATCATTGCCCCTTCTGGTGCAAAAAAGTGACGTTTCAAAAAATGCGACTTGGCAGGCGCGCTGTGATTTGAACAATTTGAGGTTGTTCACGCAGGAGGGGACATGCGCCGTCTGATTCAGATCTCCGGGATCGCAACACTCTGTTTGTTTGCGGCAATTCTGCTCTATGGGCTGAGCGCGCTTGTCTATAACCGCCATCTTGTAGAATACGAGATCGAGGTCGATGGCTGGCCCGAGGCGGAGGCGTTCAGCGCGCCGGCCGTCTGGCAAACCGATCATCCCAAGCGCGCGCGCATTCTGGCGCTGGAAGGCGGTGCGATGTTCGGCCTTGCCGAGCTTGAGGTTCTCAAGGCGATCGAAGAGAAATCCGGCAAGCGTATCTACGAGATGTTCGATTTCGTGGCGGGCGCGTCGACCGGGGCCGTCATCAGCGCATTGTTGTTCTATCCCGATCCGGACACCGGCGAACCGATGACTGCCGCAGAGGCAATCGACGCCTATACGCGCTTTGGTGCCGATGTGCTGAAAACACCGCTCTACCACAAGATCCTGACCGGGGGCGGGCTGTTCGGCCCGCTGATCCGCAACAAAGGACGGATCGAGGTGGCAAACAGGTTGCTTGGTGACGGGCAGTTCAACGATCTGTTGCGCCCGGCCATGTTTCCGGCCTTTTCGCAGCAGAGCAATGGGCTGACGGTATTTCGCAACTGGGATGGGGTCGAGGGCAACATGTATCTGCGTTCGCTGGTGACCGGGGTCACAAGCGCGCCGATCTATTTCCCCGCCATCGTCTTTTCCGGTGCCCATGCGGACGGGCATTTCGTCAGCGATCCGGCGATGATCCTGAATGCTCCTGGCGAAATAGCCTATCTGCATGCCCGCACCCACTTGCCTGAGGCTGAGGATTTCGTGGTCGTGTCTCTCGGCACCGTCAGAAATCAATCGATCTCGGGCGAGATCGCCGAGCAGGGCGGCTTGCTCCAGTGGTTCAAACCGATGATGCGCATGGTGTTCCGGGGCGAGGCAAGCGTCAGCGCGCATGCGCTCAAGCGCCATTCGGGCTTTGACTCGACGATTGACCTACAGGCCTTCATTCTCACCCCAGAGGAGCCCGCTGAAGTGAATGAGTTCGACCCCTCGCCAGCAGGCCTCGCAACCATCCGCAAGACCGGACAACAGTTTGTTGCCGACAATCAGGCGATCCTCGACAAGATCGTCGGGATTTTATCGGCTCCGACAGGCTGAGAGGTCGGTTCGGGTGGCCAAAGGTGCGCGGGCAACCGGTGGCGCGGTCGATTTTGGCGCTCGAGCTGATAGCGTCTGACAAAAAACCACTCTGAGGGTGCGATTTTCCGGTGTTCTGATGATGGACGAGGGCTGGTTGCTGCACTAACGTCCCGGCAAAAGCCCAGCGACTCTCATTTCAGGACATGCGAGGTAGATAGATGGATTATCACAGCCCTGCCAGTTTCACCGAAGCCTCGGCACTGGCTGCATCAGCCACAGGCATCACCCGTTTCCTCGCAGGCGGGACCGATGTTCTGGTGCAGTTGCGGTCAGACATGGTGACGCCCGACCTGCTGATCGACATCAAGAAAATCGACGGCGTCAGCGCCATTACCCGTACGCCCGAGGGCGGCTGGACCCTTGGGGTCGCCGTCACAGGTGCCGAGATGAGTGAACATGGCGCTTTGGGCCGGGACTGGCCCGGCATCGTCGAGGCGATGGACCTGATCGGATCGACCCAGGTGCAGGGGCGCGCGACGCTTGTTGGGAACCTGTGCAACGGGTCTCCGGCGGCGGATTCGGTGCCGGCGATGATCGCGGCGGAGGTAACCGTCACGGTCACTGGCGCGGATGGAGAGCGGGTCGTGCTGGTCGAGGATATTCCAACCGGACCCGGCAGGACCTCGCTGGCGAAGGGCGAAGTGATATCGGCGGTAAACATTCCGCCGCGCGGGCTGCATGGCGGCGATGCCTATCTGCGCTTCATCCCGCGCACCGAGATGGACATCGCCGTGGTTGGCTGCGGTGTTAGCCTTCGGCTGGAAGGCGATACGGTGACCGAGGCGCGGGTGTCGCTGGGCGCAGTGGCACCTACCGTGCTGCTGGTCGAAGATTGCGCCAACGCGATCATTGGCACCAAACTGGATGACGCAGCGCTCGAGGCGTTGGCGTTGGCGGCCTCGGCGGCTTGCAATCCGATTGATGACAAGCGCGGCACCATCGCGTTCCGTACTGAGGTGGCCGGGGTTCTGGCCAAGCGCGCGGCGAAAATCGCCTATGGGCGCGCAAAGGGAGACCAGCAATGAGCAAACTGCACGTATCCACCACCGTGAATGGGGACGCCGTCGAATTCCTGTGCGATCCGCGCGAAACCCTGCTGGATTGTCTGCGCGACAAGCTGAACCTGACCGGCGCCAAGGAAGGCTGCGGCACCGGCGATTGCGGGGCCTGCTCAGTCACCGTCGATGGGCGTCTAGTCTGCTCCTGCCTGATGCTGGGCGTTGAGGCGGACGGCAAAGACATCGCCACTGTCGAAGGCATGGCCGATGGCGAAGAGTTGCATCCGCTGCAGCAGAAATTCATTGAATATGCCGCGCTGCAATGCGGGATCTGTACACCGGGGGTTCTGGTCGCGGCCAAGGCGCTGCTGGAAAAGAACCCCGATCCCACCGAAGAAGAGGCCCGGTACTGGCTGGCTGGCAATCTCTGCCGCTGCACCGGATATGACAAGATCATCCGCGCCGTGATGGACACGGCGGCGGACATGCGGGAGGCTTCGTAATGGCACTCGACGATCAAAAATCGGTTTTCAAATTCGTGGGCACACGCCCCGACCGCCCCGACGGGCTGGACAAGGTCACCGGCCGCGCGAAATTCGGCGCGGATGTCTCGGCGGCGGGAATGCTGCACGGCGCGATCCTGCGCTCGCCCTACGCCCATGCAAGGATCGTGAAGATCGACGCCTCGAAGGCTGAAGCGCATGCGGATGTCAAAGCGGTGGTCACTCGCGCCGATTTTTCCGACAAGGTGCCGTTCAAACCCGGGCTCGAGGGCGAGTTCTGGAATGTGCTGGAAAACGTCATGGCGGGCGACAAGGCGCTCTATGACGGGCATGCGGTGGCGGCCGTGGCCGCGACCTCGGCGCTGGCGGCGCGCGATGCGCTCAAGCTGATCGAGGTCGACTACGAGGTGCTGCCCCATGTCACCGAAGTGGACAAGGCGATGGCGACAGACGCGCCGGTGATCCGCGAGGGGGCCGCCGATTACTCGGTGCCCGAGGGCATGCACCCTAACGTCGTGCGCTATCACGAAAGCGGGCACGGCGAAGTCGAGGCCGGGTTTGCCGAGGCCGATCTGGTGGTCGAGGACAGCTTTACCACCGAGGCCACCCATCAGGGCTATATCGAGCCGCATGCTTGTCTTGCCCAGCTTGGCGCCGACGGCAAGGGTGAGCTTTGGTGCACGACGCAAGGCCACTGGATCGCGCAGAAAACCTGCGCCGCGCTTCTGGGGATCGAGACCGCGCAACTGCGCGTGACAGCCTCCGAGATTGGCGGCGGGTTTGGCGGCAAGACCACCGTCTTTATCGAGCCGGTGGCGCTGGCGCTCAGCCGCAAGGCCAACCGTCCAGTCAAAATCGTGATGAGCCGGTCCGAGGTGTTCCGCGCCACCGGTCCGACCTCTTCGGCGTCGATGGATATCAAGATCGGCATGAAGAAGGACGGGACGATTATCGCTGCCGAGGGCATCTTCCGCCTGCAAGGCGGGGCCTTTCCCGGCGCGCCGGGCGACATGACTGCCATGTGCGCCTTTGCACCATACAACCTGACCAATGTGCGGCAGGTGGGCTATGATGTGATGGCCAACCGCCCGAAACAGGCCGCCTACCGTGCGCCGGGCGCGCCGATGGGGGCGTTTGCGGTTGAATCGGTGCTGGACGAGCTGTGCAACCAGCTTGGGCTGGACCCGGTTGAGGTTCGTCTGAAAAACGCCGCGCATGACGGCAGCAAGGCCAGCTATGGCCCGACCTACGATCAGATTGGTTTGGTAAAAACGCTGGAAGAAGCCAAGGCGCATCCGCACTATGCAGCCCCGCTGAAGCCGGGGCAGGGGCGCGGGATCTCCTGCGGCTTCTGGTTTAACCATGGCGGCGAGACCTCGGTGTCGCTGGCTCTGTCCGAGGATGGCTCGGCACAATTGATGGTCGGCACACCCGATATCGGCGGCTCGCGCGCCTCGATGGCGCTGATGGCAGCCGAGGTGCTGGGTATCCCTTATGAGAATATCCGCGTGACTGTCGCGGACACCGCAACGCTGGGTTACAACGACGTGAGCCATGGCAGCCGGGTGACCTATGCAAGCGGCCTGGCTACGATCAAGGCAGCCAGGCACGCGGTCGAACGGCTCTGCGCACGGGCGGCGGCCAAATGGGGCATCCCGGAGGATGCGGTGAAATGGGAAGATGGCTGTGCAGTGCCATCGGGGCCGAACGCGGGCGATTTCGACCCGCTGCCGCTTGCCGACATCACCGCCAATATGGGCGCGACCGGCGGGCCGATCTCGGGCCATTTCGAGGCAACACCGGAAGGCGCAGGCGTGTCCTTTGGCACCCATATCGTTGATGCCGAGGTGGACCCGGAAACCGGCAAGACCGCGATCACCCGCTACACGGTTATTCAGGATGCGGGCAAGGCGATCCACCCGACCTACGTGGAGGGCCAGTATCAGGGCGGTGCCGCGCAGGGCATCGGATGGGCGCTGAACGAGGAATATATCTATGGCGAGGACGGGCGGCTGCAGAACTCGATCTTCCTCGACTACCGCATCCCCGTCGCCTCCGACCTGCCGATGATCGACACGGTCATCGTCGAGGTGCCAAACCCTGGCCATCCCTTCGGCGTGCGCGGCGTGGGCGAAACCGGAATTGTGCCGCCGCTGGCGGCAATCGCCAATGCGGTGTCCAATGCGGCGGGTGTGCGGATGCGCGATCTGCCGATGTCACCGCCGCGTATTCTGGCGGCGCTGAAGGCCCGTGACGGTTAAGGTCCATCTCTGGTCCGGGCTGCGCGCCCTGACTGGCGGGCAGGCCGTGGTGGAGGTCGAGGCCTCCACCATCGCAGAGATGCTGCGCGCGCTGGTGCGTCAGCATCCCGCACTGCAGGGACCGATTGATGCGGGCGTGTCGGTGTCGGTGGATGGACGGATCATGGCCAGCGATCTGACCGCACCTGTCGGGGCGGAAAACGAAATCTACCTCATGCAGCGCCTGCGCGGCGGATAGGGAACAGGTTCGCAGCGATAGTCGCGTTTGTGATCAAACCCTTGCAGCATCCCGCGACGATGCTAGGCTTCAGTGAACAGGCCGATAGGAGATTTGGGATGAACCGTTTTGTTATCGCTGCCGGACTTCTGGCCGTCGCCGGCTGTTCCGGGTTCTCGGATGCGAGAACGGGGCGGGTGCAGTCCTATGACGGCAATACCGTGGTTATCAGCGGCCCGCTGACCTCGGGGCAGGGCGCGCGCCCGCCGGTCGCAATGGCCGAGATGGCCAAGGACCTGTGCCAGAATGCGCGATTCATTTCGGCTGATGCGAGCGGTACCGGGTCGCTGTATACGTTTAGCTGCCGCTGACAGTTTTCGCAGCCGGGTTTAGTTTGATCAGAGTTCCGGGTCGCTGCGCCGCAGGCGGATCGTCACATAGACCGGCAATCCGGCCAGCATCAGAAGAAACGCCCACATCACCGGCTCGGCGCCCGCGCCGAAGATCGTCAACATCGAAAAGCCGAACCCGATAATGGCGACCGGCAGATAGGTCAGCGGGCGCAGAAAGCCGATGCGCCTGCCCAGCGACATCAGAATCAGCCCTTCGACCACGCAGCAGAACACATAAGGCGCCATGTCGGTGACGATAGACAGCTGGATGATGAACTCATAGGCGGCCAGCAGGGTCTTGGACCCGGTGGATTGCAGCAGCAGCACCACAATCGACAGCGACATCGAGATCAAGATGCCCTTGGCCGGGACGCCATTGGCGCTGAGCTCGGCAAAGGCCCTGGGCAGCAGCCCATGGCGCGCGGCGGCCAGAGGCACCTGCGCCATCACCAATGTCCAGCCATTGAGCGCGGCGATCGAGGACAGGATCGCGGCGGCTGCGACCATGTAGCCGGCCCAGTTGCCCCACATCACCTCAGCGGCGTCGGCGAAGGGGGCGTTGGATTGCTCCAGCGCCGTGCGTGACATCACCCCCATCACCGACATGGTCCCAAAGGTATAGAGCGCGGCGGCCAGCAGGACCCCGGCGATGGTAGCAATGGCGATGGTCCGGCGCGGGTTCCTGACTTCGCCCGCCGGGACGGTCGCCGTTTCCAGCCCGATGAAAGCATACATGATGAAGGGTGTGGTGGCGGCAAAGGCCATGAAAAAGGACATCGGCGTCGGGTTGATCGGGGCAAAGTGGCTCCAGTCCACCCAGAACAATCCGATGAAAGCCACGGCAAGGAATGGAACCAGTTTGACGCTGACGATGATCAACTGGACCATACCGACCTCTTTGGTGCCCTTTAGATTCAGCAGCCCGACGGCCAGGATCATTGCCATCGCCAGGGCGGAATTGGCATAGGTTTTGCCTTGCAGCGCGGGAAAGAAGAAATGCAGGTAATCGGTCGCGCCCAAGGCGATGGCGGGCAGCGAGATCCAGATCGAGATCCAGTAGAGCCAGGCAACCAGAAACCCGGCGAAATCCCCAAAGCCCAGACGCACATAGGCATAGGGACCGCCGGTCTCGGGCGCGATGCGGCTGAGCCGGGCAAAGACCAGCCCCAGGCACAGCGCCCCGATCGAAACCACGCCCCAGGCGATCAGCGCCACCGCCCCGTAGGGCGCCAGCGCCGCCGGAGCCAGAAAGAAGCCAGAGCCCACGATATTGCCGACCACAAGCGCCGTGCAGGTCCAGACCCCGTAGGAGCCGGATGATCCGGCTCGCTCGGTAGCACGAGGCTGATCGGAATCGGATGGGACGAAGTCGCTCACTGAAGCCCTTTGAGACATGGTCTGGTCATCGAAATCCCCGATGCCCGTCAGACGCGGGGTCGGGATTACCTATACCCGGCAAGTGTCGCACTTAAAACGCCACGCGGATAGCCTTGCCACAGCATGGCTGCGGAACGGGACATGGCTCAGGCTGTTGACGCGAACCCGCATCCGCCCTAGCGAAGCTTCAAACGTGACGGGCGCGACAATGACACAACAGAAACCTGCGCCGGAATGCGCGCACGCTGAGAAAGTGAGGCTGTCGCCAAACTTGCGTGGTGCAGTGCTTATGTGCGGCAGCATGGCCGGGTTCACGCTCAACGACGCGGTCATCAAATATCTTGGCACGGCGTTGCCGCTCTTTCAGATCGTAGTGCTGCGCGGGGTGCTGACCTGCCTGTTCATCTTTCTTCTGGCACGGCGGCTGGGCCTGTTTCACCTGCGTTTCCCCGTGCACGACCGGATGCTGGTATTGATCCGCTGTTTCAGCGAGGTGGCCGTCACCTATTTCTTTCTGAACGCCCTTCTTCATATGCCACTCGCCAATGTGACGGCTGTGCTGCAGGCGCTGCCGCTCACCGTGACGCTGGGGGCTGCGCTGTTCTTTCGCGAGCCTGTGGGCTGGCGGCGGATGCTGGCCATTGCGGTCGGGTTCTGCGGTATGCTCCTGATCGTGCGCCCGGGGGCAGAGGGATTTACCTATCACAGCTATTTCGCGCTGCTGGCGGTGGCGCTGATCACCCTTCGTGATCTGGTCACGCGCCGCATGTCCGCTCAGGTGCCCTCGATGATGGTAACATTTGCTACTGCGGTGATGGTGACGATTGCGGCAGGGATTGCCTCACTGACCGAGCCCTGGGTGCCGGTGACCCTACCGCTGGCGGGGCTGATCCTTGCGGCCTCGGTCTTCGTCCTGCTGGGTTACCTGTGCAGCGTGCTGGTGATGCGTGTGGGCGATGTGGGTTTTGTGGCACCCTTTCGCTATTCGGGGTTGATCTGGGCCTTGGCTCTGGGATGGGCTGTGTTCGGCGACTGGCCCGATCCGGTCACGGTGCTGGGCGGCGGGTTGATTGTCGCGTCGGGCCTTTTTGCATTGGCCAGAGAGCGGCGTGCTCAGAATCCGCCGAACACCTGACGCACGCGATCGCTGTCAGCAGCGAATCTCATGGAGAATTCCACTTCCTGCTCGAGGGTCAGGGGCGTGACCGGCACCGGCTTTACCAGCTTCTGGCGGGAATCATTGTAGCCGCTATGTGCGCGCACCCACATCGGCCGATCCGTATAGCTGACCGTTGGCATGACGCGATCCATCGTCGAATGCGAGCAATACATGACTGTTGTCTTACATTTCCCCGCAACCTACTTCTCCAGCGCTACCGCAAGGAAAGGTCTGAACATACCGGTGGCTGAGACACCCTGCGGGCCAAGCTCGGCGACAAAGCCGCGATTGCACTCGAACGCAACCGTCAGGTTTTCCCGCACCAGCCCCTCGCATTCTTCCACGGCGGATCTGAGACGTTCGATGAAGTTGACCGAGACGGCATCGTCGTCGCCATGGCGAAACTGCAAACAAGGTTGCGACGGGTCCTTTCGCTCAGCATTCAGCACGTCTTGCATTATGGTACGGTGCTTTCCCGGCGGATGAGAGATGATCTGAACCTGTGGCATATCGCTGGTAAGATCGTGCAGCCTGTCCCGAGGATGCTTCGGCAGGCTGTCTCCGATTACGATGACCAGGTCGAACTCCGCATCCGTCTGATGACGCAGGCAGGGCAGGGCGACAATTTCAAAAAAAATCGAAATCGTTCTTCCAGCCGGCCTGGCGCAAAAAGGTAGTGGATACGGTCCTCGATCATCTCGCGTGCGACCTGAAAGCCGCCGGGTGTGGGCTAGAAAAAACGGCAAACGCCGATCGCTTGCATTGTATCCCTGTTACATAAAATTGTATGTCCGGCGGACTATGCCTGCGTTCCTTGCTGTCCAAAAGGTCGTGGCTCCACCAGTTGCGAAACGGGCCTCGCAGGTGCACTGGCGGGGCGGGTATCGGACCCACTGTTGACACCACCGGCGACTCCTCCTATACGCCCGCTATCTCGGCATCGGGGGTCGCCCCACTGCCGACTTCATAGATGAAGTGGTCAAGGCCCGGACAATTTTGCAGTTCGCGCCCTCTGATATCCAACCGCGACGTTCACCTCGGAATGGGAACGTTCGCGGATTTTGCGCTTGTGGACGCATGAGTGCAGCGAATTGAAACCGCACGCGACGCGCGTGCATGTCACATGTGTTGCGAAACGGGGAAAGAACCGGAATGCCAACGATCCAACAGCTGATCCGCAAGCCGCGGCAGCCGAAAATAAAACGCTCGAAATCCATGCACCTGGAACAGTGCCCGCAGAAACGCGGCGTCTGCACCCGGGTCTACACCACCACACCGAAGAAGCCGAACTCGGCCATGCGGAAGGTTGCCAAGGTGCGCCTGACCAACGGGTTCGAGGTGATCTCGTACATCCCCGGTGAGAGCCACAACCTGCAGGAACACTCGGTTGTTCTGATCCGTGGCGGTCGTGTGAAAGACCTTCCCGGTGTGCGTTACCACATCCTGCGCGGTGTTCTGGATACCCAGGGCGTCAAAGACCGTAAGCAGCGTCGTTCGAAATACGGCGCAAAGCGTCCCAAGTAAGAAGGAGAGGCTGATATGTCACGTCGTCACGCCGCCGAGAAGCGCGAAATCCTGCCCGACGCCAAATTTGGCGACAAGGTGCTGAGCAAATTCATGAACAACCTGATGATCGACGGCAAGAAGTCGGTCGCAGAGCGTATCGTCTACAACGCGCTGGATCGCGTTGAGACCAAGATCAAGCGCGCCCCCGTTGAAGTGTTCCACGAAGCACTCGACAACATCAAACCCAGCGTCGAAGTTCGCTCGCGCCGTGTGGGTGGTGCCACCTATCAGGTGCCCGTCGAAGTGCGCCCCGAGCGCCGCGAAGCGCTGGCCATCCGCTGGCTGATCACCGCGTCGCGCAATCGCAACGAAAACACGATGGAAGAACGCCTTGCCGGTGAACTGATGGACGCAGTTCAGTCGCGCGGTACCGCCGTGAAAAAGCGCGAAGACACTCACAAGATGGCCGAGGCGAACAAAGCCTTCAGCCATTATCGCTGGTAATCCAGAGGACCTGAGACCTATGGCACGCGAATATACACTGAACCATTACCGCAACTTCGGTATCATGGCGCATATCGATGCAGGCAAGACCACCTGCTCCGAACGTATCCTGTATTACACCGGCAAATCCCACAACATCGGTGAGGTGCATGACGGTGCAGCCACCATGGACTGGATGGAGCAGGAGCAGGAACGCGGCATCACCATCACCTCGGCTGCAACCACCACCTTCTGGGAACGCACCGAAGACGGTGAAACCGCCGACTCGCCCAAGCATCGCCTGAACATCATCGACACTCCCGGCCACGTTGACTTCACTATCGAAGTCGAGCGTTCGCTGGCGGTTCTCGACGGTGCTGTCTGTGTTCTGGACGCCAATGCCGGTGTTGAGCCGCAGACCGAAACCGTGTGGCGTCAGGCTGACCGCTACAAGGTTCCGCGCATGGTGTTCGTCAACAAGATGGACAAGATCGGCGCCGACTTTTTCAACTGCGTTGAGATGATCGAAGACCGCACCGGCGCCCGCGCCGTTCCGGTTGGCATTCCGATCGGTGCCGAAACCGAGTTGGAAGGTCTGGTCGATCTGGTCACCATGGAAGAATGGCTGTGGCAGGGCGAAGATCTGGGTGCATCCTGGGTCAAAGCTCCGATTCGTGACAGCCTGAAGGACATGGCTGACGAATGGCGCGGTAAGATGATCGAAGCGGCCGTCGAAATGGACGACGACGCAATGATGGAATACCTTGAAGGCAACGAGCCCGACGTGCCGACCCTGCGCGCCCTGCTGCGCAAGGGCACGCTGGAAATCGCGTTCGTGCCGGTTCTGGGGGGCTCTGCTTTCAAGAACAAAGGTGTTCAGCCGCTGCTCAATGCCGTGATCGACTATCTGCCCAGCCCGCTGGACGTTGTCGACTACATGGGCTTCAAACCCGGTGACGAGACGGAAACCCGTGACATCGCCCGCCGTGCGGATGATGAAATGGCGTTCTCGGGCCTGGCGTTCAAAATCATGAACGACCCCTTTGTCGGCTCGCTGACCTTCACCCGCATCTACTCGGGTACCCTGTCGAAGGGCGACACGCTTCTGAACTCGACCAAGGGCAAGAAAGAGCGCATCGGCCGGATGATGATGATGCACTCGAACGACCGTGAGGAAATCACGGAAGCCTTCGCGGGCGACATCATCGCGCTGGCGGGTCTGAAAGACACCACCACGGGCGACACCCTGTGCTCGACCGGCGATCCGGTGGTTCTGGAAACCATGACCTTCCCCGATCCGGTGATCGAGATCGCGGTTGAGCCGAAAACAAAGGCCGACCAGGAGAAGATGAGCCAGGGTCTGGGCCGTTTGGCCGCCGAAGACCCGTCCTTCCGGGTGGAAACCGACCTCGAAAGCGGTCAGACCATCATGAAGGGCATGGGCGAACTTCATCTGGACATCCTGGTGGATCGCCTGAAGCGTGAGTTCAAGGTCGAGGCCAACATCGGCGCGCCTCAGGTGGCATACCGTGAGACTGTCAGCCGCGAAGCCGAGATTGTTTACACCCACAAGAAACAGTCGGGTGGTTCGGGTCAGTTCGCCGAAGTGAAGATGATCATCACCCCAACAGAGCCGGGCGAAGGCTATTCGTTCGAATCTCGCGTTGTTGGTGGTTCGGTGCCCAAGGAATACATTCCAGGTGTCGAAAAAGGGATCAGATCCGTCATGGATAGCGGCCCGCTGGCCGGCTTCCCCGTGATCGACTTCAAGGTTGCGCTGATCGAGGGTAAATTCCACGACGTGGACTCCTCTGTCCTTGCCTTTGAAATCGCCGCTCGCATGGGTATGCGCGAAGGTATGCGCAAAGCGGGTGCGAAGCTGCTGGAACCGATCATGAAGGTCGAAGTGATCACGCCTGAAGAATATACCGGTGGTATCATCGGTGACCTGACATCGCGTCGGGGTCAGGTTTCGGGTCAGGAAAACCGCGGCAACGCAATCGCAATCGACGCGTTTGTTCCGCTGGCCAACATGTTCGGCTACATCAACACCCTGCGTTCGATGTCGTCGGGCCGCGCCCAGTTCACCATGCAGTTTGACCACTACGATCCGGTTCCGCAGAACATCTCGGACGAGATCCAGGCCAAATACGCATAAGCGAAGATTTGAGGGAGCTCGGGTGCCGGGCTCCCTTCATTCCCGAAAAAGGAGGCCATCATGGCAAAGGAAAAGTTTGAGCGTAACAAGCCGCATGTGAACATTGGCACGATTGGCCACGTTGACCACGGCAAGACGACGCTGACCGCAGCGATCACCAAGTATTTTGGTGACTTCAAGGCGTATGACCAGATCGACGGCG
>NZ_JBGOSH010000006.1:0-279527 GCF_041537925.1 Ruegeria hyattellae | reverse complement strand
GATGAAATCCTGGCTCACCTTCGCCTTGTCATGGCCATAAGGCAGCAGATCATCGCTGGAAATTCCAAGCCTCTCGCCAATCTCCAGAATGGGTTTCTTCGTTGCCTCACGGGCAATCTCAATATCGGACTTGTAGCTCATTGACGACGATCCCTGCTAGAATGCAATGCATGCCGACGCATACGCTGACGGCCCTGCGACACTCCTAACGTTACGTCGCTTCGACAAAGATAGGAATTCCGACACTTTCTTGTCGCGAAGCGGCGTAGCTTGAAATGAGCTGTTTCAAATCGGAAACCGGGCGGGTTTTTCGGACCTTCAGGGCGCCCAGCCAAGTTGATCGGGCTGAAAATGTACCAGCCGATCCCCTAGCGCCAGACCGCCGGGTCGTTCGACCCAGGCAGTGATCCCGCGCCGATCCTGTGCGGCCGGTTTGAAACCGGCCCCGTGACCCGGCGACACGGTTTCGATCTCTTTTCCGGGCAGGATGCAGGGGCGATTCTCCATGTCCACGGTCAGCACCAGGCCCGATGGCCCCTGCAGCCGCGAGGACGGCGGGATATGGGTGAAATCGGGAATGCCACGGATCACCACATTGGCCCCCAGCAACGCCGGATCGAGCTGCGCCAGCCCCATGCCCTGCGCGATGGCGTCGATTTCTTCGTCGGACAGGATCGTCAATTGCCGGACATTGCGGATCTCGGTGCCCTCGGGATAGAGGTTGCGCACACGCGAGCAGGACGCCCGGTTGGTGCCGCCATGTCGTTCATCCGACAGCCCAGCAAAGCCGAGATTGAGGTGATCGACTGGCTGCGCCCGCAAAGAGCCGCCCGCTGCGACATGGCCCAGCCAGATCACTTCGCCCGCATAGCCACTTTCTTTCAGAACCGGCATCCCGAATCTCCGCTTTTTGTGCTAACGCGGGTTCAGTTTGAAGCCTCGTCCGGGTTTGGCAACAAAAAGCGCGCCTCAGGGGGTTGGGCCAAACTCCGTCCGGCCGCGCGCCCAGAGGCAAACAGCAAGAATAGCCAGCAGGACAAAACCCAGCTCCATCCATTCTTCGGCCATACCCAACCCTGTGTCGAGCGTATGACTCAGATCAATGCCCAGCGGCGCCAGTTTACGGCCTGCGCCGTCGACGGTCTTGGACACAATTGCCAGCGACAAAGCCCCGCCCGCCGCCAAAGCCCAGGTCGATCCCTGCCGCAGAGCGCGCAGCCAATCGCCCAGATTTTCTCGCAGCATGCGGATCACGACGCTCAGGATCAGCGCGATCACCATTAGCCCGATCAGCTTTTCGCCAAGTGGCGCGTCACCAGTATAAAGACGCGCTTTCAGGATGCCCTCACTAAGATAGGCCTTGTCCATATCCAGTTCGCGCGCAGCAAAAAGCAAAAACAACAGGATAAAATGCCAGCCGCGCCCCAGCGCAATGCCCGGCGCGACCCAGATCAGTGACAGCGCAGCATAACCCCACAACAGAGCCGAAGCCGTTTCGATCGGCCCACCTTCACTGGTCACCGATTTCAGCCCATGGGAAAGCCCGATGTCGAATGACAAGAATGCAGCGACGATCAGACCGGCAATCCAGAACGGCAGCAAGGTGCCACCGCCCCGTACGGGCTGAGAAAAGCTGCTGTGATCATTCAGTGTCGCCATAGTACGGGCGTCCTTCCGGATTGGGTGGGGGTTAGCAAAGTCGTCACAATCTAGGGACGGCCCATAAGCCGTGCAATGGCACGTTGACAAGAAGTTCACAAAGGTAACGAAAAAGCGACGCAGCACCAGCCGCGTCGCAAATTCTGCACCGGATGAATGGCTCAGGTTGTCGGTTCCGGCTCCATGCCCCCTTCGGGCGGTGTGGATTTGGGTTTGGTTTTTGGGATCGCAGTCACGCTGGGTGCGCTGCCCTGATCCGGTGTGTCGCCCTCGTCATCCTCCGAAGTGGGCGGTTCGCCCCGCATGACGCGCGCGATTTCTTCGCCGGTCAGGGTTTCATATTCCAGTAGCCCCTGCGCCAGACGCTCCCATTCCTCGCTCTTTTCGGTGAGGATCTTATAGGCGCGCTCATAGCCTTCCTGGGTCAGGCGTTTGACCTCTTCCTCGATCAGTTCCTTGGTATGGGCCGAGACCGAGAACCCGGCGGTGTTGCCGCTATAGCCCTCATGCGCTTCGGCATAATCGATATTGCCGACCTTGTCGGACATGCCCCAGCGCATCACCATCGCGCGAGACAATTGGCTGGCCTGCTGGATGTCACCGGCCGGACCATTCGAGACATTGTCCTCGCCATATTTGATGATTTCAGCGGCTTTGCCCGCCATGGTCATCGCCAGCTTCTGCTCACATTCCGATTTGTGCCAGTTCAGACGGTCGATCTCAGGTAACGACACGACCATGCCCAGCGCGCCGCCGCGCGGGATGATTGTCGCCTTGTAGACCGGGTCGCATTCCGGCAGCGCCAAGCCTACCACGGCATGTCCGGCCTCGTGATAAGCGGTCTTTTCCTTCTGATCGGCGGTCAGAACCATCGAGCGGCGCTCGGCCCCCATCATCACCTTGTCCTTGGCTTCCTCGAAATCTTCCATGGTGACGAAGCGGCGGCCAACGCGCGCCGCCATCAACGCGGCTTCGTTCACGAGGTTGGCCAGATCAGCGCCCGAAAACCCCGGAGAGCCGCGCGCGATGATGCGCAGGTCGACATCGGGACCCAGAGGCGTCTTGCGCGCGTGCACGTGCAGGATCTTCTCGCGGCCTTTGATGTCGGGATTGCTGACGGTCACGTTGCGGTCGAACCGGCCCGGACGCAGCAGCGCGGGGTCCAGAACGTCCTTGCGGTTGGTCGCCGCCAGAATGATCACACCTTCATTAGCCTCGAACCCGTCCATCTCGACCAGCAGCTGGTTGAGGGTTTGTTCGCGTTCATCGTTGCCACCACCGTAACCAGCGCCACGATGGCGTCCCACGGCGTCGATCTCGTCGATGAAAACGATGCAAGGAGCATTTTTCTTGGCCTGTTCGAACATGTCACGGACACGGCTCGCGCCGACACCCACGAACATCTCAACGAAATCCGAACCCGAAATGGTGAAGAACGGTACACCCGCCTCGCCTGCGATGGCACGGGCCAACAGCGTCTTACCTGTGCCCGGAGGGCCAACCAGCAGCGCGCCCTTGGGGATTTTGCCGCCCAAGCGCGAGAATTTCTGCGGGTTGCGCAGGAATTCCACGATCTCTTCCAATTCTTCCTTGGCCTCGTCGATGCCCGCAACATCGTCAAAGGTCACGCGGCCATGTTTCTCGGTCAGCATCTTGGCCTTGGATTTGCCAAAGCCCATCGCGCCACCTTTGCCGCCGCCCTGCATCCGATTCATGAAATAGACCCAGACCCCGATAAGCAGCAGGAAGGGCAAAAGCGTGATCAGGAACGACTGGAACGTCGATTGTTGCTGCTTTTCAGCACGAACCGGGATGTTCTTGTCGATCAGAAGCTTCGTGACCTCGGCATCGCCCGGCTTGATCGTGACGTAATCTTTGTTGTCGCTGGTCCGGTAGCGAATCTGTTCCCCATCCAGCGTCACCCGCGTCACCTCGCCGTCATCAACGGCGGAAACGAATTCGGAATAGGTCCGTTCCTGACTCTGAAGCGTGCCGCCAGAGCCGCTAAACAGGTTAAAAAGCGCAAGAATCAGCAAGAACAGTACGACCCAGAAGGCGATGTTGCGTGCGTTACCCAAGGAATGTCTCCTAAACTATCGGCCGTAAACCAAGGATCGGCCGGCTAGGCTACTAAAATAGAGATGATTGGGGCAGGTTCAATGCGATAAAAACGCGTTAAACAAAGCTTCTTCATCCAGTATCAGACTGAGTGCCCAGCCATTGTCGAGCCCCGCCAGCGGGGCCGAGACCAGACTATCACCAATCCAGACCGATGGCGAGGCGATCAGCGCCTCGTGCGGGCGACCGGTGGCGCGCCAATCGGGGCACTGCGCCAGCCCCGCCTCACCTAACGGACAGAGCACGGTTTGCGCCGTAACTGGGCCGAACACGCGCCAGCGCCCATCCCAAAGGGCGTCGGCTGGGACGGTATTGCTCTCAACAGCGCTGAACTCGCGGCAAATACGGATGCTGCCCTGCTGCACCAGAATGCGACAACCCGACAGGGTCGCGCCCATTCCAGCGGCGATCGCGCCCATTGCTTCTTCCACGGCGGCACGGCGGGGCGGGTATTCCTCTCCGCTGACCCAACAGACCGCGCCGATCAATAGGCGGCGGCGGATTTCTTCCGGCAACTCGGTAAGAACCTCGGCATCAGCAATGACATCGCCCATATCGGTTTCAAGCGCGATCTGCGCGGCGAACTGCGCATAACGCTCCAGCGCCTCGCGCGCCTGTGCCATATTGCGAGCCACATCGGTGAGCACAGTACCGGTGATGCCCAGCGGTGCCAGCGCGTCCAGCGCATGCCGCGCCTTCACCCGCTCGAAGCGGGTATCTTCGTTCGAGGGGTCGTCGACCCAATCTACATTCTGCCGCCGCAGATAGCAGCGCAGATCGTTACGGCTGACGCCCAGCAACGGTCGCAGCAGCGTAGCGCCACCCAGATCGCGCGCGGCGGGCATACCGGCCAGCCCTGACACGCCCGAGGACCGCGCCAGCCGCATAAGAACGGTTTCGGCCTGATCGTCGGCTGTGTGGCCAGTCAGCAGAACCGGAATGTCCTGCGCCCGCGTCCAGTCGGTCAACAAGCTGTAGCGCGCGCGTCGGGCCTGATCCTGCAAGTTGCCCTGCCCGTCCCAGCCCTGCCAGTTCAGGATGCTGTGCTCCACCCCAAGTGACGCCGCGAGTTTGGCAGCCTGTGTGGCCTCGGCCGCCGCCTCGGGGCGCAACCCATGATCAACGGTCACCGCCAGAACAGTGCAGCCAGATTCCGCAAGCGCGCGGCTGGCTAAATGCAGCAGGGCCACGGAATCACCACCACCCGACACCGCAACCCCGATCCGATCGGGCAGCGGTTTCGGCAGCCCTGCCAGCAGGGTCGCCAGAAGATCGTCGTTAAAATGAATCAATTGCAACCCAAAGCTGTCATTTCGCTATGGGCTGCCGATACCGCATCTGCGCCGGGAAATCGAGTCCCAACCTCGCCAAGTGTCAAACAAGCCTGACTATTTTGTCCCAGCCTGCCCAGCGCAGCGCCAAGTTGATAGAGCGCATCGGGCGCCGTGGCCCCTGAGGAGTCATTGGTGAAACTCGCCAGATAGGCGCGCGCGGCCTCCCGGGTATCGCCTAGACCATCCAGCGCGCGGCCGCGGCTCAGTTGCGCCTGCGCCGCCAGAGGGCTGCCGGGATAATTGGTGTTGAATGCTGTATAAAGCTCGGCCGCGCGGACATAGTCCTGCGCCTCGAGTGCTTTGGTTGCGGCATCGAAATCCGCCTGCTCGCCCACGGCCAGTTCAGTGCCACCGGTTCCGGGTTCCGCAGGTGCCGGGTCTGGCGTGGCAACCAGCGGAGTTGCCACGTCACCGCCCAGCGTCGGAGTGTCAGGCAAACTGGCAATGTCACATTCACTCTCCAGTTCGCAGAGCCGGAATTGCAGGTCGCCAATGCGGTTGGTGCCGTCCTTGACGATGCCATCGACCCGTTGGTTGAGCTGTTCGGTCAGGCGCGTGAGGCGCTGCAACTCGGACTCGATCGCATCGACCCGTTCCAGCACGGTGGACCCGCTGGTTTGCGCCTGCGGCGCACCAGTGGTGGAAAATTCGCGCTTGAGGCGCTGGATCTCGACATTCAGCACCGTCAGTTCCTGACGGATATCCGCCAAGGTCTGCTGATCCTGTGCCAGCGCGCCCGTGCCACCCAGGCCAGAGCCCACCAACATCGCTGCCGCAAAGGCAAATACGCCAAACCGCATCTCGTTATCCTGTCACATTGGCAACCAGAACCGTGACCGCACGCCGGTTCTTGGCATAGCAGGCTTCCTGGCTACAAATCTCGATTGGGCGCTCCTTGCCATAGCTCACCGTGGTGATCCGGTTGCCCGCAACCCCGCGCGAGATCAGGTATTCACGCGCCGCATTGGCCCGTCGCGCGCCTAGTGCAAGGTTGTATTCCCGCGTGCCCTGCTCATCTGCGTGACCCTCGATTCTGGCGGCATAGTCGGTGTTTTGCAAAAGCCAATCGGCCTGGCCCTGCAAGGTCGCCTTGGCTGTATCGGTCAACGTGGATTCGTTCACTGTGAACAAAACCCGGTCGCCAACGGCCTGTTGGAAATAGGCCGGCGAGCGCGGATCGCTGGGCGATCCTGGTTCGACGCTACCATTGGCGCCACCCGCGCCCCCGTCGCCGCCACTTGCCGCAAATGGAGAGGTATTGGTGCAGGCCGCTACGGCCAGCACGAGGCCCAACGCGGCCAGTTTGCTCGATACTTTCATTCCCTCAGCCTCACTTTGTTTTTTTGTTGTTCATCTTTTACCACAGCCGTCGCCGCATGTGAACGCGCAGGGGTCATCACTTCTGCAACGGCGACCAAGCCGGGTCGCTGGCCCCGTCCGGGGTACGCACCGGCCGCAGATTGCGGCCCGAGATATCGACGGAATAAAGCGTCGCACGCCCCTGTGCGCCCTGGGTTTCGCGGGTGAACATTATGACACGCCCGTTCGGCGCCCAGGTCGGCCCTTCGTCCAAGAACGAGGCTGTCAGCAGGCGTTCCTCGCTGCCATCGGTGCGCATGACACCGATATGAAACCGGCCCTGGCTTTGCTTGGTAAAGGCGATCAGATCGCCGCGTGGCGACCAGACCGGCGTGCCATAGCGCCCTTTGCCAGAACTGATCTTGCGCGGCTCGCCACCGGTGACGGGCATTAGATAAAGCTGCGGAGTGCCCGACCGATCGCTTTCAAAAACGATTTGGCTGCCATCGGGCGAGAAGCTGGGCGCGGTTTCGATCGAGGGCGCGTTGGTCAGCTGGCGGCTTTGGCCACTGTTGATATCCATCAGATAGAGGTCGGTATTACCGCCGCGCGCCAGCGAGTAGACCACGTTGCGACCATCCGGCGAAAAGCGCGGCGCAAAGCTCATGGTGCCCTCCTGGGTCGGCAGCACATTGCGCTGCACCGCACCCACGTCCAGCACATAAATGCGCGGCACGCCGCTTTCATAGCTGGTATAGAGTACCCGGTCGCCTGCGGGTGAAAAGCGCGGTGCCAATACGATCGAGGAACTGTCTGTCAGGTACTGAACATTCGCGCCGTCATAATCCATGATCGCCAGCCGCTTGCGACGCTCGTTCTTGGGCCCGCTTTCTGATACGAAGACCACGCGGCTGTCGAAGTAACCGCCCTCGCCGGTGATCCGGCTATAGACCTGATCGGCCACCTTATGCGCCATGCGCCGCCAGCCATCCACGGTGCCGGTAAATTGCAGCCCGTTGCCAAGCTCGGTGTCCGAGAACACATCCCAGACGCGGAACCGCACCGTGAGCGTGTTTCCCGAAACGCTTACTCCGCCGGTGACCAGCGCCTGTGCGTTGATGGCTTTCCAGTCAGCATATTGGATCGGGGCATCAAAGCTGGACACCTGGCTGATATAGGCGTTTGCGGGGATCTCGCGGAACAACCCGGTTCCAGTCAAGTCCGCTGCCACCACACGAGATAGCTGGGTGGCGTATTGCGCCGCCGCAGGCGTGTCGGGCACGAAATCCGGGGCCGCGAAGGGCAATGGCTCGATCACGCCCTCGGTGATCTCTATCCGGAGCGGTTTGTTCTGCGCCACCGCCGGAACGGCCAACAAGGCCGCCCCCAGGAATATGCTGGTCAGAAGTTTCATCATTTGATCCGCATCCTCTCGGGATTGAATGTCATCTCAATATCACGCCATTGGCTGAATTTCTCGACGGGCAGATTAAACCCCCGTGCCCCACAGCGAATGATTGCCCGCCGTGCGGCTTCAAAGGCCTGTCTGGCCGCGGCTTGCGATCCGCCGGAACTGTCCAGCATCCGGATCGAGCCATTGCTAGGCGTTCCGTCCTGGTTCATCGTCACTCCAACGGTCACGGTGATGCCCAGCGCATCGGTCGAGAGCGAGCCAACGTTCCAGCAATTGGACACCGCAACACGCAGCGCCTCTTTCTCACCGCTGGTCAGTGGCGGGCCGGTGGGCGCAGGGGCGGCGGGTTCTGGCGTTGTATCTTCGCCCCCGGACAGTGCCTCTGTCAGCGCGTCATTCACGGCCGTCTCGCGGTTGGGATCTTCCTGAGGCTCGGGTTCTGCCGGTTCCGCCACTTCAACCGGCTTGCGCAGATTATCAGGCCGAGCAGGCGGGCGTGGCGAGCGTTGCGGTGCAATATCAGCGGATTCCTCGGCTTCGGTCACGATCCGGTCGGTCGCTTCCTCCTGTGCGGTGGCTTCCTGTTCCTCGCGCGGCTCATCGGCGCCTTCTTCGGCAACGACAGGAGGCGTGTCCACCTCATCCGGCGTTGCATCCGGCGGCGGCGGGGCAACTGGCTGCGGCGCGACCCGGTCGGCGGGGCGCGAGGGCGCGACCTCACCCGGTGGGGCGGGCAGAACGGCGACCTCGGGCTCAGGCGTGTCCAGTGTGGGCGTTTCTTCGATCACTTCGGGCTCTGGGGTCTCGACAACCGCTTCGGGCACCGGTTCCGGCTCGGGTTCGGGAACCACCTCAGGCGGGGTCTGCTCCGGCTCGGGCGTTTCCGGCTCGGGCAGTGCTGCCACCTCCTCCTCCGCTTCGGGCGTCTGGGGGGTCTCGGTTTGCGTGGTGATTTCAGGCGCCTCGTTGGGGGCGGTCATGGCGGCAAATTGTTCACCGCTTATGATCGCAACCTCCTGCACCTCAAAGGGCAGCGGTTCCGAGCGGAAGGCACCCCCAAAGAGCGCCACGCCGATTAGCGCGACATGTGCCACTGCCGAGATCTTGGTGCCGGTCTGCAAACCGCTGCCTCACTCTCCGCTCTCATCCAATGTCGGCCCACCGGTATCGGTCACAAGCCCCACATTCGAAAATCCCCCAGCATTCAGCGCGCCCATTACCTGCATCACCTGCTCATAGGCGATAGACCCGTCGGCGCGCAGGAAGACCTGATCGCTGCTGCGTTCCGCCGCGATGGCGCGCAGCCGCGAGATTAGCTCGGCGCGCGGGACATCGGTGGTCTGGATCTGCACCGCGCCCTCGGCGGTGATGGTAACGGTCAGCGGCTCCTCACTGTCGGAGGGCAACGCGCTGGCCGCGGTTTTGGGCAATTCTACCGGCACACCAACAGTCAGCAACGGCGCAGCCACCATGAAAATGATCAGCAGCACCAGCATCACGTCGACAAAAGGCGTGACGTTGATCTCGGACATCGGCTGCGCACGTCCGCCGCGACGGCGCCCGCGACGACGACCATTGCCGCCCCCACCACTCTGCTGGACCGACGCACCCATGGCTCAGCTATCCAACTGGCGCGACAGGATGGTGGCGAACTCGTCGGCAAACGCCTCATAGCCGCCAACGATCCGGTCACTATCCGCGCTCAGCTTATTGTAGAAGATCACCGCCGGGATCGCGGCCAGCAGGCCCAGACCGGTGGCCAGCAGCGCCTCGGCAATGCCGGGTGCCACAACGGCGAGGTTGGTGTTCTGCTGCTCGGCGATCTCGATAAAGGCGTTCATGATGCCCCAGACCGTGCCGAACAGGCCGATGAACGGTGCGGTGGAACCGACCGTTGCCAGGATCGACAGGCCCTTTTGCAACCCTTCGGCCTCTTTTGCGATGGCCACATCCATCGATCGGTCGATCCGCGCCTGCGCGCCGGCGATCATCCCGCCATCGTTGCGATGTGATCGTCGCCATTCGATCATGCCGGCGGCAAATATCTTTTCCGAACTGCCATCGGGCTGCGGTCCGATCTTTTCGAACAGCCCGTCCAACGGTTCGCCCGACCAGAAGGACCGGTCGAACGTGCCCGCCTCGCGGCGCGCCGTGCGATAGGTGATGAGTTTCTGAAAGATGATCGACCACGACCAGAACGAGGCCACGATCAGCATCAGCATGACAAGTTTGACGGTAAAAGTGGCACGGGCAAAAAGCCCCCACAGTGAGAAATCAATCTCCTGCGCCAGAACCAGCGTTTCTGTTTCCATGAACCTGCTCTTTTTTGCCTGCGTGCCGGTTTTTTTCGGCCTTTGTTTCGCAGAACGCTATCGCAGATCGGGGCTGATTGCCAACAGAACCAGCCCAATGCGCAGTATTGTTACAACAATGCGCGAATCTCTGCCGGAAGGCGGACGGGTTTTCCATCATCATTCATGCAGACGGCGGTGACCGTGGCGCGGAAAACCTCGGTATCGCCGCGCCTGACCCGTTGCGACATGGTCAGCCGCACGCCCGAAAGATTGCTCATCTCGGTTTCGACGATCAACTCGTCGTCGAAACGGGCGGCGGCCAGATACTCGGCTTCGATCTTGCGCACGACCCAGACAATGCCTGCATCACGCATGGCGTTCTGGTCATTGCCCAGATTGCGCACCCAGTCCGAGCGCGCGCGCTCTATATAGCGCAGGTAATTGGCGTGATAGACGATCCCGCCCATGTCGGTGTCTTCGTAATAGACGCGGATCGGGAAAGTATGGGTCACTGTGGCGGCTCCATCCGGGCAAAGAGCCTCAGCGCATGCGCGGCATCCTGCGCCGATCCCGGCAGGACCGGATCATAAGCGGCACGGATCAGGTTGGCGATTTCAGGCCGCAGGATGGTGGTGTCTGCGGCGACGGCCAGAGGCGATTGCCTGCGGAAGGCCGTGTCGGACCAGAGCAAGATCGTCTGCACCACCTGACTGAGTGCCAATGTCTCGGCAGGCACTTTCGACAACTCCGTATCCATGCGCAGAAAGACAAAGGCTGCACGGATCGCGCCATCCTCTTCGAACCGGAAAACCCGATACTGGTTGGCATCGGCGCCTTTCAGGCGACTAACCAACGGCTCCAGATCGGGGATCAGCCGGTCCAGATCGGGCACCTCGAGCAATTCGGCCCAGTCGCGGAAGAAAAAGACCATGCAATTGGCGCCAAGCTCGGGGTCGGTTTCGGCCATCTTGTGCCCGGCCAGCGTCACCACGGCCTCGAACGCACCTTTGACCACCGACAGCGTCTGATCTTCGACCCCAAAGACAATCGGTACGATGGGCCTCCCCCAGCGGGCAAAGGCAAACTCACCACCGCTGCGGGTAAATAGCGCTTCGATCTCGTCAGGTGTCACACCCGGCCCCTTCTGATTGCGGAACAGTTGCCGCCGGAGGAATAGAATTTCCCACCCGCGGCTTCAACCAAAGAGATCGCTTTGCCGCTTGGGCATCGGCAGGCCCAGATGTGTCCAGGCTTTCTGCGCCAGCATCCGTCCGCGCGGCGTGCGCTGGATCAGGCCCTGTTGCAGCAGGTAAGGCTCGATCACCTCTTCCAGCGAATCCCGACTCTCGCTGAGCGCCGCCGACAGGGTCTCAATACCAACAGGCCCACCCGCGTAGTTGTCGGCAATCAGCTTGAGATAGCGCCGGTCGGCCCCGTCGAGGCCCAGATTGTCGACGCCGAGCCGGGTCAGCGAACTATCGGCCAGATCGAGCGTAATGTGCCCGTCGCCTTCGACCACCGCGAAATCGACCACCCGGCGCAGCAGGCGGCCCGCAATCCGGGGCGTGCCGCGAGAACGCCGCGCGATCTCGCGCGCGCCTGCGTCATCGGCGGGTGCGCCCAGCTTGCGAGCGTTGCGAGTGACGATCTCGTGCAGTTCATCGACGGTGTAGAATTGCAGCCGCGTGGGGATGCCGAACCGGTCGCGTAACGGCGTGGTCAGAAGCCCCATGCGCGTTGTGGCCCCCACCAGGGTAAAGGGCTGCAACTCAATCCGCACGGTACGCGCGGCGGGGCCCTCACCGATCACCAAATCGAGCTCGAAATCTTCCATCGCGGGATAGAGCACCTCTTCCACTGCCGGGTTCAGGCGGTGGATCTCATCGATGAAAAGCACATCGCGCGCTTCGAGATTGGTGAGGATCGCTGCCAGATCACCGGCCTTGGCAAGAACCGGCCCCGAGGTCATGCGGAAACTGACGCCCAACTCGCGTGCCATGATCTGCGCCAGCGTGGTTTTGCCCAGGCCGGGCGGGCCGTGAAACAGCGTGTGATCCATCGCTTCGCCGCGCTGTCGGGCCGACTGGATGAAGACCCGCAGATTGGCCCGCGCCTCGGCCTGACCGATGAACTCGTTCAGGCCCTGCGGGCGCAGGGCGCGATCATTGTCTTCGGGCAAGGGCTCTGGGCGTATGGTGGGGTCGGCGTCGATCATCACCTAGCCTTTCGGTGCCAGAAGCTGCAGCGCCGCCCGGATCAGGTCTGACGTTTCAGCCTCGGGGCTAGAGCCCGCCGCTTCGGCCACTGCTGCTGCCGCGTCGCCCGGACCATAGCCCAGATTGGCCAGCGCCGAGAGCGCGTCAGCCTGCGCCGTTGCATTGCGCTTGGGCGGTTTTGCCCCCGCGGGCTTGAGCGCGGGCTCCGCGGGTTCAACCACCTCCAGCGCCGGACCGTCCGTGGCCTCGGCAATGGTACCGCCCATCGCCATGACACCCGGTGCCTTGTCCTTCAAATCCAGCACCACACGCTGCGCGGTTTTGGGGCCAACGCCTTTGGCCGCCTTGACCGAGGCCCAGTCGCCCAGCGCAATCGCCCGGCTGACACCATCGGGACCCAGCGTGCCCAGAATGGCCAATGAGACCTTGGCCCCGATACCCTGCACCGAACACAGCAGCCGGTGCCATTCCTTTTCCACCAGCGACATGAATCCATAAAGCTGCATCAGATCTTCGCGCACGACCATATCGGTATAGAGCGAGACCGCCTCACCCACACCCGGCAGCGCGGCCAGTGTACGATCGGAGCAATAGACGATATAGCCGACGCCGCGCACGTCGATCAGAATGTGATCGGGCGCGCGGTAATCCAGCCGTCCGGTGAGCTTGCCGATCATGTCCCCACCTCACGCAGTTGCAACGCGGGCCTGCCGCCGTAATGGGCATGACACATGGCGATGGCCAGCGCGTCCGCGGCATCCGGCCCGGCAGGTTCGCATCCCGGCAATTGCAGCTTGACCATATAAAGGACCTGCTCCTTTTCGGCATGCCCTGCA
Organism: Ruegeria hyattellae; assembly: GCF_041537925.1. Classification (NCBI taxonomy): domain Bacteria; kingdom Pseudomonadati; phylum Pseudomonadota; class Alphaproteobacteria; order Rhodobacterales; family Roseobacteraceae; genus Ruegeria; species Ruegeria hyattellae. Next base: position 266,357 of record NZ_JBGOSH010000006.1, on the reverse strand, counting down.
CCCACCACCGTCTTTTTCACCCGGTTTGGCGCATATTCCCCGATAGACAGTCCTGCCTGCGCCAGCGACAGCAGCGCAACACCACGCGCCTGGCCCAGTTTCAGCGTGCCGGCGCCGTCCTTGTTCACGAAGGTCTGCTCGATCGCGGCATGATCGGGCGCATAAAGCGAGATCACGTCGACCAGCTGTTCATGCAGCGACAAAAGCCGCGCGCCCAGATCTTCACCCGAGGATTTGCATACGCCGTTTGCGATATGGCCCAACCGGCTGCCATGCGATTCGATGACGCCCCATCCCATGGTTCTCAACCCCGGATCAATGCCCAGTATGCGCATGTTTTGTCCCGGCCCGCCCTGCTCTTATGACTTTTTTGACGCAGTAGCACGAAACGCGAACATTTTCCAAGCGAATTGCTCTGGCACCTAAAAACGACAGCACCTGTTCCAGCCACGACACAGGGGTTGAAAACGACACGCTGTGGCGCAGAAAACGACATGTTTATTAAGGAGAATTCACCAATGTTTCAGCGGTTTTTCAATGTGTTACTGGTATGCAGAATTTGCATATGACACATGCAAAAAATGTCTCTTGCGGCGCAAAAAGGGGCACCCTAGATGCGCCTTGTAAGGAAACTGTAACACGCACAAAAGGATCAGGATATGGCTGCACTGGACACCACCCGCACCACCTTTGGCTCATACGGCCTTGTTGGCCGTATCGGCGCAACGTTCAACGCTTGGGTAAGCGCAATGGTCGAATGGAACGACGCCCGCGTCACCCGCAACGCTCTGGCGGTTCTGACCGACCGCGAGCTGGACGATATCGGCATGTGCCGCGGCGACATCGACGCAGTCGCACATAGCGGGCGCGCCTTCTGAGCGCATTGCATCCCTTCTCCCCGGTTGGGATGAACACAGAAAACGCCGCGTGATACACATCACGCGGCGTTTTTTTGTACCAAATACGCTAGCAGGTCAGCGCAGAACCGGTCCGATCTGTTCCGAGATCACCTGGCTGAGCGGGTCGATCTGCATCACCCAGGCCCCAGCCTTCTCGACAGCGGTTCCGTTCCTCAGACGATCAAGGCGATCATCATAAGTCGTAGCCCCGAGATTTGCGAGGATGAACCCTTTGAACAGAAAAAATGCCCCGATAAACAGAAACAGACTGCGCGGTGAAATCGCGAACCGCATACGCCGAGGTTTCACAACAACCAGACCATCCGGGCGCATGCGCGCTGTATACCCGCGCGCCATCGCCTGATGTTTCTTGTTCAGACGCGCGACGCGCCTATCAAACTCCATGTGGCAATCGACCATCGAAGCCTCCATCACTCTTCCCCCACCAAAGTGATGATCAAGCTACGGCTGAATTGTGACGAAACAAGGGCACTTCGTTCAAATGCCTTTATAACCCGGTCAAATCATGGCTTTTTCTGGACAAGGAGCGTTGTCCATTCACCAATCTCATCTCTGCGCATCAGATTGGTTCCGTTCTGGGAATAAACCCGAACCACGTCAGGCGCCTGTTCGTTGAGAATTCCAGAGAGAATCGCATAGCCGCCGGGGCGCAGATGGGTGGAAATCTCCGGTGCAAGCGCGATCAGCGGGCCTTTCAGGATATTGGCGAATATCAGGTCATAAGGCGCGTTCGAAGTTAGCTCGCCATGATCGAACCCCGCGGCCTCGACGCAGCGGACCCTACCCTCCATGCCGTTGGCCCGCAGGTTGGCTTCGGCCACATCGACCGCGACCTGATCAATATCGCTGGCCAGCATCGTGCCGTCCCAGACCCGCGCCGCAGCCATCGCCAGCACGGCGGTGCCGCAGCCGATATCAGCGACCTTGCCTGCCTCGAATCCCTCACCGATCAGCCCGTCAAGCGCCCGCAGACAGCCCAGCGTGGTGCCGTGATGGCCGGTACCAAACGCCATCGCTGCTTCGATCAGCAGCGGGATCGCGCCCTCGGGCACCTTGTCGGCATCATGCGAGCCATAGACAAAGAAATGCCCCGCTTCGACGGGTGCCAGTTCGCGGCGCACATGGGCCACCCAGTCGGTTTCGGGCAGCTCCGAGACAACAAAAGGCTTCGCTCCAAAGGCCGTCGCCAATAGAGCCAGCCCAGCCTGATCCGGCGTTTCGATGAAATAGCCCCCGACCTCCCACAGGCCCGAACCATCCTCGACCTCGAAGACTCCAACACCGGTGGGCTCGGGCTGTAGGCGCTCCAGCGCCTCGCCCAGCGCATCGGCGGCGGGTTTCCCCTCGAGGGTGGTCAGGGCGGTGAATGTGGGCATAGGGCTCTCCTGATCTTCGCCTCAGCGCCTAGGCTTGCGTACGGGCGAGGTCAAGTGGTCTGGGTGGCTCTTATTCGGCGGCGGCGGGCACCGGACGCGAGAACACGGTTTCGTTGCCAGGTTCTGGATCGCGCGGGATCAGCAGCGACAGCGTCAGCGACACCATCGCCATCATCGCGGCCAGTACAAAGACTGCGCCTGGCGACACCACCCAGAGCAACCCCAGCAGCGCGGGCAGGAACACAGCCGCGATATGGTTGATCGTGAAGGCGACGGCGGCGGTGGGCGCGATATCGGCGGGATCGGCAATCTTCTGGAAATAGGTCTTGAGCGCGAAGGCCAGCGCAAAAAGGATATGGTCGATCACATAGAGCGTCGCCGCCAGCACCACGCCCCATCCGAACCAGTAGATCCCACTATAGGCGGCAAACACGATGGCCAGCCCGGCATATTCGAAGATCAGCGTGCGGCGCTCTCCGAACCGGGCAACGGCACGGCCCAGCATGGGCGCAACGCTCATGTTGATCAGCAGGTTGATCATATAGAGACCGGTCAGTTCATGGACATCGAAGCCGAACCGCTCGACCATCATGAAGCCAGCGAAAACGATGAATATCTGCCGCCGCGCACCGGCCATGAACTGCAAGGCATAATACAGCCAATAGCGGCGGCGCAGGATAATCTTCTTGGTCTGTGGCGTGGGGGCGTCAAATTGCGGGAAGGCGAACAGTGCAAAGAGGGCCAGCGCCACCGTGACACCGCCGGTCAGCATAAAGACCAGATCATAAGACAGGTCGAACCGTTCCCAGGTCAGCACGATCAGTCCGTAGACCACCAGAGTCGAGGCAGATCCGGCGGCCACCAGCCAGCCCAACATCTGCGGGGCGCGGTCTTTCGGCAGCCATTGCAATTGCAGCGACTGGTTAACAGTTTCGTAGTAGTGAAAGCCGATCGAGCTGAAGAAGGTCACGAACAGCAACCCGCCCAGCGACGGGAACCAGGCGGTTACCGCCGTGGCCACGCCCAGCATGATCAGCGAGATCATTGCCAGCACCTGCTCGCGGACAAAGATGATCACCGCGATCACGCCGACGGCCAGAAACCCCGGAATTTCGCGCACGGTATGAAGCAAACCAATGTCTGCGCCATCAAAATTGGCCACCTCGATGACGAAATTGTTCAGCAGCGCGCTCCAACCGTTGAAGGCGATAGGCATGGTCAGCGCCATAAGAAACAGCAGCGCAATGGGGCGCCGCCAGAACGGCAAATCGCGCGCTTGATCAAGGGGCAAGGGTCTGAACATGATGCGTGCTTACGCCCATTCCGAGAGTTTGACGAGCGCAAAGGCGCGCAGCCGCTCTGCAAAGACGCACAAGCCGGTATCCCGTATAATCAGCGGGCCCATGGGTCAGTAAAAGCTCTGCGGGTCAACATCTACACTGAGGCGCAAATCGCCCTTCAGGCGCAGCGGCGCGATCCAGCGTGATATCGCCTCTTGCAGCGCAGCCCCCTTGGGCGCCTTGACCAGCAACCGGACGCGGTGACGCCCCCGGATGCGCGCAATGGGCGCCGGGGCCGGGCCAAAGACCTGCGCTCCGATCTGACGGATTGCCATATCGTTGCGGGCCATCGCATTGCCAAGGTCAAACACCTGTCCTGCATCGGTGCCAGACAGGACGATCCCCGCCATGCGGCCAAAGGGGGGCACGCCCGCCGCCTGTCGCTCAGCCGCTTCGGCTTTCCAGAACCCGGTCTCATCACCGGACAAAATCGCGCGGATCACCGGATGTTCGGGCTGAAAACTCTGCAACAGGGCGGTGCCGGGCCGCTCGGCACGCCCGGCGCGCCCGGCCACCTGCCGCATCAGTTGGAAGGTCCGTTCCGCCGCGCGCAGATCGGAGCCCTGAAGCCCCAGATCGGCGTCGATCACGCCTACCAGCGTCAGATTGGGAAAGTTATGCCCCTTGGCGACCAATTGCGTGCCGATGACGATATCCGCGTCCCCCTCGGCGATCTCCTCGATCTTGGCCTTCAACGCACGGGCCGATCCGAACATGTCCGAGCTTAAAACCGCGATCTTTGCATCGGGAAAGGTGGCCTCGGCCTCTTCTGCAAGCCGCTCGATTCCGGGCCCCACCGGGGCCAGCCGGTCTTCGGCCTTGCACGAAGGGCAGATTTCGGGGATCGGCTTTGTCTCGCCGCATTGATGGCACATCAGCCGTTTCAGGAACCGGTGCTCGACCATGCGCGCGTCGCAGTGATCGCAGCCGATCTGCTGGCCGCAAGCCCGGCAGAGCGTCACTGGCGCATAGCCGCGCCGGTTGATGAAAAGCAGCGATTGTTCGCCCTTGCCCAACCGGTCCGTCACCGTCTGGCGCAAGCTGGGCGATATCCAGCTTGCCGCCGGCATCTTCTCGGTCCGCATGTCGATGGCGCGCATCTCGGGCAACACGGCTGCCCCGAACCGCGCTGTCAGCTCCAAACGGTCATATTTGCCCGCTTCGGCATTGGCCCAGCTTTCCAGCGAGGGCGTGGCACTGGCCAGCACCACCCGCGCCCCACAGATCGCGGCGCGCAGCACCGCCATATCGCGCGCATTATAAAGCACGCCATCTTCCTGTTTGTACGAGGTATCATGTTCCTCATCGACGATGATCAGCCCGAGGTTTCGGAACGGCAGGAACAGCGCCGAACGCGCACCAACCACAAGCTGCGCTTCGCCCTGCCCAACCATCCGCCAGATACGGCGGCGCTCGGTCATCGTCGCGCCGGAATGCCATTCGGCAGGGCGCGCGCCGAACCGCGCCTCGACCCGGGTCAGGAACTCGGCGGTTAGCGCGATCTCGGGCAGCAGGACCAGCGCTTGTCGGCCCATTCGCAGGGCTTCGGCCACTGCCTCCAGATAGACCTCGGTCTTGCCCGAGCCGGTCACGCCCTTCAGCAGCGTGGTCCCGTAGCGCCCCGACCTGATGGCGGCGCGCAAGGCGTCTGCCCCCACCTGCTGATCCTCGGTCAGGACCTTACCGGGCAGATCGGGATCGAGATGGGGAAAGGGCAGGTCACGGGGGCTGTCCTCTTCCCGCACTGCGCCCTGCTTGGCGAGCCCTTTGACCACCGACGGGGTCACGCCTGCCATCTCGGCCAGTTCCTTGAGCGTGAAGGCCAGCCCGCCATAGTCGCGCAGCGCCTCCAGCACCCGCGTTCGCGCCTTGGTCATGCGGTCGGGGGTGGTGTCGCCCAGACGGTAGATCTTGCGCATCGAGGGTGGTTCACCCAGCCCTGGCGCGCGGGTGGCAAGCCGGAGCATAGCTGACATCGGGGTCAGCGTGTAATCGGCGGCGCGGCCCAGAAAGCTCTGCATTTCCGCCCGCATCGGCGCCACATCCAGCACCCGGATCACCGAGCGGATCTTCGATCGGTCGTAATCGCCGCGCCCCGGCCCCCAGACCACACCCAGAACCTTGCGCGGCCCCAGTGGCACCTCGACAAACGCGCCTTGAAAACATCCCCCCTCGGGGGCCTTGTAATCCAGCAGCCGGTCCAGCGGCTGCGCGGTCAGAACCGCAACCAGATCACCTTCGTCAAAATAGCCGGGATCGTCCAAGAAATGGCCTCATCGGGGCAGAAAACATGTTTGCGCTAACGAAAGTCCTGATTCAGGGGGTTTCCGCACGGGTCCCTATGAGGTAAAGCCAAGCCGATCCCGCGCCAACCCATCAAAGGACCGCCGCCATGAAATTCTTTGTAGACACTGCCGAAATCGATGCAATTGCCGAACTGAACGATCTGGGCATGGTCGATGGAGTGACCACCAACCCGTCGCTGATCCTGAAATCGGGTCGCGACATTCTGGAAGTGACCAAGGAAATCTGCGACCTGATCGGCGGGCCGGTCTCGGCCGAGGTTGTCGCCACCGAAGCCGACGACATGATCGCCGAAGGCCGCAAGCTGGCCAAGATCGCGCCCAATATCGCAGTGAAAGTACCGCTGACCTGGGCCGGTCTGAAAACCTGCAAAACGCTTACCGACGAAGGCCACATGGTCAATGTGACGCTTTGTTTTTCGGCCAATCAGGCGCTGATCGCGGCAAAGGCGGGCGCGACCTTCATCTCGCCCTTCATCGGTCGGCTGGACGACATCAACATGGACGGCATGGACCTGATCGCCGATATTCGCGAGATCTATGACAATTACGGGTTCGAAACCCAGATCCTCGCCGCTTCGATCCGGACCGTGAACCACGTCACCGAAAGCGCCCGCATCGGGGCCGACGTGATCACCGCGCCTCCGGGCGTGATCAAGAAGCTGGCCGACCACCCGCTGACAGAAAAAGGGCTTGAGGCCTTCCTGGCGGACTGGGCCAAGACCGGTCAGAAGATCCTCTGAATCGCGGTAAGCGCAAAAGCGAGGGAGCGCCCCGGCGCTCCTTTTTTTGTGCCCATGTGCCGGGCTGTGGCACAAAAACGTCGATCAAAACGCACAACCACCAGATTTAGTGGTTTTCTGCGGATTTTGGGCGCGCAAATCGAAATTCCTGTGTTATATGTTTTTCCAAGATAAAAACGAGGCACAAATGAGCAGTAGCCCGAAAGTAAACGAAGACTCCAAGATCAGTGCCAGCCCCGAGCTGGAGGAATCCTTGCGCGACGCGATCCTCGCCAAGCCGGACGCCATCCTCGACGACACGGACGTGATGCGCGCGCTGGTCGCCGCGAACGAACGCGCGATGGGTGGTAATATCGTCGACCTGCGTGGCATCGCAATGGAGCGACTCGAGACACGGCTGGACCGGCTTGAGGACACCCACCGATCGGTCATTGCGGCGGCTTACGAGAATCTCGCCGGCACCAATCAGGTCCACCGCGCCATTCTGCGGATGCTGGACCCGATGACGTTTGAGACCTTCCTGGCCGATCTGGGCGGCGAAGTGGCGGACATCCTGCGGGTCGATACGATCACGCTGGTGCTGGAAACCGCGCAGGACAAGGACGACCCCGCCGTCAAGCGGCTGGGCGAAGTACTGACCGTTGCCGAGCCGGGCTTCATCGACCGTTATCTGCCAACCGCCCGCGATGGCAGCGCCCGTCAGGTGACGCTGCGCCAGATGCAGCAGGGCTCGGCGCAGGTCTATGGGCATTCCGCCGGACGGATCCGGTCCGAGGCCTGCCTGCGGCTTGATTTCGGCTCGGGCCGGTTGCCGGGCATGCTGGCCATGGGCGCCGAAGACGCCCATCAGTTCACACCGCAGCAGGGCACCGATCTGCTGGCGTTTTTCGCAGGCGTATTCGAAAGGGCGATGCGCCACTGGCTGTCGTGAGCCTGATCTCGCCCGCCTGCCGCGACGCGCTTCAGCACTGGCTGGACGCGCAAAAGGCGCTGGCGGGCAGTGCCGAAAACACCATCACCGCCTATAACAGCGATGTCGCCGATTTCCTGTCCTTCATGACCCTGCACAAGGGCGAGCCACAGGGGCTTGGCGCGCTGGAACGGATCACCGTATCGGACATGCGCGCCTGGATGGCGCAGGCGCGCAAAGACGGGATTACCGCGCGGTCGCTGGCCCGCAAGCTTTCGGCGGTCAAGACCTTTTATCGCTGGCTGGCCGAACGCGAAGGGTTCGAACCTACCGCCGTTTTGTCCGCACGCGCGCCTAAGTTCCAAAAGAAACTGCCACGACCACTGGCCGAGGACGCCGCCCGCGCCATGATCGAAACGGTCGAGCTGCAATCAACCACCAACTGGGTCGCCGCGCGCGATGTAGCGGTTGTCACCCTGCTTTACGGCTGCGGCCTGCGTATCTCCGAGGCGCTGGGCCTGAAAGGGGCGGACGCACCGCTGCCAGCCACGCTGCGGATTACCGGCAAAGGCGGCAAGGAACGGGTTGTGCCGGTGATCGACGCCGCCCGCGACGCGGTCGCAACCTATTTACGCCTGTCCCCCAACCCTTTGGAGGCAGACGCCCCGCTGTTTCGCGGCGTGCGCGGCGGCGCGCTCAATCCCGGCGCGATCCAAGGCGCGATGGCCCGCGCCCGCGCGCAGCTTGGCCTGCCCGCCTCGGCCACCCCTCATGCGATGCGACACAGCTTTGCCACCCATCTGCTGGCGGCGGGTGGCGACCTGCGCTCGATCCAGGAACTGCTTGGCCATGCCTCGCTTTCCACCACGCAGGCCTACACGGCGGTCGACACTGCGCGGCTGATGGAAGTTTATGAACGCACCCACCCAAAAGCATGAGCCCGAATCACACCGAAATTCCCCGATCAGGGGTTTGCAGTTCCGCACGAATTCCGTCATGACAGCCCAATGACATCCAGAAAGCGCGCAATCGGCGTTCATCTTTTCACGGCCACCGGAGCTGTTTTCGCGATGCTGTCCATGTTAGCGGCAGTGGACTCGAAATGGGATCTGATGTTCCTCTGGCTCGTTGTGGCCTTCATCGTTGACGGAATCGATGGTCCGCTGGCGCGGCATTATCACGTTAAGAAGAACGCACCCGAATTCGACGGCGTTCTGCTGGACTTGATCATCGATTATCTCACTTACGTGTTCATCCCGGCCTTTGCGTTGTTCAAATCCGGGTTGATGAATGGCTGGACCGGCTGGTTCGCCATCATCGTCATCACCTTCACCAGCGCGCTTTATTTTGCAGACACGCGGATGAAGACAAAGGACAATTCCTTTTCCGGATTTCCCGGCTGCTGGAACATGGTCGTTCTGGTGATCTTTGCGCTCGAGCCGAATTTCTGGGTCAGCCTCTGCCTGGTCAGCGCGCTGGCGGTGGCCATGTTCCTGCCGCTCAAGTTCATTCACCCGGTGCGGACCGAACGCTGGCGCCCGCTTAGCTTGTCGATGGCATTGGCCTGGACATTCTTTGCCGGCTGGGCGGCCTGGGTCGATTTCCACCCCGAAAGCTGGGCGCATTGGGGGCTTGTGGTAACCAGCCTCTACCTGATCTTCGCGGGCATCGCGCAGCAGATCATTCCCGCAGAAACACCAGCCACGTAAAGATCACGCCGCTGCGCCGGTTCTCCGGCTGCACTGCTTCGACCCAGCTGCGCCGCTCCAGCCTGAGGTTATGCGCCTCTGCCTCAGCGATGGTCTTGTCCACTTCCGCCGGAAAGGCCGGGCGCGCGGGGTCCGACGGCCCCTCGCGCAGGGACAGGATCAGTCGCCCACCCGGCCCGGTGAGTCCCGCAAGCGCCGTCATCGATGCCGCCCGTTGCGCGGGCGGCACATGGTGCCACACCGCGTTAACCAGAACGAGGTCGAACCCGAAGCCCTGAGCACTGGCCCGTGTCAGATCCGGCAACCCGTCATCAAGCCATGAGATATCAGCAGAGCCGTGCAGGTCCCGCGCCGCCTGCCGCAAGCTGTCGACCGGTTCCGCCGCCCAGACCTGATGTCCCTGCCCGGCAAACCATGCCGCGTCGCGACCGGTTCCCGCGCCCACATCCAGAACCCGCGCCGGACCGGTGGGCAGAAATCTCGCAACCGGCTGCAGGATGGTGGCCGTATTCAGCGCCTCAAGCCGTTGGGTCAGGGTATCCGTGGCCGCATCATAGGCTGCCAGAATCTCGGCGACCGAAGCGTCGCCCCCGGGTTTCACAGAACGTCCTGTATCTCGAATTCGGTCCCATTGAATCCAAAGCTCTCGCCCGCTTCCAGCCCGGCCATGGCCTTGTAGATCGGGCTGGCGGTCGAGACACCCATATAGATAGTGCCATTCACCTCGAACCGGGTGGTGGAGACGCAGACGATGAAGTTGCGATCCTTGAACGAGACGATGGCACCGGGACCGACAGTACCGGTCGGGCTGAAATCGGTGTTCTCGATCACGTCGATCTTGGCGTGATGGGTCTGTACCGGCGTATCGAAAGCGGCGGCCAGATCGGCATTCTCGCGCGAGGCCGCCAGGTCGTCCTTGTCATGCGCCTCACGTTCGTCCAGCCGCGAATCCGCCATGAACGCCTCGTAATGAGCGATGGCGTCGGCCAGTTCGGCCTCTTCGAGCGACATCAGCTTTGCCACAACGGCCTGTTTCAAGGCGGCTCGATCCGTCATTTTAGTCATTCCTTTTCAATTCTGCTGCGCAGGGTGCCAGAGGACCCGCCGCCAACGCATTGATCTGTCTCAAATAAGCAATCCGGCCGCCCCTTCGTGGCGCAACAGCGCTACCTTTGTCTCGACGCCCCCCTTGCCGGAGAAGCCGGTCAGCCCCTTTGCCCCCATCACGCGGTGGCAGGGTATGATCACCGGGATCGGGTTGCCGCCGCAGGCCTGCCCAATGGCCTGTGCGGGCACGCCAAGATCGCTGGCGATCTCGCCGTAGGTCCGGGTATAGCCAAAGGGAATGTCCCGCATCGCAGCACATACGGATTGCTGAAGGGCGGAACCGTCGACACGCAGCGGCAGATCGAACGCTTCCAACTCGCCCCTGTCATAGGCGCGCATCTGCGATACGGCCTCCTGCAGCACAGGGGTTTCGTCGCCTCTGGCAACTCCGTCCCAGACCACCGAAGTAATTTCCCCGGCCTCCTCCTCGATACCCAATGTACCAAACTGCGTTTCGACTGCGATCATATTCATGATCGCAGCCTGACAGACCCGGACGGTTGGCCGCAAGCGTAATCCTGTTGCAGGGTGGGGAAAGCCGCCTGCAGGCGCCTAGAACCCGAGCTTACCCCGGCAGCGCCTCGTTGCAGCGCCCGCAAACACCGGTATGGGCATGGCGGCCCACATCCGGCAGGATCTTCCAGCAGCGCTGGCACTTGGCGCCGTCGGCCTTTTCGAAGACCACGCCAACGCCCTCGATCTCGGGCACACGGAAGGCCTCGGCCGGGGCAGGATCGCCGGTGACGGTCAGACCCGAAGTGATGCACATGTCGTCCACGTCGAATGTCGCCAGTAGCGCGCGGGTTTCGGCGTCTTCCACGTGCACGATCGGCGCGGCCTCAAGGCTGGAGCCGATCACCTTGTCCTGACGCTGCACCTCCAGCGCGGCGGTCACCGCGCGGCGAACGCGGCGGATTTTGGCCATGCCGGCCTCAAGCTCCGGGGTGCGCCAGTCGGCGGGCGTGTCGGGGAAGTCGACCAGATGGACCGAACTGTCCTCGCCCGGAAAGCGTTCCAGCCAGACCTCTTCCATTGTGAAGACCAGTACCGGCGCCAGCCAGGCGGTCAGGCGGTGGAACAGGATGTCCAGCACGGTGCGAGCGGCGCGGCGGCGCAGGCTGTCGCCGTCGCAATAGAGCGCGTCTTTCCGTACGTCGAAGTAAAACGACGACAGGTCCACCGTGGCGAAGGTGAAAACTGCGCTGAACACACCCTGAAAATCAAACGCCGCATAGCCCTTGCGTACCTGCTCATCCAAATCGGCCAGACGGCTAAGCACCCAGCGTTCCAGACGCGGCATGTCGGCTGGATCGACCCGATCTGCCTCAGAGAAATCCGCCAGCGAGCCCAGCATGAACCGCATCGTATTGCGCAACCGGCGATAGCTGTCAGCGGTCCCTTTCAGGATTTCCGGCCCGATCCGCTGGTCGGCGGTATAGTCTGTCTGGGCCACCCACAAGCGCAGGATGTCGGCTCCGTATTGCTTGATGACTTCTTCCGGCACGATGGTGTTGCCCAGCGATTTGGACATCTTGTTGCCCTTGGCGTCCAGCGTGAAGCCATGGGTGACCACGTTGCGGTACGGCGCACGGCCCTTTGTGCCACAAGCCTGCAGCATTGAGGAATGGAACCAACCGCGGTGCTGGTCTGTACCTTCCATATAGACGTCAGCGATGCCATCCTCGGTCCCGTCGTCGCGGTCACGCAGAACAAAGGCATGGGTTGAGCCGCTGTCGAACCACACGTCCAGCACGTCGAACACCTGATCGTAATCGTCTGGATTGGCGATGCCGTCCAGCACCTGCGCCTTGAAGCCGTCGGTGTACCAGATATCTGCGCCGTCCTTCTCGAACGCCGCCTTGACGCGGGCGTTCAGCTCTTCGTTGCGGAGCAGGTAATCAGCGTCGATCGGCAGAGCGCCCTTCTTGGTGAAGCAGGTCAGCGGCACACCCCAGGCGCGCTGGCGGGACAGAACCCAATCCGGGCGCGCCTCGATCATCGAGTGCAGACGGTTGCGGCCGGTCTGCGGCGTCCATTTCACCAACTCGTCGATCGAGCGCAGGGCGCGGGTGCGGATTGTGTCACCCATCTCGCCCATACCATCGTCCAGCTTGCGGTCGACGGAAGCAAACCACTGCGGTGTGTTGCGATAGATGATCGGCGCTTTCGAGCGCCATGAATGCGGATAGCTGTGCTTGATCTTGCCACGCGCCAGCAGCCCGCCGACCTCGACCAGCTTGTCGATCACCGCCTTGTTGGCATCGCCCTCGCCGCCCTTGCGGGACAGAATGTAGGTGCCGCCAAAGAACGGCAGATCGGCGCGGAAAGAGCCATCGTCCATCACGTTATAGGTGATGACCTGCTCCAGCATGCCCAGATCGCGGTAGAGCTCGAATTCCTCCATACCATGCGACGGTGCGCAGTGGACAAAGCCGGTGCCTTCGGTGTCGGTCACAAACTCTGCGGCACGGAAATCGCGGATATCATCCCATTCGCCATTGCCACCTTCGGCCCCGGCCAGCGGGTGTTCCAGGCCAGCGCCTTCCAGTTCATCCGCGGTCACGTCACGGACACGAGTCCACTGGTCATCGTTCAGGCGTGCACGGCCCAGCACGTCGGCGGCCAGATTGTCGGCCAGCAGGTATTTGTCACCAACACTGGCCCAGCATTCGTCCGGCGCACCGGTGATCTCGTACAGACCGTAAGAGATGTCCTTGCCGTAAACGACCGCCTTGTTCGAAGGCATCGTCCACGGCGTCGTGGTCCAGATCACCACATAGGCGTCATCCAAATCACCTGCATTGACGACCTTGAACTTCACCCAGATGGTGAAGCTTTCCTTGTCGTGATACTCAACCTCGGCCTCGGCAAGCGCGGTTTTCTCGATGGGCGACCACATCACCGGTTTGGAGCCCTGATAGAGCGTGCCGTTCATCAGGAACTTCATGAACTCATCGGCGATCACGGCCTCGGCGTGATAATCCATGGTGATATAGGGATCGACCCAGTTGCCGGTGATGCCCAGACGCTTGAATTCTTCGCGCTGGATATCGATCCAGCCCTCGGCGAACTTGCGGCATTCCTGACGGAAATCGACGACGTTCACCTCGTCCTTGTTCTTGCCCTTCTTGCGGTACTGTTCCTCGATCTTCCATTCGATCGGCAGGCCGTGGCAGTCCCAGCCGGGCACATAGCGCGCGTCATGGCCCATCATCTGGTGCGAACGCACGATCATGTCCTTGATGGTCTTGTTCAGCGCGTGACCGATATGCAGGTGACCGTTGGCGTAGGGGGGGCCATCGTGCAGGGTAAAGGGCGTGCGGCCCTCTTTTTCGCGCAGGCGATCATAGACACCGATTGTCTCCCAGCGTTCCAGCCATGTGGGCTCGCGCTTGGGCAGGCCCGCGCGCATCGGGAAATCGGTCTTGGGCAGGTTCAGCGTATCTTTGTAGTCGGGCGTGTGGGTCGTGTCGGCGCACATAGGTGGCGTCCTTGTCGATGGCATATGGATCGGATGTTCGGTCGGTGCGAGGTCTCAAACACCTTTGCCCGGCGTCTCGGAAGATCAGAGCGCCGGGGTTGTAATTCGAATAATGATGGCCTTCAGGCAGGACATGGCCGCCTTATATGGCGGGTTCCGACCGGGGTAAAGCGGTCACGTTCACTTCCAGAGCGGGATGTCGGGCCGGGCCAGCATCAGCCATATGATTGCAAGCACCGCAAGGAACGCCGGAACGCCGCAAAGAAACCAGATGCGATAGAGCCGGTCAAAAGCCGTTGGCAAAGGCGCGTCCTGCGCTGCGGCGGCACCTGCGAGGTCGCGCAGGCGTAGCTGGATCCAGACAACGGGCAGCCAGAACGCTCCGGTGAACACATAAAGACCGATCGAGAGCAGAAGCCAGCCTTCGGTCAGGTCCCATCCCAGTTGCCGCGCCAGCAATACGCCGGTCACCGGCTGCGCGATCACGGCGGTAGTGGTGAAGATCAGGTCCGCGATCACCACCCACCCCGCCACCTGGGCGATCACTGTAGGGATGCGGCTGCGCACCGCCATGAGCATGAAAAAGGCGATCCCGGCCCCGGTTCCAAGCAGGACGCAGGTCCCGATCACATGCAACCAGCGCAAAATCAGATCGGGCTCGATCATCGGTCCTCCAACAGAACATAAAGCACGACAGACAGCATCGCGGCAGGCAGGATTTTTATCAGAGGGCCAAGCGGGTCTGCCCAAAGTTCCGGCACGACAAATGTTGCGACCAAAAGATAGGCGCCCGAGACCAAGACCTGTCCGAGACAGGTCCGTGCCGCCCAGCGCCGCAGCAAAAGCCCCGCGCCCAGAGCTAGATCGATAAAGGACCATAGCAGAACCGACGCGACTGCAAGCGATGAGCCCCAGCCGGCCTGACGCAAAACATCGGCAGCTGCATCGGCGTGCAACAGGCCGATCAGCCCCGAGAGGCACCAGAACACGCAAAGAACAGTCAGAATCAACGGCATCAGCAACGAAAGTCGCGCCGCCTGACGCTCGGCCCGGGTGCAGTCTTGGCTGGCATAGACCTTGGGCAGTGACCGGATGCGACCACCGGTTGCCGCATAGGGGCCCGGATCCCCGGTAACCCCGTCGCTTAACACGGCCAATGCCGTTCCCCGCAGCGGCGAGCGCCAGCCCAGATGCCCCAGCAGATCCGCGCCGCGAGACAGCCCATTGGTCAGCCAACCGGGTGATTCGATCACGTATCGGGCGCCCCCAAAGCCCAACCACTCACGTGTCAGCGCCACGACCTCGGCAAGATCGCGCGGAGCTTCTTCGACCAGATCGTAGCACCCCGGCCGCAAACGCCCGTCGGTTGCCTCACCGATCACCCGGCATAGGTCCGGCAGGCCGACGCACTGGATTGGCGCCCGCCCAAGCGCGAGGGGTTGCAGGATCGGCACAGCAGCCAACATCCGCAGCAGGGCGGTTCCGCCAAAAGCGCTCTGCCCGATCACAAGACCGGGCCGCAACAGGTGCAGCGATACGCCCGAGCGGCGCAGCGCTGCATCCCCGCGCGCCTTGCTTTGCATGAACACGGTTGATGCATCTTTGTCTGCTCCCACAGCCGAAACCTGGATCACAGCGATGTTCCGCGCGGCGCAGGCGAAACCCAAAGCCGCAATGGCAAGGTGGTGCACGGTTTCCAGATCATCCCCGCCGCCATCTTGCAACGCGCCAGCGCAATTCACGACGACATCGACATCCGACAGCAGATCGGACCAAAGGCCCGCGTCAGTCAGCGCCCTCAGTTCGGCAACCCTGACCGGAATGCCTGGCAGGACCCGCGCCGCCACGCGCGGGTTGCGGACAAGACCGGTGACCCGAAAGCCTTTCTGTTTCAGAGCTCTGACAACGGCACTGCCAATGAAACCGTAGGCCCCCAGTACCAGAACATGAGCTGTCAATTCGTCACCTCGGATCAGACAAATCGTTGCGCCACCCTACAGCCGCGCGGGCCAATGGGAACCTGAAGAAGCCCTGCCGCGACATCGGGGCGCAAGATCAGGTCCGGGAAAAGACGCTGCTGAGCGCGCGCTTCACGATACCGCGGACCGAGGGTTTGTGGCGGTCGGAGAAGGGCAGCGGTCGGCAAACCTCCATAGCGGCCACACCAACGCGGGCGCTGAGGGCACCATTGACCAGCCCCTCGCCGAAGCGGCGCGACAGTTTGCTGAGCAGCGAACCGCCCAGCAACGGCTCGAGCAGGTCATCGCCCACGGCCACCGCGCCGGTGGCCACCAGATGGGTAAAGACCGCACGAGTCAGCCGCCAGCTGCCCAGAAGCCCGGCGCGCGCGCCATAGATCTCGGCAATGCGGCGGATCATGCGCAACGATGCCGCCAGCGCGGTGATGACATCGGCAAGCGCCAGCGGCACCAGCGCGGTGACAGTCGCCACCTGACGGGCGGCGTTTTCGACCTCGCGGCTGGCGGCGGCGTCAAGAGGGGCCAGCACCTCATCCTCGATCAGGTGCATCATCGCATCCGCATCGAATTGATCCGCCTTACGCTCGCCCAGGCGCTGTAGGCCCCAGGTTGTGTCCTCGCGCCCTTTGTAGAGCCGCTCGATCTGGTCAGTGACCGCGCGCGCCTGGCTCAGGTCATGTTCGGCCAGGGCCTGCACCGCCGCGTGGCGCAGCCCGTCGACACGGCGCAACCGGCCCAGTGCGGCCAATTCGCGGATCACCAGGGTCGCGCCGACAAGGACAAAGGCCCCCAGCAGGCCGGAGACCGCCCAGCCCAGCACCGGCACCCGCGCCAGCAATCCGTTCACGAAATCCCACGTCGCGATCGAGACCATCGCGCCGACCACGGCCAGAAGCAGGCCCCAGAACCAGCGCGACAGGCGTGAGGTCGGTCGCGCTGCCACCTGCGCCGCCAGCTGCATGGCGCGTCCGGCCCCGGCATCGGGAACGGGCGGCGCATCGGTGACGCTGGGCGCGGGGGTGCCCTCCTCTTCGAGGTCGATCAGAACCGGGCCTTTTGTCATGTCGGCGATACCTCTCTGGACCAGGTGAACTTGATATCGGGCAGGTTTTCATCATTGCCGCTTCCATCGCTGCGGGCGACTTCGACAAACCCCTTGCGCAAATAGAACCGTGCCGCACCGGGATTGGCCTGAAACACATACAACTCAAGCCGGTCGCTTTGCGCCTTGGCCTGCGACAGCAGACGCGTGCCGATACCCTGCCCGCGCAGGCCGCGCGACAGGTAAAGTGAATGGATCTGCGCGCGATCGCGGGCAAGAAACCCTTCGACCTGGCCGTCCAGTTCGGCCACCGTCACCCAGTTGCGGTCGATCATCGTGCCGCAGAAACCGATGGTTTCCGCCGCACTGCGCAGTTCGGGCATCCAGTCATTGTCGCGCGTGAAACCGTGCAGGATATCGCCAATTCGCCCGGCATCGGTGGGTCGCGCCTTTCGCAACAGCACATTCACAGCCGGTCTCCGATCAGGAACTGCACCGCCCGGTCCAACCGGATAGAGGGCGGCCCCTCGTTCGGTCTGAGCGTCAGGCGCGCAGGCGCAAAACTCATCACCTCATAGTCGCCAGACAACCACTCACTGGCCCCATCCCGTGCCGGTCCCAGCAGATGCGAGGGGTCTTCGGGCAGGTCACCGGGGTAAAAGGCGGCCTGTTTGCCGCTCTCCAGTAACCGGCCCCGCACGCAAGGAAGTCCACGGCCTTGGTGGTCGCGCATCTCTTCGGTCGTCACCCGCAGCGAGGCCAGGGACAGCGCCGCCGTCTCGCTGCCCGCGAAACGGGCGCGGTCACGCGCGTCCCGGGTCATCGCCTCGATAATCGCGGTCAGGCGACTGTGCTGGCTGTGATGCAGATGGTCTGCCTTGGTGGCCGCAAACAGGATCTTTTCGACCCGTTTGCCAAGTAACAGGCGCGACAGCCAGGCGTTGCGGCCGGGTCGGAAGGCCGAGAGGATATCCCCCATCCCGCGCCTCAGATCCTCGACCGCGCGCGGGCCGCGATGGATCGCACCCAGCGCGTCAACCAGCACGACCTGCCGGTCGATCCGGGCGAAATGGTTGCGGAAAAACGGTTTGACCACTTGCGATTTATAGGCCTCGAACCGCCGCTCCATCTCGCGATGC
The DNA here is from genome assembly GCF_041537925.1 of Ruegeria hyattellae. Lineage (NCBI taxonomy): Bacteria > Pseudomonadati > Pseudomonadota > Alphaproteobacteria > Rhodobacterales > Roseobacteraceae > Ruegeria > Ruegeria hyattellae. Next base: position 248,308 of record NZ_JBGOSH010000006.1, on the reverse strand, counting down.
AGCGACTTGCGCAGCGCAGGCCCGTCGACCGGCAATGGTGCGAAGGTCAGCACCGGTGAGCCTTCAAGGTCGCCGGGCAACAGAAACCGGCCCGGAGTACAGTCGTAATGGCCCTGATCGCGTGCGGCCATAAGGTAGTCGGAAAAAACACGTGCCAGAGCCTGCGCGGTGGGTTCGTCATGCTCTGCGTCTGTTTCAATTCCCTGCAGATGCGCAAGGAAACCCGCCGCGCAATCGCGCGTTCTGATACGGTTCAGAACCTCCTGAGACCAGTCGGCGTAAGATTTCTCTAGCAGTGCCAGATCCAGCAGCCACTCACCGGGATAATCGACAATGTCGACATGTACGGTGCGTGGTCCCGACAGCCCCGACAATAACCCCGATGGCCGCACTCTGAGCGACAGCCGCAGTTCCGACACTGCCCGCGTGCTGTCGGGCCAACGCGGCGCGTCCGAGGTCAGCGCGGCCAGATGGGTCTCATAATCGAAACGGGGCACGGTATCATCAGGTTGTGGCTGCAGATAGGCGGCCTCGATCCGCCCCTCCTGCGCCGCGGCAAGCCCAGTCATCCGCGCCCGGTCCAGCAGGTTGGCCACCAGCGAGGTAATGAACACCGTTTTGCCTGAACGCGCCAAACCGGTCACGCCCAGCCGGATCACCGGTTCGAACAGCGCTTCCGAGACCGCATCCCCGGCATTTTCGACGCCGCGCACCAAAGTGTCGGCAATTGAAGATAGAACCAAACCGCTGCCTCTGACTGTTCGAGGTCAAGATAGGTGGCAATCGCGAACTTTGCGAGGCTCGGTTTCGTACAAAGTGACAGGCAAGGGCCGGGTCAATGCCCCAACCATCGGATCAATCCTTGTCGGCACCTCAGTCACCCTGCGGGTCTGAGAAGACAAAGTCCTGTGGGACGAGTCGTTTGGTCCGGCGGTGGTATTCCCTGCCGGACCCGGGCCAGTTATTGGTGATGCGCCCGCCATCCTTGTACCAGCTTGTCTCGATCTCGTCCCAGACCGACTGCGTCAGACGGGTCTGCATTTCCGCGTCGAAACGGGTTGCGACGTCTTCGCGGACCTCTGCGGTTTTGGTCGAGGCTTGCTGAACGAGCTGCACAATATAGCCAATCTGCGCCTCCATCATGTAGATGACAGATGAATGCCCGGTATTTGTGTTGGGACCGTAGAGCATATGCAGGTTCGGAAACCCCGGCACCGCAATGCCCAGATAGGCCCGCGCGCCGTCTTTCCAGACATCACGCAGCGATTTGTCATCGCGTCCGGTCACGTCGATGGACTGGATGAACGGATTGGTCTGAAAGCCGGTGCCGTAGATGATGAAATCATGCGCGCGTGACATTCCGCTCTTGTCGGTGATCCCATTGGCCGAGATATAGCCGATGCCTTCGGTCACCACCTCGACATTGTCGCGGGCCAGCGCCGGAAACAACGTATCCGAGATCAGGATACGTTTGGCCCCGAGCGGATAGTCGGGTGTTAGCTTTGCCCGCAGTTCGGGATCAGAGACCGCCTTGTAGAGATTGCGCCGAAACAGGCTCCGGCCCAACATCTGATGCGGTCTGGACCCGGCGATAATCGGAAAGACCACATATTCAGTGCGCAGCCATTGGCCCAAGCGATACAGCCGGGCGAGCGGCGGCACATAGCGCGAGACCCACTTTTCAAACGCCGTATAGGGCCGGTTGCCCTTTGGCATAACCCAGTTCGGCGTGCGCTGATAGACGGTCGCCATTGCGGCCTGTTCGGCCACATGCGGAATGAATTGCAAGGCGCTGGCCGCATTCCCCACGACGGCAACGTTTTTGCCCTTCAGGTCAGCACCGTCCGGCCAGCTCGTCGAGTGGAACTGCTGCCCTTTGAAATCATCCTGCCCATTTATCTTCGGGATGCTGGGATGATGCAACTGTCCCAGAGCGCAGATGAAGTGCCGGCATTCGATCCGGTCGCCTTTGTCGGTGATGACGGTCCAGCGGCCCTTCGCTTCGTCGAATCTGGCGGTTTTGGCTTCCTGACCAAAGCGGATATGCGGGTAAAGGCCGAAATCTCCGGCGCATTTCTTCTGATAGTCGAAGATTTGGCTCTGCTTCGACCATTTGTGCTGCCAGTCCGGATTGGGTGCGAAGGAATAACTGTAGAAGAACGACGGCACGTCGCATTCGGCGCCGGGATAGGTATTGTCGCGCCAGGTGCCACCCACCTCATCCGCTTTTTCGAGGATGAGAAAGCTGTTCAGACCCGCCTCTTTCAGCTTGTGACCAAGCCCTATGCCGCCAAACCCGGCCCCGACGATTACGATGTCGACGCTTTCCATATCTGCTTTCCTCATTTCATCGCACCTTACTTGCGCATGCTTGTTGGCCCGGAGGGTCCTGATCCTCGTGAAGTGCAAACCCCTCTCATCGCCCCGCGCTTTTTAGTCAGAAAAACGGCGTGTGACATCTGCATCTTCTTCGGAATTTTCTCTTGCATCTGTCTCTTTAAACATGGGCACAGAGACTCCCGATAATGCCGTGGCGTCAATATGACGAGACCCCACTGAAAACCCGCGCGATCCGGCCTCGGTTCGATCATCGCTCAGCAATTGCCGGGTTTCCGCGATCTCCGCCATGAACGATTCGCGCCCAGGGTCGGAAGCTTGTGAGGGCTCGAATACTCGACCGGATCACGGCCTCGGACAAGCAATATGCCATCAAGGGTCTTCGAGGTGAACCGGCCCAAATATGCCAGATCACCCGGATTGGGTCGCCTCCGACTGCAGAACGGCGCGCCTTGCCCGCTGGACATCATTGCCTCGGTTGGGTACCTGCGCGGCCATGCCACGTTATGCGTTGAAAGTCGAGTACCAGGGCGCGCCCTTTGCCGGGTGGCAGCGCCAGAAGGATCAGCCTTCGGTGCAGGGTGCGATCGAGGCGGCTTTGGCCCGTCTGGAACCGGGGGTGCATACGATTGCCGCAGCGGGCCGCACCGATGCAGGCGTGCATGCCCTGGGTCAGGTGGCGCATTGCGATCTGGTCAAGGAGTGGGACCCGTTCCGGCTCTCCGAGGCGCTGAACCATCATCTGAAGCCCGACCCCGTGGCCATTGTCGCAGCGGTACAGGTAGACGGTGACTGGCACGCGCGGTTCTCGGCCATCGAACGGTGCTATCTGTTTCGCATCCTGATGCGCCGTGCGCCCGCCACCCATGAGGCGGGACAGGTCTGGCGGGTCAACCAACAGCTTGATGTGGCGGCCATGCAGCGGGCGGCGGACCTCTTGCTGGGTCGGCATGATTTCACCACTTTCCGCTCTTCGATCTGTCAGGCGGCAAGCCCGGTCAAGACACTGGATGAATTGCGCATCGAGCCGGTCACGGGCTTCTCTGGCCCCGAGATGCATTTCCACGTCCGCGCCCGCAGCTTCCTGCACAATCAGGTGCGCAGCTTTGTCGGCACGCTGGAGCGTGTTGGTGCGGGGGCCTGTACACCAGAGGATGTGCGCAACGCGCTGGAGGCCCGCGACCGTGCCGCTTGCGGTCCGGTCTGTCCACCGCAGGGACTTTATCTGGCGCAGGTCCGTTATCCCGAGCCGGTCTTCGACTGACCAACCTCAGAGCGCGCGCATCATCAGACCACCCGCCACCATAGCCACCACCAGCCCTGCCATCAGTTCGACCAGCGGCAACACCCGCGCCGCCTGCTGGAACGCATTGGCAGATCCGGCAATGCCGCCGCGCATGCCCGTGGCAGCCAGACCGACCGCGATGGTGACACTTGCTGTGCCCAGCGCCATGGCGAAGGCTCCGGCGATACCGGCCCCGCCAATCCCCATCTGCCAGGTGATCAGCAACACAAACAGAGCGCCGGTGCAGGGCCGGATCGCGATACTTGCGATCAGCGCCAACGCCTCACGCGGGGTCGAGACCTGATCGATCTCGCCCAGATCGGGGCCGTGTTTGTGGCCACAGCTTTCGCAGGTGTCGTGGTCATGCGCATGCGTGTCGCGTTGACGCATCAGCCGCCGCACCCCGCGCCAGACCAGCCAGAGTCCGACCAACGCAATCGCTCCGTAACTGAGCGGCGCCATGACATCCTCGGTCACGCCGACCAGACGCTCGCGCGTCATGTCGAACAGGAAAACCCCGGCATAGACGATCGCCACCGCCGTCACCGCCTGCCCCAAGCTGGCCAGCAACGAGATCACGCTCAACCGCAGCCACGGCACCTTTCGGCCCAGCCCGTAGCCCCCGATCAACACCTTGCCATGCCCCGGCCCGACTGCATGAAAGAACCCATAGGCAAAGCACAGCCCCATCAGCAGCCAGAGCGCACCCTCATGTCCGGCTCTCAATCCGCGCAACGCGCCCGCGATCTGGTTCTGGAAGGCGCGCTGCTCACCTGCGGCCCAGACCGAAAGCTGATCGAAGCCGCCCCCGGCCCAGAGCCACAGCAGCAAAGCGGCGGCGACACCAACCGGCAGGATCAGGAGTTTGGACATGTGATCCGAATCTCGGTGGCGAATTCCGCGCCGATCATCGGAATGTCGTTCTCTTCCAGATCGGCATTGGCATCCAAGGTCAGCAAAAAGGCCTGCATATCGCGCAACTTCTGGTCGATATCGGGGTCAACGCGGTCGGTCATGCAGGTATTGCCCCCCGAAACGCGCACCGGAAGCGTAAGGTCATAACTAGTGTAGAAGCTTTCGTCATACGCCCTGAGCGACAGCGTCTCGCCCAGCATGGCCGGCTGCCCTGTCACTTCGCGCAGATGGGAGGTTACGATACGCCCGTCGCGCAACTCTGCCGTGGGTTCCAGCGGGCCGGAGAGTTTCAGCGCCTGCCCACCAAGCCGCACATCCAGATCGCCGGTGAACCCGGGCACCCAGTTCATGTCGAACCCGGTCAGACGCCTGCTCTCTTCCGGAGTCAGATTGTTGTCGGCATCCTGGTCCAGCTGCAATTCCTCGAGGATCAGCAGCGAGTAGAAATCGTCATAGGCCCAGGTGACGCGCACATGGATCAGCCGGTTCTGATCATCAAAGATCACCTCCAACCCGGTATCCACGAATACATGCGGATGCGCGGTCAGACCGACCGGCAAAAGGCACAGGGCAAGAGGCAACGCGCGTTTCATGCGCAGAAGATAGGACGCGCCCTGCGGCTGTGCAACGCAAGGATGCTCAAACCTTCTCCTGGGTGTATTTCCGCAGTTCGGTCCGCGCGACCTGCCGCCGATGCACTGCGTCCGGGCCATCGGCCAGACGCAGCGTCCGAACATGGGTCCAGGCAGTGGCCAGCGGCGTGTCCTGACTGATGCCCTGCGCGCCGAACATCTGCGCCGCCTCGTCGATCACTTTGAGCGCCACCCGCGGCGCGATCACCTTGATCTGCGAGATCCAAGGGGCCGCAGCCCGCGCATCGCCCTGATCCATGTACCATGCTGCCTTGAGGCACAGCAGGCGTGCCATCTCGATCTCCATCCGGCATTCGGCGATGATGTCGTAGTTCGCGCCAAGCTGGGCCAACCGCTTGCCAAACGCCTCGCGCTGCAGCGCGCGTCTGCACATCTGTTCCAGCGCGGTTTCCGCCTGTCCGATGGCGCGCATGCAATGGTGGATGCGGCCCGGCCCCAGGCGACCTTGAGCAATCTCGAACCCGCGCCCCTCGCCCAAAAGGATGTTTTCGACAGGAACCCGCACATCGGTGAAACGGATATGCATATGCCCGTGCGGCGCGTCGTCATGGCCATAGACCTGCATCGGACGCAGAACCTCGATACCGGGGGTGTCGGCGGGCACCACGATCATCGAATGGCGCTGATGTTTGGGCACCTCGTCATCGCCGGTGCGTACCATCACGATATAGACCCGGCAGCGCGGGTCGCCCGCACCCGAGGCCCACCATTTCTCGCCATTGAGTACATATTCCGCCCCATCCCGCAGGCAGGACATCGAGATATTAGTGGCATCGGACGAGGCCACATCCGGCTCTGTCATCAGATAGGCCGAACGGATCTCGCCTTCCAGCAGCGGCGCCAGCCATTCGGCCTTCATGGCGTCGGTGCCGTAACGCTCGAACACTTCCATATTGCCGGTATCGGGCGCCGAACAGTTGAACACTTCGGCCCCCAGCGGGGTCTTGCCCATCTCTTCGGCAAAATAGGCATATTCAACCGTTGTCAGACCGAATCCCCGCTCGCTATCGGTCAGCCAGAAATTCCACAGCCCGGCTGCCTTGGCTTTGGCCTTCAACCCTTCGAGGATCTCGGCTTGCCGGTCGGTGTATTGCCAGCGGTCGCCCTTGGCCACTTCGCCTTGATATTCATCTTCCAGCGGCATGACTTCGTCGCGAATCATCGCGCTGACACGGTCCAGAAGCGCGCGGTGTTCGTCCCGCATCCCAAAGCTCATTGTCATGACATTTCTCCTGTGCCCGAATTGCCGGGCTTTACCTTTGATCCGAGGATGACTTAGCTGGGCGGCAGATGTCCAGTTGGTTGACGAAACGTCATCCCACCAAAAAAAGGAGGCACGCCCATGGCGCTGTTGATCAATGTCGGCCACGGCGGATGGATGACGGATGCGGAAATCGCCGAAACCGTGCGCGCGCATGATCCGGGCGCGGATGTGCGGCCGCTGGCCGAGCCGGGCGATCTGAGCGACGTGACGATGCTGGCCGTGTCGAAGCTGAACCCGGACTTGCCAAGCCGGCTGCCTAATCTGAAACTGGTGCAGAAACTTGGCGCGGGCGTGGAAACCATCGTCCGCCACCCGGCCCTGCCCGATCACGTCCGGGTCACCCGACTGAAACCCGAAGCCCCTGCGCGCGAAATCGCCGAGTGGTTTCTGACCTATATCCTGAACGCGCAGCGTCAGGGGGACCGCTATCGACGCCAGCAGGTGCAGGCGGACTGGTCTCCGACAGCCCCACTCGTGACGTCTGAAACGGTGGTGGGCGTCCTGGGACTGGGCCACATCGGCGGCCATACTGCACGACTGCTGGGGCAACTCGGCTTTCAGGTCCATGGCTGGAGCCGGTCGCCGAAATCGCTGCCCGATGTGACCTGCCACCACGGTCAATACGCCCTGCCAGCCATGTTGGGGGGCTGCGATCATGTCTGCGCCATCCTGCCCAGCACGCCCGAAACGACCGGGTTCTTCGATGCGCAAAGGCTCGCCGCGATGAAACCGGGCAGTCAGTTGCTGAATGCCGGTCGTGGTGACCTGATCGACGAGACCGCGCTGCTGCAGGCACTGGACGGCGGAACGCCCGGCCACGCGGTGCTGGATGTGGTCAGCCAGGAACCGCTGCCCGCTGACAACCCGCTCTGGCAGCACTCCAGTGTCACCATTACTCCGCATGTATCGGGTTGGCACCTCGGGGATGCCCTGAAAGATGTGGCAGAAAACCTGCGCCGCCTGATCGCGGGTGAGGCGCTGTTGCACGAGGTCGACCGCGCGCGCGGCTATTGAGATCAGAGCGACCCCCGCCGCTAGCGCCAATGCCTGTCCGCAAGGACAGGTCAGCAAAAAAAGCGGCGGGCCTATGGCCCGCCTCATTCTGGAAACAGCCCGGTCAGTCTCCGCAGCGCGCCCGGTCAGCCAATGAATTTGTTATAGCCGGCCTCGTCCATGTAATCATCCATCGGCGACATGTCAGACACCTTGATCTTGAAGAACCACCCCGCGCCGGTCGCGTCCTCGTTGACCTTGCCGGGTTCGTCGGCAAGCGCCTCGTTCACCTCCACAACCTCGCCATCCAGAGGCGCGAGGATATCCGACGCGGCCTTGACGCTTTCAATCACCACGATCTCGTCATCCTTGGCCACCTCGGTGCCAATCTCGGGCAGTTCGACAAAGACGATGTCACCCAGCTGTTCAGCGGCATGAGCGGTAATACCCACCGTCACCACATCATCCTCGACGATCAGCCATTCATGTTCTTCGGTATATTTCATGTGGTTTTCCCTTGACCTATCGCGTGTTGCCCCAACCGGCAGCGCCAAGCCTATGGCGCAGCGCGCCACCGGCGCAAGACCTCACTGCCGCACATCTCACGTAAGTTCAGGGCACAAGCAACCACCTGCCATCAGCCTGCCGACACATGCGGCTACGAATCTGAACCGGCTGTTCGGCCCCTTTGGGATGCGCGATCTGGCGCAGGAACCCGCAATTGTCGCGCATCTCCTGCAAGGTGACCGAGCCCCTGGAGTTGGTCGCCGGATTGTTCCAGGCCACCGTCTTGCCGACCTGCGGCACGCCATTCACCACCAGTTGCCCCATCGCCTGCTGCATCAGTTGAAAATCCTCGGGCGACAACCCGCTTTCGGCGATGATGCGGGATAGCGGTTTGGCCTGCGACTGGGCAGCGAGCCCGACCAGGGCAAAACTCAGACATAACGTCAGGAAGATCTGTTTCATGGCATGCTCTTGGATAAAATGCGTTGCCGACATGCTGTCACGGTCCGTCAGCGTCGTCCAGAGCGCAATCGGAAAACCTAAAAAACGGTTCTCAGGCCAAATTGCGCTTTAAAACAGCGGTGTAGAACATGGGCCATGAGATGAATATCAGGACCCATTCCCTGGCACCGCATTGGCGGTTGCTTTTCGGTTTTCTGCCACCCCAAGGTCCAGCCACAGACGCCCTGACTTGTAACCGCCCCGGATCAGGTGACCCGGCTTTATGATTTCGGGATGATCATCGACCCAGTCCCGGTACCGGTCATTTGTCACAACCGGCCCGCCCAGATCCCGTGCAGCTGTCAGGATGTAAGGATCGGCAGGCACGCCTTTGGGCACCACCATCACCCGCTCTTCCTTCAGGCCCAGCATCCGGCCCAGATGGGCGTCATGCCGGTATGTTCCCGAGATCAGGTATCCGGCATTCGCATCGAACATCACACCGGGCGCGTATCCCAGCCTCGTCAGGTGATCGACTACCTCGCGCACCGTTTCGATCTGAGGTGTCCCATCCTTCCAGTACATGACGTTCGAGCCATCGAGGATGATCCAGTTTTTCGACCTGCCGCGCGCCGGTTTCGTCCGCGGCCCTTTGCTGCGTGGGGCTTTTGCGGGCGGGGCATCGTCGCGTCCGGACCAGCGCGCAATCATCAGGTGGTCGTGCAGCAGGATCAAAATACCCGCCACGGCGCAAGGACCAGCAAGCAGAAGAAGGCTGGACCAAGCCGGCAGTATCAGCGCCACAACGACGCCGATCAGGCACAAAATAACGAACAAGAACATCACAAACATAAAGCAAACGCGCAATCTGACCCAAGCCGACCGGCACAGCGCAGCACGCCAGCCGTCTCAGCATATTTCACATGGCGTCAGTGGTCTCAAGATTCAATCTGTGGATGAACTCTACCAAATGACATCATGCCTTGAGTGAATTCGTCCCCGTGCCTTTTGAGACGCGACTTTCACGCATCGGGTTGCAAGGGCTTCACAGCAGGGTAAAAATTTGCTGTGGTTCACGCAGATACCGCATCCATGGAGATGACTTATGAAGATTCGCGCAGCCCTGTTGGTCGCACCCGTACTGCTTGGCCTTGGCGCTTGCGGCGATCAATTTGCACTGCCGGGTGGCCAGAACGCCTATCCCAGCAAGAATGTCTCGGTCATGAGCCGGACATGGGCCGTGCGGCAGGTGTCTGATGCGCCGGTTGTCTATCGGGCGACGCGCGACATGAACAACCTCAACCCGTTCGGCCCGCCCGCGCGGCCGCGCCCGGTGCAGGCCAGCGCCGCGATCAGCCAGGCGACGGGATGCCGGGTTCTGGGCAACACGATGTATGAAAACATCTCGGGCCAGTTCTTTGCCCAGGTGCAGTGCCCCGCCGCCCCGGCCTCGTAAGCGCCTAACCGGCTAAATTGTATCAATATTGCGGCTGTCGTTGAGCTATCCGCCAAGCGCTGGCATATCTGCGGCATGAGACTCGCGATCAACGGATTTGGCCGGATCGGCCGCACCATACTGCGTCAGATACTGGCCTTGCCGCAAGGCGCAGGCATCGAATTGCTTTGCGTCAACGACATCGCGCCCCTGCAGACCTGCGGCTATTTGTTCCAATATGACAGCACCTTCGGCCCCTACCCGGGCCGCGTCGAAACTGCGCCTGACGCGCTTGTCGTGGACGGGCTGCATATTCCCTTCACTCATAACGACGATCTGAGCCGGATCGATCTGAACGGCGTTGACGTTCTGCTGGATTGCACCGGCATTGCCCGCACGTCCGATGTGGCGCGCCGGGGGTTGCAGGCGGGCTCGCGCAAAGTGTTGATCTCAGGGCCGTCGCCCGGCGCCGAACTCACTGTGGTTCTGGGTGCAAACGAGGATCAGTTAGGTGAAGCGCAGATCGTATCAAACGCGTCCTGCACCACCAACGGATTGGCGCCGCTGGTCAAGATGATCCACCAGATCGCCGGGATCGAGACGGCGCACATGACGACGATTCATTGCTACACCAATAGCCAGCCCATGGTGGACGCGCCGCGCGGCGACTTGGCGCGGTCGCGTGCCGGGGCGCTGTCGATGGTGCCCACCACCACAAGCGCCACGCATCTGGTGAACGAGGTTCTGCCGGAACTGGCCGGGCGCATCAGCGGCGCGGCTGTCCGAGTGCCCTCCGCCAGCGTGTCGGCCGTGGATCTTGTGGTGCAGCTGTCACGCGACTGCGACGAGGACAGCTTTGTCGATACCCTGCGCGCCGCGATAGAGGCGTCGCCTATCCTTGGCTGGACCGACCTGCCGCTGGTCTCGTCCGATCTGCGCGCCCGACCCGAATCGCTGGTGATCGCAGGCCCCGAGACCCGGATGACCGGAGCGCGTCAGCTGCGCGTCTTTGGCTGGTACGACAATGAATGGGGCTTTTCGGCGCGGATGCTGGATGTGGCCAGGCTGATGGCCTGACCACCGCTACCTCTTCTTATTGCCGCCCTTGCGTTTGGGCGCCCCCATGCCACCGGGTTTGCCTGCAGCCGCCCGACGCGCGCGGTTCTTCTTGCTCGACGGCTTTCCAACGGGAGGCTTGGGCCCGCGCTGACCATCACCTTTGCCGTCAGGACGTTTCGGTCCGGGGCCCGACGGTTTGCGCGGCTTCACGGGTTCCACCACAACCGCCTCGGAGGACTGCGCCGCTGCTGGTTTTGGTCCTTTCCGGTGCGCGGGTTTCGCGCCCGGTTTGGGCTTTTTCATACGCGGGTTAGGGTCGTCATTCCAATCCACCGGCACGGTGGTGCCCGGCGTATTGCCTTTGGCCTGTGGCCCGGCATCGCGCGGCTTGTGGGCAGCGGGGGCTGAGGGTTTGTCGTGACGCGGACCGCGATCCAGCTTCGGCGGAGTTGCAAGACGGGTCAGCGCCGCGCCACCTTCCAGTACCATCTCGGAGCCTATGGCCGCCAGAAAGCCCTGAACCGCACTTTCGCGCATTTCGATCAGCGATTCCTTGGGCTGGATGCGGATGGCGCCGACATCCTCGCGCGAGATGTTGCCCCGCTTGCATAGCATCGGCAGCAACCGCCGCGGCTCGGCACCCACGGCGCGCCCGCCCTCCAGCGCGAACCAAACGCTGGGGCCAAACGGCGCGCGCGGCTTTGGTGCTTCACTGATGTCTGAAAGTTCCTCGGGTGCTGAGTGTCGCTCGCGATAGAGCCTGAGATAGGCCGCCGCGATCTGTTCGGTGGTGAAGGCCTGGGTCAGCGTCGTGACCATGTCCCGATCCGAGTCCGCGACCGGCGTTTGCCAGTCCGGACTGGCCAGCATCCGCTCTTCATCCTGGGCCGAGACCGCTTCGGCGGACGGCGCTTCTGCCCATTCCGCCGTCAGTTTCGCCCAGCCCAGCAGGCGCTGCGCCTTTTTCTGCGCGACAGGCGGCACAATCAGGGCGCTGACACCCTTGCGCCCGGCCCGGCCCGTCCGGCCCGAGCGGTGCAGCAGTGTTTCCTGGTTGCTGGGCAGTTCCGCGTGGATCACCAGATCGAGGTTCGGCAGGTCGATTCCGCGCGCGGCAACATCGGTGGCCACGCAGACCCGCGCGCGTCCGTCACGCATCGACTGCAGGGCATGGGTGCGCTCGGTCTGCGACAGTTCTCCGGACAGGGCCACGACCGAGAATCCACGGTTCGACAGGCGCGTGGTCAACCGGTTGACCATCGCTCGGGTGTTGCAGAAGACGATTGCGTTGGGCGCCTCGTAATAACGCAGCACATTTATGATCGCGTTCTCGCCATCGCGCGCCGACACTTTCAGCGCGCGATAGTCGATATCTGCGTGCTGGCTGGCCCCGCTGGTAGTGGCGATGCGCAGCGCATCCTTCTGATAGCTCTTTGCCAGCTTGGCGATGGCCGGGGGGACGGTAGCCGAGAACAGCAGCGTCTGGCGCTCTGCCGGGGCGTTTTCCAGGATGAACTCCAGATCCTCGCGAAAGCCCAGATCCAGCATCTCGTCGGCTTCGTCGAGCACTACGGCACGCAGCGCGCTCAGGTCGATCGAGCCGCGCATGATGTGGTCGCGCAAACGCCCCGGCGTGGCAACAACGATGTGGCTGCCGCGTGTTAGCGCGCGGCGTTCGTCGCGCATGTCCATCCCGCCCACGGTCGAGGTCACGATGGCGCGCGTATTTTCATAGAGCCAGCCAAGTTCCCGCTTGACCTGCAAAGCAAGCTCGCGCGTCGGTGCGATCACCAGGGCCAGCGGCGCATCCGCCCGTTCGAACACGTCACTCTCGCCAAGAATCCCCGGTGCAATGGCCAGGCCAAAGCCAAGGGTCTTGCCCGACCCGGTCTGGGCCGAGACCAGCAGGTCCTGACCGATGGTTTCGGGGGCCGTCACCGCCTCTTGCACGGCAGTGAGGGAAGTGTATCCACGCGCGTCCAGCGCCTCAGCGAGTGTCTTCTTCACAGCCGGTCCATCTTCTTGTTGTTACCTGATCTGGAGGCGCGAGATTGCTATACCGGCCAACAAAGAGGCGCGTGTAGACCTTTGGTTGCGGCATGTACAGGGCACTCTTTACCGTAACTCAGGTGACGCGCAGGCAAAAAGGGCGTTTAGGGGCCTGATTTCAGGCGGTTTGCCGCCGGGCTGCGCGTCAGACGCATGGCGGCTATGCCGCCTCGAGCCAGACTCTAGTATGCGTTGCCGACTGCAAAATCGACGCTCATAGCTCCCGCGAACAACACTGCCATCGTGCGGCGGTTTCGCACCGCCGGAAAATAACCGCGGCTGGCGCGGCGGAGTGCACCATCCTAATGTGGGCTATCCGTTTCGCCATGCAGGACACGCCCTCTCATGATCGCCATTACCGGCCTCAGCCACATCTCGGTCAATGTCGACGACATTGATGCCGCCCTTGCCTATTACCAGTCCCTTCTGGGGGCCGAGCCGCTGCAGATCTTTCCGAATTTCCGCAACGAGGGCTTTGCCAGAAGCGCCGGGTTTGGCGACAGCTGGGATCAGACCGATGTCTCGATCGCGTTCATGGAGCTGCCCAGCAATGCGCTCACGCTGGAACTGATGCAGTATCACAGCCCCGAGGGACAAGTGCTGGATCACGATCTGTCGCCAACGGATCGCCGCCGCGTGGCGCATATCGCGCTCAAGGTCACGGGTATCGATGCTGCCTTTGCGCATGTGCGGGCGCAGCCCGGCACGCGCATGATCTCGAATGCGCCCGACTATCGCCCGGAACGGATCAGCCCAATGACACCCTCCGATTTCCGTTTTTTTGATCCTGCGGCTGAGGCGGATGCAGCCCAGAAACAAGCGACAGCCGAGATCGTGAGCAACATCCGGTTTTTCTATTTCGTCGACCGTTACGGCATTCAGTGGGAGTGCGAGGAAGGACATCACGATATCGGCGATCCGACCGGGTGAATGCCATGCTGAGCACCTGGTGCCACCATTTCGTGGGGTGCCGGGCACAAAATACGGACAGAATCCAGCAGCAGGCACAAAATACGTTTCCGATACAGGCCCGGCATGTGATAACTGGTCACAAGCACGGTGCCTGTGAAAACGGCAAACCGTCGGCATTGAGTTGAGGCAATTCGGAGCGGACCATGACAGGTCTCGGCAAGTGGAAAGCGGTTATCCTCGGCTGCGTGGTGACCTGTGTGACACTGTCACCTGCGGCACTCTGGTCGCTGGAGAGCTCGCTGTCGGCCCCCGGCGCCTCAGAGGACCTGCGCGAAAAGCTTGAAGAGGGCTCGTCGGTGCTGAACGCCGAGACGCGCGGCCTCGACACGCCTCTGGAACTGCTGTCGGCAGCGCTGGCGGATTACCGGACGCTGGTGCAGATCCTTTATGATGCGGGATATTTCAGCCCGGTGGTGAACATCCGCCTCGACGGACAGGAGGCGGCGGATATCGACCCGTTGAACACCCCCGGTGCGATCAAGTCGGTTAATATCTCGGTCAAGACCGGACCTTCCTTCACTTTTGGCACGGCGGAAATCGCGCCGCTGGCGCGGGACACTGAACTGCCGACCGATTTCGCCCCCGGTCGCCCGGCCAGCACCGGCACCATTCAGGGCGCCGCCACCGCCGCTGTGCAAGGCTGGCGCGATGTCGGACACGCCAAGGCCGCGATCGGCGGGCAGAAGATCACCGCTCGCCACACCCAGGCTCGTCTGGACGCGCAGATCGACGTGGCCGAGGGGCAGCAACTGACCTTCGGCACGCTCCATATCAAGGGAGATACCCGCGTCCGGCCCGAATCGATCTATCGGATCGCGGGCTTTCCGACCGGCGAGGTCTATTCCCCCGCCCAGGTCCAGCAGGTCGGAACCCGGCTGCGCCGTACCGGCACGTTCAGCAGCGTCCGGGTCACCGAATATGAGACCGCAAACCCCGATGGCAGCCTCGATTTCGACGCCACTTTCGAGGACATGCCGCCAAGACGGCTGAGTTTCGGGGCCGAGATCTCGTCGAACCAGGGCATGGACCTGAGTTTTGCCTGGTATCACCGAAACGTGTTCCGCCGCGCTGCAAGGTTCAAGTTCGAAGCCGCTCTGCGCAATATCGGCGGCGACGAGGATATCGACGGACGTGTCGGCATGCGGCTGGACATGCCCGACCGGCTGGGTCCGGATGACAGCATGTTTTACCTGGCCCAATGGGAACGGCGCAACCGCGAGCATTATGACATCTCGACCCTGCTTCTGGGTGTCGGGGCGCGGCGGGTGTTCTCGCCGGTACTGTTTGCCGAGGCCTATCTGGCCGCCAGCGATGCCAAGTCAGATGACGCGTTCGGCGATGACCGCCCGTTCCGGTATGTGCTGCTGCCGATCCGGGCCGAATGGGACCGCCGCGACAACAAGGTCAACCCGACACGCGGCTTCTTTCTTGACGGGCGGTTCACGCCATTGCTGGGAATTTCCGGCACCAAATCCGCCGCCCAGCTCTATGCTGATGGCCGCACCTATTTTGATGTCGCGTCAAATGGCAATTTGGTGCTGGCGGGACGGGTCCAATGGGGCTCGGTCGGTGGCCCGGCATTGCCCGGGATTTCCCCGGAATACCTATTCTTTTCCGGCGGCGCAGGCACCGTGCGGGGCCAGCCCTATGAAAGCCTTGGCATTCCCGTGGGGGACGAGGTCGCGGGCGGAAAGTCGTTTCTGGGCCTGTCTGCCGAGATACGCGGGCGGGTCACCGAAAGCATCTCGCTGGTGGGGTTTTATGACTACGGCATGGTCGGCGCCGATGCCATCGTGACCGGTGACTCAGAAAGTCACTCTGGCGCCGGGCTTGGCCTGCGGTATGATCTGGGAGGGTTCGGCCCGCTGCGGGTCGACCTTGCCATGCCGGTCAGCGGAGATACCGGTGACGGGCTGCAATTCTATATCGGGATCGGACAGGCGTTTTGATCAGGCCAGCCACATATGCAATCGCGGTCACGATCTGCCTTACTCAGATTCCCGGCCCAGCAACGGCCCAGGAAGAGTCCGGTGGCATGCTGGTCGATTTCCTTGAGGATACGCTGTCCGGCGACGGCCGACATCTGAAAGTGGTCGGGCTGGAGGGCGCGCTGAGTTCGCGCGCCACAATTGAGGAAATCACCGTCTCGGATGATGACGGCGTCTGGCTGACGATCAAGAACGCGGAACTGGACTGGAACCGGCTTGGCCTGCTGCGGGGGCGGTTTTCGGTCAACACGCTGTCCGCAGAAGAGATCGACATCGCGCGCGCGCCCGAGCCGATTGAGCAGGACACGCCACCGCCCGATCCGGGCGCCTCGAGTTTTCAGGTGCCGGAGCTGCCGGTGTCCGTCAATATCGGCGAGTTGCGAGTCGACAAGCTGAGCCTGGGCGAACCGCTGATCGGACGCGCAGCGGTGCTGGAGGTCAAGGGCGACCTGTCGCTGGCCGATGGCACGCTTGACACGCATCTGGATGTGACCCGGCAGGACCGCCCCGGCGACAGCATCAAGCTGGCCGCCGGTTACGCCAATTCAAGCACCCAGATCACGCTGGACTTACAGGTGATCGAGGATGCCGGCGGGATCATTTCTACCGCGCTGAAATTGCCCGACGCGCCGCCCCTGCTGCTGAGTGCCAAGGGTGAAGGGCCAGTGGATGACTTCACCGCCGATATCGGCCTGACCAGCGACGACACAGAGCGGGTCAAGGGTCAGGTCCGGCTGCGGGGTGTGCCGACCCCGGATGCCGAGGATGAGACCAGCATCGCCTTTTCGGCGGATGTCGGCGGCGATCTGACACCGTTCCTGCAATCCCGCTTCGATCCGTTTTTCGGAACCGATACGCGGCTGGTCGTCGATGGCCGCAGCGACCCTGATGGCGCGCTGTCTATTTCTGAACTGGACCTGACCTCGCAAGCGTTGCGGCTTGAAGGCGAGGTGGAACGCAGCGCCGAAGGTCTGTTGGAAAAATTGGCCATTCAGGGCCGCATTACCCCGCCCGGCGGCGATACGGTCGTGCTGCCGGTGGCCGATCCGGTCACCGAACTGAAAAGGGCGGAGTTTTCGCTGCTGCTGGATGCGGCAAACGGCGATAGCTGGTATCTCAACCTGAGCGCCAAGTCACTCGCGACGCCGGACATGTCGCTGGACCAGCTGAAGCTCGGTGCCCAGGGTACGCTGGACCAGTCCGGCACCAAGGAATTGAGCGGCGATCTGCAGGCCGCCCTGGACGGGTTGAGCTTCAGCGATGCGGCGCTGGCACAGGCAGCGGGCGACACGATCACGCTGGATGGATTCTTTGACCTGCTTGGCGATGGCGAGCTGAAACTGTCAGAGTTCGACCTGCGCAGCGGAGATGTCACGGCGCAGGCGGATGTGGACATCAAGGGGCTGAACAGTGGCTTCGAGATGGATGGCACCGTTAAGCTGGACGCAGCGGACCTGTCTCGGTTTTCCGGCGTGGCGGGGCGTGATCTGGCCGGGTCGCTCAAGGCCGATCTGAACGGTACCGGCGCACCGCTGGGCGGCAGCTTCGACTTCGTCCTGAGCGCCGATGGCACCGGCCTGAAAAGCGGGATGGACGAGATCGACCCGCTGCTGAATGGGCCGGTTTCCATCTCCCTCGACGCGCTGCGCGACACCGAGGGGATAACGGTCCGGCAAGTCACGCTGAAGGGCGAGACACTGTCGGTGGACGCCGCTGCGACACTGACCGGATCAGAGGGTGACTTCAGCGGCGACGGGCGCGCCACCGTGGCCGCAGAGGACCTTTCGCTGTTCTCGAAACTGGCCCAACGCGATCTGGCCGGGGCGCTAAATGCCGAAATCAAAGGCAGCGGGGCGATCAAGGACAAGCATTTCGACATTCAGATGAGTGCGAAAGGGCGAGACCTGAAAAGCGGAATGGCACAGGTCGATCCGCTGCTGACTGGCGACACAAGCATCCAACTGGACGCAAAGAATGACAGCGAGGGCCTGACCCTGCGCGACTTCAAGGTCAATGGCCGCAGCTTCTCGGCTGAGGCCACGGGTATGGCGACCGGGATCGACAGCGGGGAGTATGCCGTCTCGGAGGCGGATGTGAGCCTTTCCGCCAAAGACCTGTCGATCTTTTCCGACCTGGCGGGCCGGGAGCTGGCCGGGACCTTGACGGCAGCGCTCAAGGGCAGCGGAGCGCTCAAAGATCGCAGTATTGACATTCAGGCCCAGGCCTCGGGCAGCGATCTGAAAAGCGGCATGGCGCAGATCGACCCGCTGATTGCAGGCGATGTGAAGATCACTATCGACGCCGCCAACGCCGATGACACGCTGACCATCCGCGATTTCGATCTGGCGGCCGACACACTCAAGGCCAGCGGTGCAATCACCGTGTCGGGGATCGAAGCGCAGCAGATCGGCGCCAAAGGCAACATCAAGGCCAGCGCCTCGGACCTGTCGGTCTTTTCCGATCTGGCGCAGCGCGATCTGGGCGGGTCGGTGGCGCTGAAACTGGACGGCTCAGGCGCGGTGAGCGATCAGACCTTCGACATCCAGCTTGACCTGCACGGGCAAAACCTGCGCAGCGGGATCGAACAGCTGGACAAGCTGATCACCGGGCGCACCACGCTGAAGGCAGACGCGGCAAATACCTCTGAGGGTCTGGACATCCGTAGTTTCGACCTCAACGCCACTGCGATTTCAGCCCAGGCCAGCGGCACTTTGCAGCAGGCCGGTGGCAATCTGAAATTCACGGCCACACTGGATGACGTGGGCCGGATCACCACGCTGACCAAGGGACAGATGAAGCTTGACGGGGACGTGTCGCGCACCGGATCGGGCTTTGATGGCGTTGTTCAATTGAACGGTCCGGATTCGTCTTTTGCCAAGCTCGACGGTTCGGCCGAACTGAACGGCAATGCCGATTTTGACTTTGAGGCCAAGCTCGACCGGGTCGAGCGGCTGGTGCCCGACTTCCCCGGCTCGCTATCGGCCAGCGGCAACGCGCGCCGCGACGACGGCGTCTGGACCATCGATGGCAAGGCCACCGGTCCGGCAGATGTCTCGACAACGCTCAGCGGTACCTTTGACGAGGCGACGGGCAGCGCCGACATGGCCGCCAAGGGGCAGATCAATATCGGCATCGCCAACACTTTCATCTCACCCAACCAGATCGACGGCACCGCGCAATTCGATCTCGCGCTTAAGGGCCAACCCGCGCTTGACGCGCTGAGCGGCACCATTTCGACCAACGGCGCGGCGCTGGCCATCCCCGGCGCGCGCCAGACGCTGACCGGTATCAATGGCACAGTGACAATGGCCAACAGCGCCGCAACCATTGCGATGAACGCGGCTATCCGCTCCGGCGGCAACATTCAGGTCAGCGGCCCGATTCAGCTGACACCGCCGCTGAACACCGATATCAGTATCGCGCTCAACCAGTTGGTTCTGACCGACAACCTGCTTTATGACACGCTGTTAAATGGGCAGATCGCCATCACCGGCGCGCTGGCGGGCAACAGTTCCATCGGCGGGCGGATTGATGTCGGCGAGACCAATATCAACCTCAATGCCGCCACAGGATCAGCCAGTGCCGCCCCGATTCCCGACATCACCCATGTGGGCGAATCCAGAGCGGTCTACCAAACGCTGCGACATGCCGGGCTGATCAGGGAGGACGACGGCGAAGATCGTAGCAATTCGACGACTGCGCTGAATATCGACATCTTGGTTCCCAACAAGATGTTCGTACGCGGGCGCGGGCTGAGCGCGGAACTGGGCGGCGCGATCAATATTGGTGGGACTACCGCTTCGGTCTCGCCCTCCGGCCAGATCGAGCTGATCCGAGGCAATCTTGACCTGCTCGGGCGGCGGCTGGATCTGACAAAGGGGATCATCGCCCTGCAAGGCAATCTGAACCCCTATATCGAATTCGAATCGACCACCACTACATCGGACGGTCAAGCGACACTTGAGATCTCGGGCCCGATAGATCTGCCCGAAGTCAAGGTCTATTCCGATCCCGAACGCCCCCCAGAAGAGGCGCTGGCGATGCTGCTCTTCGGCAACCGCTTTTCGCAACTGTCGCCCTTGGTGCTGGCGCAAATGGCGACCTCGCTGGCGCAACTGAGCGGCGCAGGCGGCGACGCGACCAAGGGTTTGCGTGAAAGCACCGGGCTGAGCAATGTCGATGTCGGAGCCGAAGAAAGCGGTGCCGGGCGGTTTGGTGCGGGGGCGTATCTGAGCGATGAGCTTTATACCGATTTCACGGTCAATACCGAAGGTGAGACCGAGGTGAACCTGAATCTGGATGTGACCGACAGCATCACGCTGAAGGGCAGCGTCGACAATACCGGCAGCACCGGGATAGGCGTGTTCTTCGAACGCGACTATTGAATGGTGGACCGTGATATCGACCTGTAGCGCGATACCATAAACAGAAGGGAAGAGGCCAGGATGACGACACCGGAAATGCGAAACTCCACAGGCAGGATCACCCTGCTGCTGACCACCACAGCTGCGATCCTGCTCACATCCGCATGCTCCATGCAGCCGCTCAAGAATCCTTCGACGAAGCCTGTCAATTGCGCTACGGCGGAAGGTGATCTGCGCGCTTTGAATTCGGAACAGAAATATGCGCAGAGCCAGGAGCTTATCTCGGCCACCGCGATCACGCCCGCAGGCGCGCTGCTCGGGATTGCGACAGACACCGAGAATGAGAAGCTGGAAATCCTGACGGGTGACTACCAGAATAAGCTGGATACTCGCATCGCCGAGATCAAGGCCAAGTGTAAGCTATAGCGGGCACTGCTCAGGGCCGACCACCTGCGGCATAGATTCCGTCGATCACCTGCTGAACCTGCTTGGACATCTCAAGCGGAAAGACCGGGCTGCGGTCGCCGCGGCAGGCGCCGACAAAGGCATCGGCCTGACGCTCGTACTGATTCACGTCAAACCTGTAGACTGTCTGCTTGGTGTTTTTCTGATCGTGCAGCACAATCTCGGCATAGCCGTAATTAACCGCGTTGAACGGTGCACGCACGTCAATCCAGCCGGCCTCACCCATGAACCGCATCGATTGATGTAGCGCCATCTGGCTGGAGACGTGGAAGGACAGGTTGAACCCGTCAAAGGCGACATTGGCGCGGGCGTATATATCGGTTCCGAACTCAGGCGAGTAATCGACCTGGCCGGTCACCTTGCCCGGTTCGGCACCGGTGGCCAGCAATGTCGTCACCACCGGATAGACTCCGATATCGGGCAAGGCGCCGCCACCCAGATCGGGCTGGTTGCGCATGTTGCCGGGGTCGGTCAGGTGATAGGAAAACCCACCGGTCACCTGGCGCAGCCGCCCGATCGCGCCCTCGGCGATCAGCTCGCGTACCTTGTGCCATTGCGGGTGATAGGCGACCATGAACGCTTCGGAAATCAAGCGCCCGAAGCTGTCGCGCGCGGCGATGATCGGATCGATCTCTTCGGCCCTCAGGGCGATGGGTTTCTCGCAGAGCACATGTTTGCCCGCCTGCGCCGCGCGGATCGACCATTCGGCATGATGCGCCGTCGGGATCGGCAGGTAAACACCGTCAATGTCAGGATCAGCCAGCAACGCGTCATAGTCGCCGTACCATTGCGGCGCACCGAACCGTGCGGCCTCGGCTTGCGCCTTTGCGGGATCGCGGCTGGCGATCGCATGGATCACTCCGCTGGCAGAGCGGGCAATTGCGGGCAGGACCTGCTCTCGTCCAATCTTGGAAGTTGACAGGACCCCCCAGCGAAAAAGCCTGTTCTGCATGCCCTACACTCCCTCTCCGGATGTCACGAAATGCGCCGCCCCGATCAGCGCGGCGGCGTCATCGGCGATCAGCCGGATCGGCACGCGCATGACCTGATCACCCAGCACACCATCCGTTTCGAAGGCGGCAAGGAACTCGGATACAGCCGCCGACCCAAGGATACCGCGCGCAGCACCTCCGGCGAAATGTATTCCTGCCAGCGGCAAGTATTGCAAAACCAACTCGCGGGTCATCATCCCCAAGAGCCGCGCGCTAAGCAACACCGTACGCTGCGCCTCTCGGCCCTCGCCCAGTGCGAACTGCGTCAGGATCTGCGGTCCCGGCACGTGTTCGCCCGAGATCGCGTGATGCAACCGCGCCAGACCGCGCCCAGAAAACAGGTCTTCGTTGGTTCGGAACCGTTCCGCACCCGCACCCATTTCGACACGCAGGGCATCCGCGACGCTTACAGGCAAGCTGGCATGACCCAGTTCCGCCTCGACCACCGTCGCGCCCTTGAGCAAACAGGCATTAAACCCGGTCCCTGCACCGGCCACCAGCGCCTGGTCATTTGCCGACGGTCCCGGCACGTGCCGTATCTCGGTCAGTTGCTCGGGGCGCAGATGCGGCAGCGCGTATCCCAGCGCCACAAGGTCATTGGTCAACCGCACGCGATCGGTGCCACCCAGAACATCGCGCAGCCTGTCGATGTCGAAATGCCAGTCCCGATTGGTGAGTTGCGCGTGATCGGCGTTGACCGGACCCGCGACGGCAACACAGCAGGCCTCGACCCCTGGACTTCCGGTGCTGATGCGATAGTCCTGCAACACCTCGTAGAACGAAGAATAGCGATCGTTTTCATACCGCTTGACGGCGGTTGGAACCCCATCCCGGACCATGGCAAGCCGGGCATTGGTCCCCCCTACATCGGCAACAAGAACGGACATTGACCTTCCTCATCTGGTACTGTGCATAGGGTCCGGGGCAAAACCGGCGACCCAGAAAAGTGACCGCCCCATGCATGCCATTTGGCTTAGAAACAAGCAGTTTCGCGCATCCTATCTTTTTTATTTTTGAAAGTAAATTAATTATAGCAGCGCGCCCGACCCTGCCTCACACATGACGGAATTGGCCGGGCGTCTGCCCGGTCCAGCGCTTGAACGCATCGTTGAAACTGCTCAGCCCCGAATAGCCCAGCAGAAAGGCAATCTCGGCCAGAACCAGATCGCTGTCCCTGAGATAGCTGACTGCAAGCGCCCGGCGAAGTTGCTCCAACGTCTTGAAAAAGGTGGTGTTCTCACCCGCCAGCCGCCGCGACAGGGTGCGCGAGCTCATGCCCATGGCGCGCGCCACTTTGTCCTGGCTGGCCTCACCCATGGCAAGCCGGTCGGCAATCGCTCGTTCGACATCAACGATCAGTGGCGGCAGGTTGCGCGACTTGTCGCTGAGGATCGCCTCGCAATACTCGGTCAGAACCGAATAGAGGTCATTATCCGCCGTCAGCAATGGCAAGGCCAGATCTTCGGGCCGGAAGTGATAGGCGTTCTCAACCGCGCCGAAACGGACGTCGCAGCCAAAGAATCGCCGGAAACGGTCCTGATGGTTGTTGCGCAGGTGGTGAAAGGTCACCAGCCGCGGGCTGAACTCGCGGTTTGCCGCCTGCCGCATGGCATAAAGCAGACCCGAGGCGCCGAACTCCACATATTGGCGGCGGCGCACCTGGGTCGGCACCGCGAAGTACCAGCGCAGGATACCCTGGCTTTCCAACTGGTCGGTATCGACCTCGACCGCGTCGCTGAAGACCCGGCGATAACGTGCGACATTCTTGATGAAATCCAGAACGGTCGGGGCTGCCATCCCGACATAGCAGATCACCCCGGACCGGCGCATTTCGCGACAGGCGCCACGCTCGAAACCCAGCGTGTCTTCACCGGTCAGGGTGGCGGCATGTTCGAAGAACGCGGCAATCGTGTCGAAGGGAACAAAGGGTTTGTCCTGATTGACGATATCGGGGGAAATCCCAGTGCGCTCAAAGACCTGGTGGGGTTTGTATCCCCGTTCCAGCAGGTCGACGGCCAGCTCTTTTACATAGACGGCCCCATGCCTTGGTGAGGTGCTAGGCATTCGGCGAAGATATCCTTGCAAAGTAAATGAGCATTGTCGTCAAATCTGTTGCCATTGCAGTTAGCATAGGCCGTTTTCTTTGCGTCCTGCAATATGACGGGTGGAATTTTGCGCGCGTGACCGGTTCCTTCCGCCATCTATGATTCGAGATTAGGGGACTGTGGCAGTTACATGGCGGCCAAGCCCGGTTCCCTGTCAATCAAAGACCAAAAACCGGATTGTTTCTAGGAAGATAGGCAATTAACCAGCAAAAAACGTGAGTAAGAGACAAACCCCTAAAACTTAGGGCAAATGGTAACGCTAGCCAGCATCAAGGTGCTGCGCAGCCGCCCGGTCGTGCTGGGGGTGTCCTTGTGACAGGACGTGCGACCGGGTGCTTATTCCCTCGTGTGGGTTACGAGTTTCTGCGGATACCGAGCGGCGCGCCAAGGCGCGCCGCGAGGTCCGGATTTTCATGTTCTGCCGCCATCCGGGTCAGCCGCGCCTGCGCCCAGTCAGGAAACGGGGCCGAGCGACCGGTGGACTGGCTGACATTGAGAATCAGAGCCTCTTGCGTCGCACAGAGAGCGCCATCCGCCTCGGCAAACATCTCGGCATAATAGTGCAGGCGCTTGGCATCGGTATTTACAAGCCAATAGTGGATGGTATAGCCGTCGCCCAGATGTAATTCGCGTGTGAAATGCAGATGCGATTGCAGGATATAGGGTCCATACCCCGCCGTGCGGACATAGGTTTCCCCCAGCCCCAAATGATCGTTCAGCATCACCTCAAGCGCCTGATCAAAGGCCACGCCGTAATAGCCGACATTCATGTGCCCGTTGTAGTCGATCCAACCGGGGTCGACCGTCAACCTGCCCACGATGATGGGTGTGGGATAGGGGCCGCCATGGCCGGATATCGGCTGCGTTTCCTGTGACATGGCCCGAACTCCTTGCTGCCTGCTCTGCTCCATCCTGCCGTGCATTGCGGCGCAAAGGAAGCACCGGCAAAGCCGTGCCCATGCGCGGCGAATTGATTGTCGCCCGGATATGGCAATGCTATCCGACAGTCATGACGAGTGCCCCCGATACCCGCCAGCGCGGCTCAGCTGACCTGTGGCTGGATGCCGCGACCGAGATTCTCTGTGACGCCGGCGTCGATGCCGTCAAGATCATGCCACTGGCCAACCGGCTGGGCCTGTCGCGCACCGGTTTCTATTGGCACTTCAAGGATCGCGCAGCCCTTTTGGATGCGCTGATCGCCCGGTGGGAGGCGCGCAATACCGGCAATCTGGTTGCCCGGACCGAGGCTTATGCGGAAACCATCTGCGAGGCGATCTTCAACATCTTCGATTGCTGGTTGGATGAAAGCCTGTTCGACTCGCGGATGGATTTGGCGATCCGCAACTGGGCGCGGACCGATCCAAAACTGCAGTCTCGCGTCGACGTCGCGGACACACGGCGCAGGCAGGCCATTGAGGCGATGTTCACCCATTTCGGCTACTCCGAGACCGAGGCCGAGGTGCGGGCGATGACAGTGATCTATACCCAGATCGGCCATCTCTCGATGCAGGTCAACGAGACCCGCTGGAAACATGTCGCCAGAATGCCCGATTTCGTAGAGGTCTTTACGGGCCAACGTCCCAGTCAAAGCGATGTGGGCCGTTTCATGTCACGGCATCTGAACGATTGAAAAAGGCGACCGAAGCCGGTCGCCTTCTCTTCGGTAGCTGTCACCTTTTGACTATTCTGCAGCGACCGCAGCCGCCGGTTCGATGCGCACGGCCGAGTATTTGAACTCGGGGATCTTGCCATAGGGGTCGAGCGCGCTGTTGGTCAGGATGTTCGCCGCCGCCTCGACATAGGCAAAGGGAAGGAACACGTTGTCCTCGGCAATGGCGCGGTCGGCGCGGGCCATAACCTCAACCGAGCCGCGCCGGGTGGTCAGGCGGATCATCTCGCCGGGTGCAACCCCCATGCGGCGCAGCGTCTTGGGGTTCATCGAACAGTTCGCCTCGGGCTCAACCGCGTCCAGCACATGCGACCGACGGGTCATCGACCCCGTATGCCAATGCTCCAACTGCCGCCCCGTGATCAGGACAAACGGGTATTCGGCATCGGGACGCTCATCGGGTTCGATGATCTTGGCGGGCGTAAAGCGGGCGCGTCTGTTGGGACGCGGGAAACCGTCGCCAAACACGATCGCCTGACCGGGATCTTCGGGGCTGAGCGACGGATAGGTCACCGCCTCACCTTCCAGCCTTTCCCATGTGATATTGTCGAGCGAGCCCATGTTGAGCTTCATCTCGGCAAAGACCTCGCTGGGATGGGTGTAGATCCAGTTCAGGCCCAGCCGTTTCGCCAGTTCGACCTCGATCCACCAGTCCTCCTTTGCCTCACCCGGAGGGGTCACTGCGGGACGGCCCATCTGGACCTGTCGGTTGGTGTTTGTAACAGTGCCGGTCTTTTCGGCCCAGGCGCTGGCGGGCAGGATCACATCGGCATAGTTCGCCGTCTCGGTCAGGAAAATATCCTGCACGACCAGATGATCCAGCTTGGCCAGCGCGGCGCGGGCGTGATCCACATCCGGGTCCGACATGGCCGGGTTTTCGCCCAGAATATACATGCCCTTGATGTCATCCGCATGGATCGCATCCATGATCTCGACCACGGTCAGGCCCTTCTCGTTCGAGAAATCGCCGCTGTTCCAGACGCTGGTAAAGGCAGAGCGCACACCATCATCCATCACCGACTGATAATCCGGCAGGAACATCGGGATCAGCCCGGCATCCGAGGCACCCTGCACATTGTTCTGCCCCCGCAGCGGGTGCAGACCGGTGCCCGGTCGGCCCACATGGCCACACATCAACGCCAGCGAGATCAGGCAGCGCGAGTTGTCCGTGCCGTGGATATGCTGGCTGATGCCCATCCCCCAAAAGATCATGCCTGCCCGTGCGGTCGCGAAATCGCGCGCCGCCTGGCGCAGCACATCCGGTTCGATACCGCAGATCGGCGCCATCTTTTCTGGTGTATAAGCAGCGAGATGGGTTTTCATCTCGTCCCAATTTTCGGTGTAACCTTCGATATACTGCCGGTCATACAGGCCTTCTTCGACGATCACGTTCATCATCGCGTTCAGCATCGACACATCCGCGCCCGGCTTGAACTGCAGCCGGTGGGTGGCGAATTTGCCCATGCCGACACCGCGCGGATCGCAGACGATCAGCTTGCCCCCCCGCTTGGTGAACTGCTTGAAATAAGTGGCCGCGACGGGGTGGTTCTCGATCGGGTTGCAGCCGATGACGATGGCCGCATCTGCATTCTCGATCTCGTTGAAGGTCGCTGTCACCGCGCCCGAGCCGACATTTTCCAGCAACGCCGAGACCGATGAGGCATGGCAGAGCCTTGTGCAGTGATCGACATTGTTGTGGCCAAAGCCCTGCCGGATCAGCTTTTGGAACAGATAGGCCTCTTCGTTGGAACATTTGGCCGAGCCGAAGCCCGCAACATTCGTGCCCTTTTCGGCGCGCAGGTCGGATAGCCCCTTGGCCGCCACATCCAGCGCCTCGTCCCATGTCGCCTCGCGGAAATGGGTGTGCACATTTGCGGGGTCCACATTCAGCCCCTTGGGCATGCCGTCCTTGCGGATCAGCGGCTTGGTCAGGCGATGGGGGTGGCTGATATAGTCGAACCCGAACCGCCCCTTGACGCAGAGACGGTTTTCATTGGCCGGGCCGTTGATCCCGTCGACATATTTGATCTTGTTGTCCTTGATCTTGTAGCTGAGCTGGCAACCCACCCCGCAGAACGGGCAGATCGATTTGACCTCGCGATCATAATCTTTGCTGTCCCCTGCCTGGTCCTCGTCCAGAACTGTAGCGGGCATCAGCGCGCCGGTCGGGCAGGCCTGCACGCATTCGCCGCAAGCCACGCAAGAGGACGCACCCATCGGGTCGTTCTGGTCGAACACGATCTCTGACGTCGCGCCGCGACCGGCCATACCGATCACATCATTGACCTGAACTTCGCGGCAGGCCCGGACACACAGGTTGCAGCTGATGCAGGCATCCAGATTGACCCGCATCGCCACATGGCTGGCATCCAGCAGCGGGATCGTTTCGGGGGCTTTGGCCGGAAAGCGGCTATCCTCGACACCGTTCATCGCCGCCATGTCCCAGAAATGCGACGAGGTATCATGGGCTACCTCGGGCTGGTCCGCCACCAGCAGTTCCATCACCATGGCGCGGGATTTCTCGGCCCTCTCGCTGTCGGTGGTGACCACCATCCCGTCCAAAGCCGGACGGATGCAGGACGCAACCAGCGTGCGCTCGCCTTCCACCTCGACCATGCAGGCGCGGCAATTGCCGTCCGGACGGTAGCCGGGCGCGGGTTTGTGGCACAGGTGCGGGATGGTGAGGCCCTTGCCATTGGCTGCCTCCCAGATGGTCCAGCCATCGGGTACGGTGACATCTTCGCCATTGAGGCTGAAGGTCACGGTCTTGGTTTCGCTTGCATCAAGCATGGCTCGCTCCCTGTCCTTCAGATTTCGTCTGCAAAATGTTTCATGACCAGCCGGATCGGGTTCGGGGCCGCCTGCCCCAGACCACAGATCGAGGCATCCGCCATCACATCACACAGATCGTTCAACAAACCGGTGTCCCAGCTCTCGGCTTGCATCAGCTTCACCGCCTTTTCGCAACCTGCCCGGCAGGGTGTGCACTGGCCACAGCTTTCATCCTCGAAGAAACGCAGCATGTTCAGCGCCGCATCGCGGGCGGTGTCCTGATTGGACAAAACCACAACCGCCGCCGAGCCAATGAAGGTGCCATGCGGCTGCAACGTGTCGAAATCGAGCGGAATGTCATCCATCGACGCAGGCAACAGTCCAGAGGACGGCCCGCCCGGCTGATAGGCCTTGAAGGCGTGACCTTCGACCATGCCCCCGGCAGCCTCGATCACGTCTAGGATGGTGGACCCCGCAGGCAGCAGGTAGACACCCGGCGCCACGACTCGGCCCGAGACCGAATAGCTTCGTAGCCCCTTGCGGCCGTTCTTCTCGGTCCCGCTCAGACATTCCGGACCCTCACGGCAAATCTTGGAAACCCAATAAAGCGTTTCGACATTATGTACGAGCGTCGGCCGCCCGAACACGCCGACCTGCGCCACAAAGGGCGGGCGATGGCGCGGCAGGCCACGCTTGCCTTCGATCGATTCGATCATCGCGGATTCTTCGCCGCAGATATAGGCCCCAGCCCCGCGCCGCAGATCGATATAGCCGGGCTCAACAATCCCCGCCGCTTCCAGCGCGGTGATCTCGGTCGCGAGGATCTCCAGCACCGCCGGGTATTCGTCGCGCATATAGATGAAACAGGTCTGCGCCTCGACCGCCCAAGCGGCGATCAGCATCCCCTCTAGGAATACATGCGGCGTGCGTTCCAGATAATAGCGGTCCTTGAATGTACCCGGCTCGCCCTCATCTCCGTTCACAGCCAGATAACGCGGGCCGTCATTGGCGCGCACAAATCCCCATTTCTTGCCCGACGGAAAACCAGCCCCGCCAAGACCGCGCAAACCCGAGACCAGCACCTGTTCCTGCACCTGTTCCCAATCGCCGGAGGTACGCAGGGATTTCAGCGCTTCATAGCCGCCATTCTCGGCATAGCTGGCGAAACTCTCGTAGTCAGGCAGATGCACATGTGTGTCGCCTGCGGCGATCGCGGCCTGCACCTTTTCGGGCGTGGCGTGGTCGATGTGATTATGACCGATCTCAAGCACCGGCGCGGTGTCGCAACGCCCCATGCAGGGTGCGCGGAGCACCCGGACCTGACCCGGATCAAGCCCGTCCTCCAGCGCCGCTTTCAACTGCTGCGCACCGACCATCTCGCAGGAAAGCGAATCGCAGACCCGGATGGTCAGTGCGGGTGGCGGGGCCTCATCCTCTTTCACCACATCGAAATGGGCGTAGAACGTCGCGGTCTCGTACACCTCGGCCTGGCCCACCCGCATCTCGGCGGCCAGCGCGCTGAGATGGTCGGCGGACAGATGCCCATGTGCATCCTGGATCAGATGCAGAAACTCGATCAACAGATCGCGGCGGCGGGGACGATCCCCCAGCAGGCGCTGTACCTCGCCCAGCGCCTCATCCGTGAACTGCCGGCCCTTGGGCGTGCGCCGCCCCTTGCCTTTACCTGACTTCCAGACGCCCTTTTTGTCGCCTGATGGCTTGGTATCTAATGGTGCCATGATGCCCTCCGATTAAGGCTCGGTCTCTCATCAGCAGGATATATCGTCAAATCTCAAAATCGAATGGTACGATCACGACAGATTATCACGATAATGAGGCAACCACATCCCGCAGAGCGACGATTGTCGGCAAATCGGGGTCACGCTCCAGCGTGGCCAGGCAGATCGGCTTGCTCACCTCCGGATCGGTCAGCGGGCGCACCACCGTCCCATCGAGATCACCCAACGAGGCCATCAGGATTTGCGGCAGAACACTCGCCGCCAGCCCCTCGCGCGCCATCACCAGCGAGGCGGTGAAACCGCTGGTTTCCGCCACAACCTGCGGGTGCAGTCCCTGTTCGGCGAAGATGTGATTCAGAATGCGGCGGTTCTGCATCTGCGGCTCAAGCAGCGACAGCGGATATTCCGCCACGCGCGCCCAGGGCAGAGGTCCCGTCTCATCACTCATATGCACGGGCGCCAGCAGCACATATGTTTCCTCGTAAAGCGGCTGCACGATGCGCAGATCGGTGCCGATACTGTCACCATATGTCACGCCCGCGTCGATCGAGCCATCATCCAGCTTATGCTGGATCGCGGTGGCCGACATCGCCTCGATCCGGGTAACGATCCGGGGATGCGCTTCGTGCAGGCGGCGAGTGAGCGGGCCGGTAAAGGCCAGCGCGGTCGGTACCACGCCCAGGATCAGCGTGCCAGTGATCTCACCGCGCGCGGCCTGCACTTCCTGTTCCAGCGCCTTGGTATCGTCGAGGATACGGCGGGCGCGGCGCACGATCATCTCGCCTTCTTCCGTCAGCCCCTGAAACCGATTGGCACGCCGCACAATGGACACACCCAGCCGCCCCTCAAGCGCCCGGATGCGCATCGAAAAAGCTGGCTGTGAAATCCCACAGGCCTCCGCCGCCTTGGCAAAATGCCGGTGCCGCGCCAAAGCTGTTAGCAATTGCAGGTCCTTGAGGTCTATCACGATGCGATCCGGTCTATCTTACCAGATATCATAACGGCATTCACCCAAGGCATGGCAATAGCATCGCGTCAACAGGTCCACGGGGTCCGGGGCAGCGCCCCGGGGTCTGCGTGGCCTGAACGCAAAACTGAAAAGCGCGCCGCAGGCGCACCTTTTGACAGATCACGTGTTGAACAGGAAATGCAACACATCGCCATCCTTGACGACATAGCCCTTGCCCTCGGCCCGCATCTTGCCCGCTTCCTTGGCCCCCTGCTCGCCATTGCAGGCAATATAGTCGCCATAAGCGATGGTTTCGGCACGGATGAAGCCCTTTTCGAAATCGCCATGGATGGCACCTGCCGCCTGCGGCGCGGCGGTGCCGATGCGGATGGTCCAGGCGCGGGCCTCTTTCGGACCGACGGTAAAGTAGGTCTCCAGATGCAAAAGCGCATAGCCCGCCTTGATCAATCGGGCCAGCCCGGCCTCGGAAAGACCCATCTCCTCAAGGAACATCGCCGCCTCATCCTCGTCGAGCTGGCTGATCTCTTCCTCGATCTGGGCCGAGATGACGACATGGGCGTTGCCCTGTTCGGCCGCCATGGCGGCGACCTTGGCGGAATGCTCGTTACCATCTGCAGCCTCGGCTTCGCCCACGTTGCAGACATAAAGCACCGGCTTGGTTGTCAAGAGTTGCAACAGTTTCCACGCCTTTGCATCCTCGGCATCCACCTCGACCAGCCGCGCGGGCTTGCCAGTTTCCAGCATCTGCTGCGCTACACCCAGCAGGCGGTCCTGCTGCTGCGCTTCCTTGTCATTGCCCTTGAGCTTGCGGACAAGATTTGCGCGGCGTTTCTCGATGCTTTCCAGATCGGCAAGCATCAACTCGGTCTCGATGGTCTCCGCATCGGCCACCGGATCGACGCGGCCCTCGACATGTGTGACATCGCCATCCTCAAAACAGCGCAGCACATGGGCGATGGCGTCGACCTCGCGAATATTTGCCAGGAACTGGTTGCCCAGCCCCTCTCCCTTAGAGGCGCCTTTGACCAGACCGGCAATGTCCACAAATGTCATGCGGGTCGGGATGATCTGCTTCGAGCTGGCGATCGCGGCCAGCTTGTCCAACCGGTCGTCGGGCACTCCCACCTCGCCCACATTCGGCTCAATGGTGCAAAACGGAAAATTCGCCGCCTGCGCGGCCGCCGTTCGGGTCAGCGCATTGAACAGGGTCGACTTGCCCACATTGGGCAGCCCCACGATTCCCACTTTAAAGCCCATGTCGGTCTCCTGCTATCAGTCGCGGCTGCTTCTAGGCAGCTTGCGGCCAATGCGCAAGCGGGCGCATTTGCAACACCGAAGGGCCGCCAATGCGTCCAGCAACAGCCCACGCTGTACTTACGCAGCGGAAATTAATAATTTGGGAGAAAAAATTCGGAAAGTTCAACGGGGACAATGATCAAAACACTTATTGCGTCTCTCCTGCTCGCCGCAGGGGCCGCCGCCGCGCAGGCGCAAAGCCTGATTGTTGGCGTAGGTTATGCAGATTTTTCATTCTATAAAGGTGAGGATCAGGCGCTTTTTGCGCTCGACTATCATCACACGCCCTTTCACGAGGCGACACGGTTTAGCGCTGGCTGGGGTGGCACGCTTTCGGCCGACGCAAGCGGTGACACCCATATCGGTGCGGGCCTTTATGGTGTCTATCAGCTCGGTCAGAGTTGGTTTCTGGAAGGCAGCGTGATGCCGGGCGCCTATTTCGAAGGCGAAAGCCGCAACGATCTGGGTAGCAATTTCCAGATCCGGAGCCTGTTCGGTGTTGGCTACACGTTTGACAGCGGCAACAAGCTGTCGCTTTCCGTTTCCCATAAATCCAACGCCGGTACCGAGGATTTTAATCCGGGTGTGAACGAGGCGATGATCCGCTATCACTTCGCTTTCTGAGCCGCACGGTACATGGCGGGATTGATTTTCGGGGCAAGTTTCTGCACATCAGGTCGAACCCTGAGTGCAAGGAAACCTGATGACCCGTATCGACGCCAAGTTCGCCGCCCTGAAATCGCAAGGGAAGAAAGCTTTCGTCTCTTATATCATGGCGGGCGATCCGGATTTCGACACCTCGCTTGAGGTGGTCAAGGGCCTGCCCGGCGCTGGTGTGGATGTGATCGAGCTGGGCCTGCCCTTCACCGACCCCATGGCCGACGGCCCGACAATTCAATTGGCCGGTCAGCGGGCGCTGGATGCGGGCATGACGCTGGAGCGCACGCTGGAGCTTGCCCGGCGGTTTCGCGAAACGGACGACACCACGCCGATCGTTCTAATGGGCTATTACAACCCGATCTACAATCGCGGCGTCGAGACATTTCTGAGCGATGCCAAGGCCGCCGGGATCGATGGCCTGATCGTCGTCGACCTGCCGCCGGAAGAAGATGATGAGCTGTGCATTCCGGCGCAGGAAGCGGGGTTGAACTTCATCCGCCTGGCCACGCCCACCACCGACGACAAACGCCTGCCACGCGTCCTTCAGAACACGTCAGGCTTCGTCTACTACGTCTCGATCACCGGCATCACCGGCTCGGCCGAGGCGCAGGCGACGGATGTCGGCCCCGAAGTGGCACGCATCAAATCGGCTACCGATCTGCCGGTCATCGTGGGGTTTGGCATCAACACCCCCGAGAAATCCCGCACCATCGCCAGCGTCGCGGACGGGGCGGTTGTGGGGTCGGCCATCGTCAGCCAGATCGGCGCAGGCAAGCCGGTGGATGAAGTGCTGGATTTCGTCAAAACACTGTCAAACGGCGCGCATTCGGTCTGAGAGATCACGGCACAAAAATGATAAAAATCTATGCCCGTGCGCTGCGCACTTTCACCGCAAACTTCCTGCTGTTTTTTGGGCTGTCGGTCATCATGGCCTTGCTGAGCCAAGTCCTTGATTCAAGCTCAACCAATGGCGCATCACTCTTTGTCTATGCATTTGTTGCGCTTTCTTGTCACCGGCTTCTGTTGACTGGGGAGCGGGCATCAGAAGCAGACCTGTTCAGTCGCCGTAAGGACGGACCGCTAGCCGGCAGGCAATGGCCATTCATGTGGCGGTTGGGCATGTTCTGGCTTGTTACCGCATGTTTCTGGGGTTTGTTTTTGTACCTGATCGTTGGCCTTCTGCCAGAAACCGACAAGACGTCTGTCACGGGTGCCGCCATTCTAGCTCTGGTTCCTGCCGCGTTGGTGTTCTACGTGCTTGCGGCACTGTTCGGAACCGTCTTACCCGCCGCAGCATCGGAGAGCGATTTGTCTCTCGCCACAGCATTCCAGCGCGGCAGAGTTTCCTTCTGGGTGACTATCTGGCGCCTGCTCACGGGCAATGGGCTATTCAGCATTGTATCGTTAGTCGCCCTGCTTTCACTGGCCAACATTGAAATCGCCAACACTGGGCCGGCCATGGACATAGCAGTTGGCGTTTTGGGTGAACTCTTCGGTATGTTCATGATCATGTTGACCGCCGCAGCCTTGTGTATGGCCTATGAGACCAAAGCACCTGTTGCTGAAACGACAGAGGCATAGGCATAGGAGCAGGACAGTCGTCCTGATACAGTACCCAAGAAACTGACCTGTGTGTGGGCGATCGGCGAGCATGCCCATGCGTTCACACCCGGTCGCGGTCCTCATCAAGATAGACTCGCAGCTCGGTCAGAACCGGCAGGATGTCCTGCAACTTCGAGATATCGAAATCGCGGGCCAGACGTTCGAATTGCGGGCTCATATCGGCGATGATCCGGTCGCGCAGGGCGCGGCCCGCATCGGTCAGCCAAACCTGTTTCGAGCGGCCATCATCTGGGTTTGGGCGCATATCAACCAGCCCATGTTTCACAAGTCCCGAAACCGTATGCGTCATCGAGGTCTTGGGGACTTGAAACGCCCGCGCCATCGCCATCGGTGTGCTGCCATCGCCCACTCGCACTAGGTGGTTGAGCACCCCGAAATGCGGCGCGATCAGGCCCTTGGGCATATGCGCCTCAAGCACCGTGCGGCTAAGCTGTTCGATGATGCCGATCTCGTTGAAGACCTGAAAGACCAGCGGCGGCGCATCCTGTGGTGTCAAACGGTTCTTACTTTCGCGTCCAGCGGCCAGCGCGGGCTTTCCGGAACCTGCGGACCATATCCCAATCGGCCCAACATTTGCACGGTTCCGCCGTCGGGGGCCAGCAATTCATGCGCCTTTTGGTATAGCCCGGCCATCTCGGGAAACTCCTGCAATGCCTGGCTCATGGGGTGCACACCTAGCCCCAGCGCCGTGGCCGCCAGGTTGAGCCGCACCCAGTCGCGCCCTGTCGCGATCTGCTCGGTACGGGTGTTCCCGTCGCTTACCAGCCAGATATAGGCCATGCTGGCCTGCGCCGTGTCGCGCACCATGTCGAGGCCGGAAGTATAGGCAATCCCGTCTCGGTCGAGCGCCGCTTCACGGGAGAAAAGACCGGTAAGGCGCATTGCCTCCCACATCGGGCCCGAGAAATCGAGCCCGTCGGGATTGGCATTGACCTCACGTTTACCAATCCGGAACAGATCGACGCTTTCCTCGTAGGTATGCGGCGTTTCGAACTCGATCTGCAAGGCGTCTGCCGTCAGATCGCGCAAGCTCTGCACCATGTCCGGCGCGTTGGTTGTGGCCACGTCGCTGCCCTTGCTGACCACTTGTTCGAGCGCGGACAGCACGCCCACCGGAACGGTTTTTGCCATGTCATAGCGCTCTTTCAAGGAACGGCGGTTGAGGATCTGCGCGAAGAGCTTCGGTTCTTCACCGCCCGATTGCAGGGAGAAATGTGCAACGGCGATTCGTCGGTCGCCCAGGTCCGCACCCGGTTCGCCATCGGGGAACAGATCAAATTCGACGCGATACCCGTCCTGCGCCGCGGCAATCGACAGCAGTTCCAGAAAACAACCCAGCCCGATAATGATCTGGCGGCTGAACGGATCTGTGTGGGGCAGCAGACGATTGGTATCGACATAGAGCGTCACCTCTCCCTCACGTCCCAGATCAACCCGCCAGGGCTGCTGGTTATGCGGGTTCGGAGCAAGGATGGCATAGCTCAGCGCGCGTTTGCGCGGATCGGAATACTGCCCGGCCATCGCCCATGGACGCAGCGCGTCCTTCGGAGTTCGGGTGGTGACAAAACCGGCGGCGGCACCACCTACGGCGACAATGGCACCCCCACCCAGCAAGGCGAGTGTCTTTCTGCGGCTCAGTGTCATCACAATCTCCTTTAGTGCGATATTGAACCAATATAGTACAATATCGCACCAGTCAAGTTACCGGCAATTCCCCTATTGCAAAGCGAATTCTAAATTGGTAAATATTTTTTACCAAAATTGGAGGCGCTCTGGAAATGCCCGTGATTACAAACATCGACGACCTCAAGCACATCCATGAGCGCCGGGTGCCGCGCATGTTCTACGATTATGCCGAAAGCGGCAGCTGGACCGAGCAGACCTTTCGCGAGAATACGTCGGATTTCGAAAAGCTGCGCCTGCGGCAACGAATCGCGGTCGACATGTCAGGCCGGACGACCACCAGCCAGATGATCGGGCAAGATGTCGCGATGCCGGTGGCGCTGGCCCCGGTCGGATTGACCGGGATGCAGCACGCCGATGGCGAGATCAAGGCGGCACGGGCGGCCGAGGCCTTCGCAGTGCCCTTTACCCTGTCGACCATGTCAATCAACTCGATCGAGGACGTGGCAGAGGCGACAAGCACACCGTTCTGGTTTCAACTCTATACAATGCGCGACGAGGACTATGTTCACCGTCTGATCCAGCGCGCCAAGGATGCGGGATGCTCGGCTCTGGTCATCACGTTGGACCTGCAGATTCTCGGTCAACGGCACAAGGACCTGAAGAACGGGCTGAGCGCGCCGCCGAAACCCACGCTCAGGACGATTGCGAACCTGATGACCAAATGGCGCTGGGGCATCGGAATGCTGGGCGCGCAGCGCCGCGACTTCGGCAATATCGTTGGCCATGTGAATGGAATCACGGATACCTCGTCCCTGGCAACCTGGACTGCCGAACAGTTCGACCTGACCCTGGACTGGGCCAAGATCGAAAAGCTGATGGAGCTATGGGACGGCAAGGTGATCCTGAAGGGCATTCTTGACCCCGATGATGCGAAAATGGCCGCCAAGCTGGGAGCGGACGCGATCGTGGTGTCAAATCACGGCGGGCGGCAGTTGGACGGCGCTCTCAGCTCGATCCGCATGCTGCCGCAGATCATGGACGCGGTGGGCAATGATATCGAGGTGCATCTGGACAGCGGCATCCGTTCAGGCCAGGACGTGCTGAAAGCGCTGGCATTGGGGGCAAAAGGCACCTTTATCGGGCGCGCCTTTGTCTATGGTCTGGGCGCGATGGGTCAACAGGGCGTCACTACCGCGCTGGAGGTGATCCACAAGGAGCTCGACACCACGATGGCGCTTTGCGGTGAGCGCAACGTGACCGATCTGGGCCGCCATAACCTGCTGATTCCCGACGATTTCGAAGGCCGCTGGCAGAAGGATTGAATTGCCCCTAAAGTAGCGCCATGCTGATCTTTTCCGATCCTTGCCTGGCTTTTATTGCAGTCCCGAAAACCGGCTCGACCGCGATCGAGCTGGCATTGCGGAGCCGCGCGGATGTGGCCTTTCTTGGGCGGCGCAAGCACTTGCCCGCGAGACGCTATGAAAGCAAGATCGCACCGTTTCTGGCCGATGCATTTCGGCTGTACCCAGAACGCATCGCGATCATGCGCGATCCGCTCGACCAGATCGGCAGCTGGTACAGATACCGCAGCCGCGATGACATCAAGGGAACCGACCGCTATACCGGCGACATCAGCTTTGACAGTTTTGTACTGGCCCTGCTCAGCGACGATCCGCCCGAACATGCCGCGATCGGCAGCCAGCACCGCATGTTGACCAGCAAACATGGCGACTTGCTGATCGATCACCTGTTCCGCTACGAGCAGTTCGAGATTTTTCATGATTTCCTGACCCAGCGCTTTGGTGACCGACCCGCCTTCAAGACCCAGAACGTCTCGCCCGAGATGGAGCTTGAGCTGAACCCGTCAACCATGCGTAAGCTGCACCAAGCGCGGGCGGCGGAATTCGCGCTCTATGAGCGCCTGTGCGAGGCCGAGGGCCATCTGAGAACATAAGGAAACCGCCCGGCGAAATGGGCTTTTCAATCCTCCCGGTCTGGTCTATACGCGCGGCTTCACGCGGGGTGACAGCCTTGGAGGCACCCTGCCCTAACTTTGGAGATTTATCATGGCTGGTGAGATTCCTGATCTCGTAGCTCTGGAACGGACGGGGACAGGCAAGGGCGCCGCTCGTCAGGCGCGCCGCGCCGGTATGGTTCCGGGCATTGTGTTTGGTGGTGACGTTGACCCGCTGCCGATCCAGATTCCGTTCAACGTTCTGTTCAAGAGCCTTAAAGCGGGCCGGTTCAAGTCGACCCTGTTCAACTTGAAGGTCGATGGCCACGACGATGTCCGCGTCATCTGCCGCGACGTGCAGCGTGATGTGGTCAAGGACCTGCCCACCCATTTGGACCTGATGCGCCTGCGCCGCACGACCAAGATCAACCTGTTCATTCCGGTTGAGTTTGTTGGCGAAGACGAGGCACCCGGCCTTCGCAAAGGCGGCGTTGTGACCATCGTGCGTCCTGAGGTTGAACTGATCTGCACCGCAGGCGATATCCCCGAAAAGATCGTGGTTGACCTGTCGGCAATGGAAATCGGCGACGTCGCGACCATCTCGGGCGTGACCCTGCCCGAAGGCACCAAAGCGACCATCGACCGCGATTTCGTGATCGCCAACATCGCCGCCCCGTCGGGTCTGGCATCGGATGATGACGAAGAAGGCGAAGGCGAAGGCGAAGTGGCCGAAGAAGGCGTCGAAGTGGAAGCCGAGGCAGAAGCCGAAGAATAATCCTCATTTCCATGAGGACCGGAACGGAGCCCTTCGGGGCTCCGTTTTTTGTGCCGG
The DNA here is from genome assembly GCF_041537925.1 of Ruegeria hyattellae. Classification (NCBI taxonomy): domain Bacteria; kingdom Pseudomonadati; phylum Pseudomonadota; class Alphaproteobacteria; order Rhodobacterales; family Roseobacteraceae; genus Ruegeria; species Ruegeria hyattellae. The sequence continues at coordinate 209,343 of NZ_JBGOSH010000006.1, read as the reverse complement.
GATCGGGCGGTGGATCTGCGGCTGGAAATCCGGGCCAAAACGGTGCATCTAGGCGGGAAGCGAACACATGCCTGGAGCAGGACCATGAAACTCTTTGTCGGATTGGGCAATCCGGGCGGCAAATATGCCGGCCACCGGCACAATATCGGCTTCATGGCCGTTGACCACATCGCTGCCGATCACGGTTTCGGTCCGTGGAAATCCAAGTTTCAGGGCCAGATCGCCGAAGGCCGTCTGGGTGGCGAAAAGACATTGCTGCTCAAGCCCGAAACTTTCATGAACCGCTCTGGCCAGTCTGTGGGTGAGGCGATGCGTTTCTACAAGCTCGACTCGACCGATGTCACCGTTTTCCACGATGAGCTTGATCTGGCCCCCGGCAAGGTTCGGGTGAAAGCGGGTGGCGGTCATGCGGGCCATAACGGGCTGCGCTCGATCCACGACCATATCGGTGCGGCCTATGACCGGGTGCGTCTGGGCATCGGGCATCCGGGCCGCAAAGAGCTGGTCTCGGGCTATGTGCTGCATGATTTTGCCAAGGCGGACGAAGCCTGGCTGGATGACGTGCTGCGCGGGGTATCGGACGGTGCGGCCTTGCTGGCCGATGGCGATAGCGGCAAGTTCATGAACGCGGTCGCCCTGCGCACCACACCGCCCCGCTCGTCCAAAACACGACCGGCCAAACCGGCCCCCGAGGCTGCGCCCGCCCAACCCGAAACTGCGGCCGAGGACACGCGCTCGCCAATGCAAAAACTCATGGACCGCTTTCGCTGAACTGGCTTCCGCCGCGTAGCCGTTGCCCGAACACGGATCCCTTGCCACTCTGTCTCGAACAAACAGGAGAACGGAATGCGGAAGTTCGGAAAATGGCTGCTGCGGATCGCGTTTGCACTGGTTCTGGCGGTGCTGGTGGTCGGGATCTGGAAGCGCGAAGAGATCGGGCGCCTGCTGGCCGTCAACTCGCTGTTTGACGCGGACAGGATCGTCGCGAATTTTTCGAATATGAATGCGGCCTTTCTGACCGCCGATCTGCCGCGTGGAACCGGCCCGACCAGCGAGTTCGCCTACGGCGCGGCGTTTGAGCTTCCGCAAGGATCGGAGCAATGGCTGAAGGCGCGCGCGGCCACATCTCTGTTGGTGCTGAAGGACGGCGAAATCCGCTATGAAGAGTACTTTCAGGGCACCAGCCCTGAGGATCGGCGGATTTCCTGGTCGGTGGCAAAAAGCTATCTGTCGGCGCTTTTCGGCATCCTGCTGGAGGAAGGTGCCATCGGTTCTCTGGACGATCCGGTGATCAAATACGCGCCCCAGCTCAAGGGCAGCGCCTATGAGGCAGCGTCGATCCGCAACGTGCTGAACATGGCCAGCGGCGTGTCCTTCGACGAGGATTACTTCGACTACAACTCGGACATCAACCGGATGGGCCGGATCGTGGCGCTGGGGGGCCGGCTGGACGATTTCGCCGCCTCGCTGAAAGACAGCTTCGCCGCGCCGGGCGAGGCTTGGCAATATGTCTCGATCGACACCCATGTGATCGGCATGGTCATTCGCGGCGCGACCGGGCGCAACGTGACCGAGTTGATGACAGAGAAGATCATCGAACCGCTGGGGCTGGAGCGGGACGGCTACTACATCACCGACGGGTCGGCCGTTGCCTTTGTTCTGGCAGGGCTGAATTTCACGACCCGCGATTTCGCCCGCTTCGGGCAGATGATCCTGCAGGATGGAGACTATAACGGGAAACAGATCGTTCCGGCGGATTGGATCGCGGAATCGACCGCAGCCAGCGCCCCGACCAAGCCGGAACAGAGCAGCTATGGCTATCAGTGGTGGATCCCCGTGGATGCACAGGAGGGTGAGTTCTTTGGCCGCGGTATCTATGGCCAGTACCTCTATTTCGACAAACCGCGCGGCGTGCTGATCGTCATGACCTCTTCCGATCGCGGGTTTCGCGACAAGGGCGCCCATGAAAGCAATCTGGAAATGTTCAGACAGATTGCGCAAAACCTGTAAAGTAGGCGCATGGAGCCTGATGACAGCATAAATGCCCTTGGCGGGGTGCTTGAACCCTGCTCAACCGATCCTGTGACCGGTTTCTTTCGCGACGGGCATTGCAACACATGCCCCCAGGACCGGGGCAGCCATACGGTGTGCGCGGTGATGACGGCAGAGTTTCTGGCCTATTCCAAATATGTCGGCAACGACCTGAGCACCCCGCGCCCCGAGTTCGGTTTTGCCGGACTGGTGCCGGGCGACAAATGGTGCCTCTGTGCCGCGCGGTTCCTACAGGCCCATGACGAGGGCTGCGCCCCAAAAGTCGATCTGGCCGCCACCCACCGCCGAGCACTGGCGATCGTGCCGCTGGACATCCTGAAACGCCATGAGGCGCGCAAGATCTGAACCTTCCGAAAAGGTGTAGGCCGACCCGGATATACCCGGATCGGCCCGTTTCCCGGGATCAATCCCGCAGCTTCACGAGGTCGCTCATCAACCCCTCGGTGCCATTATGAACCGTCAGGCGCTCGACCTTGCCAGCGATGGTTTCCAGCGCCTCAAGCTCTTTCAGCCGCAGCATCACCGGGTTCTCCGCCATCACCTTTGCGGTATTCAATAGAGACCGCGTGGCGTTGGTTTCCTCCCGCCGCCGGATGACATTGGCCTCGGCCTGTTTTTCGGCCGCGACCACTGCTGTCAGGATCTCCCGCATCTCGCCGGGCAGGATGACGTCTTTCAACGCGATCTCACCCACTTCGATGCCGATCCCGGCCATGTGCGTCCGCACCCGATCTGCAGCCTCGGCGTCAACATTCACCTTTTCAGCCAACAGCCGGTCCAGTGTCAGCGCACCAAGCGTCTTCCGGAACGCCAGTTGCAGCGCCCGGTGCAGGGCCTGATCGAAATCCTTGACCGCACCTGTTGCCTTGACCGGATCGGTGACCCGGAAATCAGCGCTGAGGTTGACCCGGATGGATACCCGGTCCTTGGTGAGAATCTCTTGACCGGTGACCTCATGGGTCCGCTCCCGCAGGTCGATCTGCTTGACCGCCACAGTCCGGCCGACCTTCCAGAACGCATGCGCACCGGGGGCCAGTTGAACTTGCAGCACGCCTTCGACCGTCAACAGTCCTGTATGGCCCTCGGCCACCTCGACCTGCATCAGGATCGCGCCCAGACCTGCCCGGCCCAGCCGCTGCGAAACCGCATTCGGAACCGCCAGCGTTTCGGACACGGCATGCCGTTCGACCTGCCACGGTCCCGCATCGGTCCAGACCAGCACGCGCGCCTCGGGCTGCATCACCCGAACCGGCTTGCCATCCTGCAGTAGCAGCACGACCTCGTCGGGTCCGGCCCGAAACTCGGTCAGATGTGCGGCGGCCAGATCGGGCCGGTTCTGCATCAGCGCCGACTTGTAGGGCGACACGAAAAAGAGGTTTTCCAGATCATGCGGCTCGGTCAGGACATCCCTGCGCGGCAACCGGTGTTCCCCGGGCCCCAGAATCGCGTGGAATGTCCCCTTGCGAAGGACCAGCATCCGCTGGGTCTCGGTCAGGGTCAGCCGTTGATGACCGGTCACCCGGTCGATCACATCTTGGAACAGTGTCATATCATTTCTCCTTTTCGTCTCGCTCTATCGTCGTCGCAAAAGCGAACTCCTTTTCATGTTTTCAGTGAGTTGCACCCCGATCGGGTGACAGGTGTTACGCCTTTGACCGAAGGCGAGAAAGGCCCGGACATTCCCCGCGCCATGACCTTGCGCGGGAGGGTCAGAGAGAGGGGCGCAGGACCAGTACGCCGCGCCCCTGTCGGGACAGCGGGGCACCGATCCGGCGGTACCGTCATCCGCCCTCCAGCCCAAAGCCAGAGCAGCGAAGGCCCCTGCCCCGACAGGCCAAGGCCAGGCGGCGCGCGGCACCCTCCCTGCTGGGGAATGCCCGGAACCCGATGAGTTGGACCGCTTTCGCGGGCCGGCTTATAAGGCCGGTGCTGACCAAACAGCGTTTGTTCAAATGGCGGGAGTCGAACCCGCTACCCATCGATTCGCAGTCGATTGCTCTACCCAATGAGCTACATTTGCGGCTTTGGAAGGAGTTGAACCTTCGCGCACAGACCCAAAATCTGCTGCTCTTCCCAACTGAGCTACAAAGCTGACCAATCTCCGGTGTCGGCCCAGGCATACGGGATCGGCAGCGCCGTCCGCACCGGGAGAGTGATCACCTCTGCCCGCTAGGGTCCGATCCGTCGTGACCGGTATCGGCGGGTTTAGGCGAAGGGGATGGATTCGCTCAACAAGCTTTTCAGGCCCGGAAACGCGCCTGTGGCCGTCACGCAACAATATTACCCAGTTGCGCAACAATCAATAAGTCAGGTCGGCAAAATCAGGGCAGAGCATTCAATTCAAACACTCCGCCCATATCGAAAATTTCAAAAACCGACCGGTCGATCAGTTCGCCTCACGCCCCTCGGTGTCGGACATGTCAAAGCCCAGATGCTTGGCGACGGTAAAGATGTCCTTGTCGCCGCGCCCGCACATATTCATGCAGATGATGTGCTCCTTTGGCAGCTCCGGCGCGATCTTCATCACGTGGGCCAGCGCATGGCTGGGTTCGAGCGCGGGAATGATCCCCTCGGTCGAACAGCTCAGCTGGAACGCCTCCAGCGCTTCCTTGTCGGTGATCGAGACATATTGTGCGCGGCCGACTTCGTGCAGCCATGAATGCTCTGGCCCGATGCCGGGATAATCCAGCCCGGCCGAAATCGAATAACCTTCGAGGATCTGACCGTCATCATCCTGCAGCAGATAGGTCCGGTTGCCATGCAGCACACCAGGGCGCCCCCCGGTCAGCGAGGCGCAATGTTCCATCTTTTCATTCACGCCCCTGCCACCCGCTTCGACGCCGATGATATTGACCTCTTTGTCATCGAGGAACGGGTAGAACAGACCCATCGCGTTCGAGCCACCACCGATGGCGGCAATGAGAGTGTCGGGCAACCGACCCTCGGCCTTTTGCATCTGCTGCTTGGCTTCCTTGCCGATGATCGACTGGAAATCACGCACCATTGCCGGATAGGGATGTGGCCCAGCCACTGTACCGATGCAATAGAACGTGTCGCGCACATTGGTCACCCAGTCGCGCAGCGCGTCGTTCATCGCGTCTTTCAGCGTCCCGCGGCCAGAGGTCACAGGGATCACCTCAGCCCCCAGCAGGCGCATCCGGAACACGTTTGGCGACTGACGCTGCACGTCGTGCGCACCCATATAGACCACGCATTTCAGACCGAACTTGGCGCAGACCGTGGCGGTGGCCACCCCGTGCTGCCCGGCGCCGGTCTCGGCGATGATCCGGGTCTTGCCCATGCGGCGGGCCAGAATGATCTGGCCCAGCACGTTGTTGATCTTATGCGCGCCAGTATGGTTCAACTCATCCCGCTTGAGGTAGATCTTCGCGCCACCCAGATGTTCGGTCAGGCGTTCCGCGAAATAGAGCGGCGAGGGGCGACCCACGTAATTGGCCCAGAGATCGTCCATCTCGGCCCAGAAACTGGGGTCATCCTTGGCCTTGTCGTATTCCTCTTCCAGCGACAGGATCAGCGGCATCAGCGTTTCGCTGACGAACCGTCCGCCAAAAATACCGAAGCGGCCCTGCTCATCCGGACCGGACATGAAGGAATTAAAAAGATCGTTAGCCATGACAGCACCCTCACCTGATTTCGTCTGTCCTAGTGCGCACGGGCGGCGAGGACAAGACAAGGCATTTCGAATTGCCGGATCAGCGCAATCTGCGGCGTCCCCATAGACCCGGCTTTACCCAAAAGAACAATTTCCGGGTTACGCGGTCGCCGCCGTAACAAACTGCCGAATTAGGGCCACGTCCTTGACGCCAGAGCTTGTCTCGACCCCGGACGAGACATCCACCTGCGTCGCACCAGTCATGCGAATGGCCTCTTGCACGTTTTCGGGTGTCAGGCCACCGGCCAGCATCCAGGGTTTGCGCCAGTATTTCCGCCCTGCCAGCAACCGCCAGTCGAAGCGCAGGCCAAGGCCGCCTGGCATTGGGGCATCTTTCGGAGGTTTGGCTTCGATCAGAAACTGATCCGCCACGTCGCTGAACAGGTCGATCTGCTCAAAGTCCCCCGCATCGGCGACACCAATCACCTTTATCACCGGCAGGCCATAACGCGCCTTGACGTCGGAAACACGCTCGACGCTTTCGCCGCCGTGAAGCTGCAGCATGTCAAGTGGTACCGCTGCGGTGATCCGATCAAGCTCTTCGTCCGTCGCCTTGACCGTAACGGCCACTTTGGCAACCCCCATCGGCACCGCCTCAGCCAGCGATCGTGCTTGTTCCGGATCAACAAATCGCGGCGATTTCGGAAAGAAATTCAGGCCTATATAGCGCGCGCCCGCCTGCGCCGCCGCATGCACGTGATCGGCCTGTTTCAGACCGCAGATCTTGACGCCGACACTCGGGGCCATGGCCTATCAGTTGCCCTCTTCCAGCAGGGCCAAAACCTCGTCTTTGCCTTCGTTCTTCTGTTTCTTGAGCTTGTTCACTTCGCGTTCGAGCTTGCGCACTTCGCGATATTTCTCGCCCGCCTCGCGGCGATGCTTGTGCTCGCGCAGCCATTCCAGAATATAGCCGATGATCAGGCCCGCAGCGATCCCGCCAAGAACGACGATGAAGACCGGCAGCGGCAGCGAATAGTTGAACCCGACGAGCTCGGCCAGGGCATCCGGCATCAGCTTGAGGGTCACCATCTGGAGATTGGCCAGCGACACCGATACCAGTACGATGATCAGTGCGGCCAGAAAGGCGTAGCGAATATAGCGCATCATGTCAGGCTTTTCCGTTTAGTCGATCCCTGAGCAACTTGCCGGTCTTGAAAAACGGCACGTGCTTTTGTTCCACATGCACTGTTTCGCCGGTCCTGGGATTGCGACCAATCCGCGCGTCCCGTTGTTTTACCGAAAACGCGCCGAACCCGCGCAACTCAACCCGGTCGCCACGCGACATGGCATCGGTGACTTCGTCAAAAACCGTGTTCACGATCCGCTCAACATCGCGTTGGTAGAGATGCGGGTTCTCGTCAGCAATCTTCTGGATCAATTCCGAACGGATCATAGGTTCTACCCCTCCCAAGGCGGCGTGGCGGTTCTTGTGGACGTACCGGCAAGTATATGAAAAATCACGCTTGTGTGGAACGTAAAGTCACGGGCAAAATCGGGTATTTCATGCCCCCCGGCCAAAGAATTCGCCTTGACCCGCGCATTTGACCCATTTTGGCTCACGCCGCATCGCAGAAATACACGCCAGAGGAGGTCGGGCCGAAGCCCTTGATTCGCAAGGCAAAGCCGTAGGGGCATTTCCGGCTCAGGGATCGGAACGCGCAACCGCCAGACCGAGGCCCGCCACAATAAAAAAGCTCCCGGTCAAACGATGCCGCCATTGCCCCAACCGCAGAACCGACCGGCGCGCGGATTGCGCCATCGCGACCCAGGCCAGATCGCCGATGAAAATCACGATCAGATAGATGCCCGCGGCCAGCGCCAGACCCTGCCCGCCCGCCTGCGGGCTGACAAACTGCGGCAGAAAGGCTGCGCTGAACAAAAGCGTCTTGGGATTGATCACTGCCAGAAACAGACCCTGCCAGAACACGGCGGCGATGGGCCGGTCGGTGGCCCGCGCGGCGGGCATCGGATCAAAGCCACACCGCAAGGCCTGAATGCCCAGGAACAGAAGATAGGCCACCCCAGCCCACTTGATCCAAAACAACGCATCCGCGGCCAGCTGCAGCACTGCGCTGAGGCCGATCACGACCAAGCAGAGCTGCAGCAGAATGCCCAATGTAGTGCCCAGCACCGTCGCAGCCCCAAAGCGAAAACCATGTGCGATGGTATTTGCCACGATGAACGCGACATTCGGTCCCGGTATCGCAACCAGCACAAGCGTCGCCGCCGCCAGAGCCATTGCCAGATCAAAAGACATGTCTCACCCCGCAGATGATGATTGCCAGCCTAGCATGATCTGCCAAGAAACGAAAAAGGCCCTGCGGATGTCTCCGCAGGGCCTCAAGGTCTTCAAAAGACGTTCGATCAGTCGTCGCCGGATTTCAGCGCTGCACCCAGAATGTCGCCGAGCGATGCGCCGGAGTCCGAGGAGCCATACTGCTGCACGGCTTCTTTCTCTTCTGCGATCTCGCGAGCTTTGATCGACAGACCCAGTCGGCGGGTTTTGCTGTCGACATTGGTTACACGCACGTCAACCTTGTCACCAACAGAGAAACGCTCGGGGCGTTGTTCGGCGCGGTCACGCGACAGATCCGAACGGCGGATGAAGGATTTCATGCCTTCGTATTCCACCTCGATGCCGCCATCTTCGATCGCGGTCACGTTCACGGTCACGATCGAGCCGCGCTTCACGCCGCCAACCGCTTCGGCGAACTTGTCGCCGCCCAGTGCCTTGATCGAGAGCGAGATGCGCTCTTTCTCGACGTCAACTTCCGAGACAACCGCCTGAACAACGTCGCCCTTGCGATAGTTCTGGATGGCATCCTCGCCACGCTCGTCCCAGGACAGGTCGGACAGGTGAACCATGCCGTCGATGTCGCCTTCCAGGCCAACGAACAGACCGAATTCGGTGATGTTCTTGACTTCGCCTTCGACTTCGGTGCCCTCGGGGTGGGTTTCTGCAAACACTTCCCACGGGTTACGCATGGTCTGCTTGAGGCCCAGCGATACCCGGCGCTTGGCGCCGTCGATCTCCAGAACCATGACGTCGACTTCCTGGCTGGTCGAAACGATCTTGCCGGGGTGGACGTTCTTCTTGGTCCAGGACATTTCGGACACGTGAACCAGACCTTCGACGCCCGGCTCCAGCTCAACAAATGCACCGTAATCGGTGATGTTAGTGACGCGGCCCTTGTGGACAGACGACAGCGGATACTTAGCGCCAACCAGATCCCACGGATCTTCCTGCAGCTGCTTCATGCCGAGGCTGATGCGGTGGGTTTCCTTGTTGATCTTGATGACCTGAACCTTGACGGTTTCGCCGATGTTCAGGATCTCGTTCGGGTGGTTGACCCGACGCCATGCCATGTCGGTGACGTGCAACAAGCCGTCGACACCGCCCAGATCCACGAACGCACCGTATTCGGTGATGTTCTTGACCACACCGTCGACCGCCTGGCCTTCGGTCAGGTTGCCGATCACTTCGGCGCGCTGTTCGGCACGCGATTCTTCCAGAATGGCGCGGCGCGACACAACAATGTTGCCCCGGCGGCGGTCCATTTTCAGGATCTGGAACGGCTGCTTCAGACCCATCAGCGGACCAGCGTCGCGCACGGGGCGCACGTCAACCTGCGAGCCGGGCAGGAACGCAACAGCGCCACCCAGATCGACGGTGAAGCCACCTTTGACGCGGCCGAAAATTGCACCTTCGACGCGCTGGTCGTCGGCGTATGCTTTTTCCAGACGGTCCCATGCCTCTTCACGGCGGGCCATCTCGCGCGAGATGACGGCTTCGCCACGGGCGTTTTCGGCGGCGCGCAGGTAGACTTCGACCTCGTCGCCAACAGCGATTTCAGGGGCTTCGCCGGGATTTGCGAATTCTTTCAGCTCGACGCGGCCTTCCATTTTGTAGCCTACGTCGATGATGGCTTGGCCCGCTTCGATCGCGATCACCTTGCCTTTGACAACGGTCCCTTCTTCGGGCGTGTCCATTTCGAAGCTTTCATTAAGGAGGGCTTCGAATTCCTCCATGGATGCGTTAGCCATGTGGCAGTTTATTCCTTTACGTTTCACTTTATCTGGCCGAGCGGTTGTCTCCGCCGGTCTTGTTTCAGGCCCGCCTATGGCGGAACAGGTTGGTCAGACGGTCAAATCACGCCAGAAAACAAAGAGGGCCGGTGTTCCCGACCCTGCCCGTCTCATTATTCTATGGCTTGAACCGCCTTGTCGACGCGCGCTCTATAGCGGCTTGGACGGGTTCTCGCAAGTGGAAAGCCCACTGCCGTGCTGCTATCGGCAGAATAGAGGCCCACGCATGTTCACATTGGTTTGAACCTGCCAACTGGATCTTGAGCGCGCGCGTGTGACGACGCAAAGACGCTGCACACAAGAATGCCACCCCGTTGAGTTGGTTGACCCCAAGGAGTTCCGCCATAAATTTCGATGAATTCAACCTGATGGTCGTGCAGCAACCGATGGCGGTTCAAATCTGGCTGAACGTGTTGCTGGTCGGCGCGTTCGTATTGCCCTGCGTTTTGCTCATTTGGCGACAGAGCCGCATTGCCGGGGCCGCCACCCTGGGCTGCAGTGTTCTGGCTGCCATTGGCGTGATCGGGATTTTCTCGCAACTGGGCTATGTGAGGCTGATGGGGCTGGGGCACATCATCTTCTGGACGCCGATTGTCTTCTACCTGTACCGGCAGCAGGCACGATTGGGGATGCCCACCCTTCCGGTCCGGATCATCCGGGCCATCATTCTGACGGTAAGCATTTCGCTGATCTTCGACTATATCGACCTTGCCCGCTACATCCTCGGTGATCGCGCAGCGATATTGCCTGCCTGAATGACGAGTGTTGGAAGGGCAAGTTTAGATCTCCTCCCCCTTCTTCAGCAACTCGTCGATCAACTGCCGCTGCAGATTGCCGCTATCGCCGCCGCCAAATTGCACCGCGCCACCGGAATAGAGCGTGCCATAGGTTCGGGCAACGTTCACGGTTTGGCCAAGGCCCGAGATAAACTGATTCTTCTCGAGCGGTGACAGCGGATGAATGAAGGCCGCCCAGAGCGTGCCATTTGCGATGGCATAGCGCGCGTCCAGCGCGGAATCGAAATTGGCCTGCATCATGCGCGTCAGGTCCTCGGAGGTCAGTTCGCCAGCGCTGCGGATCGGTACCATGGCCCGCATCCGGTCGGCCTGCGCATCGGTCACGACCAGCACCGGCATGCCGTCAATCACGAACTGAAATCCTGGCCCGCTTGGCTGCGCCTCAGGGTCAAGCGCAAAGATGATCCGGCCCAACCGCTCATAGGTCATGGCGGGTTCAGGGTTCGGGGCGTCCTGGGCACTGGCCAGCGACGCACACAGGATCAATGGCAGGATATAGCGTAGCATCGGCAATCTCTCCTCTGGCCTGATCCCAACCTAGGCATCGTAGCCCGGGCTGGCGAAACACAGCTTGGTGAGATTTGTGACGCTTGCGCTTAGGTCTACGCGGGCATCTTCGCTTCGATCGCGGCAATGGCCACGCCCAGCGCGGTATCGATATCGAGCTTGGAGGTGTCAATCATCACCGCATCCCCGGCGGGTTTCAGCGGCGCTTCCGAGCGGTTCATGTCGCGTTCATCGCGCGCCTGCACATCAGCCAAGACCTGATCGAGAGTCACGATCTGGCCCTTGCCGGTCAGTTCCATATAGCGGCGTTCAGCCCTCACCTCGGCGCTGGCGGTCACGAATAGCTTGGCCTCGGCATCGGGGCAGATCACCGTACCGATGTCGCGCCCGTCCAATACCGCGCCCCCGGCCCGGCGGGCAAAGGCGCGCTGGAAATCCACCAGAGCGGCGCGCACCTCACCGATCACCGCCACTTTCGAAGCCGCCTGCGCCACGTCGGGTGAGCGCAGGTCGGGACGGTCAAGGTCCTCGGGCATCAGGCCACGGGCAGCTTCAATCGGGTCCTCGCCAGACAGCATCCGTCGCCCCACCGCGCGGTAGAGCAGACCGGTATCGAGATGCCCGAAGCCGAAATGCGCGGCTACCCCCTTGGACAGCGTCCCCTTCCCCGCCGCCGCCGGCCCGTCAATCGCTATGGTAAAGGCCATCACGCCGCTCAGCTGTTGTTGCGTGTCAGGCCTGCGCCCAGACCCGCCATCAGTGGCTCGAAAATCGGAAACGACGTAGCGATGGGGCCGCCGCTGTCGATGGTGACCGGGGCTTTCGCTCCCATCCCCATAACCATGAAGGACATGGCGATGCGGTGATCCAGAAAGGTCTCACAAGTGCCGCCGCCCGGAACCTGCCCGATGCCCAGCCCTTCGACCGACCACCAGTCCTCGCCTTCCTCGACTGTCATCCCATTGGCGCGCAGCCCGCGCGCCATTGCATCAATTCGGTCGCTTTCCTTGACCCGCAATTCCTTGACGCCAACCATCATCGTGGTGCCTGTAGCATTTGCCGCCACGACCGACAGCACCGGGTATTCATCGATCATCGAGGCGGCGCGTTCGGACGGCACCTCGATCCCCTTCATATCAGGCGAGTATTTCGCGCGCAGATCGGCAACCGGCTCGCCGCCTTCGACACGCTCGTTCTCATAGGTCAGGTTCGCACCCATCTCGCGCAGTGTGGTAAAGAGGCCCGCACGGGTGTGGTTCAGCCCGATACCCGGCACCAGCACGTCCGAGCCCGGCGTGATGAGCGCCGCGCAGACCGGAAAGGCCGCGCTGGACGGGTCGCGCGGGACTGCGATGACCTGCGGTTTCAACTCCGGCCGCCCGGTGAGCGTGATCACCCGACCCTCGTCGGTCTCTTCGACCGTGATCTCTGCCCCGAAGCCTGCCAGCATCCGCTCGGTATGATCGCGGGTTGCTTCCTGTTCGATCACCACGGTCTGACCGGGCGCGTTCAGACCGGCCAGCAGCACGGCGGATTTCACCTGTGCTGAGGGCACCGGCACCTCGTAACGGACCGGGATCGGATCAGCAGCACCCACCAGCGTCATCGGCAAGCGCCCGCCCGCGCGCCCCACCGCCTGTGTTCCGAATAGCGCCAGCGGGTCGGTGACCCGCGCCATCGGGCGACCGTTGAGGCTGGCATCCCCGGTGAAAGTCACCGAGATCGGGCAGGTCGCCATCGCCCCCATGATCAAACGCACACCGGTGCCGGAATTGCCGCAATCGACCACCTGATCGGGTTCGGCAAAACCACCGACACCGACGCCATGCACCGACCATTCGCCGCCACCGTGATCGGTGACCTCGGCCCCGAAGGCGCGCATCGCCTTGGCCGTGTCCAGAACGTCGTCACCTTCCAACAACCCGGTGATCCGGGTCTCGCCCACGGACAATGCTCCCAGGATCAGCGAACGGTGCGAGATCGACTTGTCGCCGGGCACCTCGGCGGTGCCGGACAGCGGTCCGCAGGGATGCGATGTCATCGGGATGGGCGTGCCGTGTCCGGACATGGGGGTTCCTTTTGCGCTATCAGTCACAGGCCGATTAGCGAATTGGCTTCCGGTGGTCCAGCATCAATGGCGTCTCCGAGCGGGCCGGAACGGAAATGCCACAGCTTGCAGTGGGTAAAACCGCGAAAATGCGCTATGATTGCGCCATTCATACAAACAACGTTTCAGTACATTAATCTATTTGCAGGAGTGTATCATGGCACAGGCGCCCTCTGTGTTGGCAAAAGGCACCACGACCTATTTTCAACCAAAGAACCCGAATGAGACCGACAGCACCATTCAGAAAAGGCTCGCTTTTCTTGTTGGGCTGGTCGCCTTTGGCCTGCCGGTCGTTCTGGCCGCCGGGGCTATCTTTGGCGGCAGCTGCTTTCGCGACAGCATCAGCCACTTCTACTATGCACAGTTTCTCGGGGCGATCTTTGTCGGCCTTCTGATTTTCATCGGCGGCTTTCTGATCGCCTATACGGGCGAGCACTGGCTGGAGGATCTGGGATCCTTCATCGCCGGGATCGGTGCCTGTTTCGTCGCGATCTTTCCCACCAGCGGTTCGGGATGTGAAATGCCCGCTAGTTTTCTGTCGCGGGTGTTTGCCACGATCCAGCAGGCCACACCGCCCAGCATCCCGAACCCTGAGGGGGCGGACCTATTCATTTTGTTCGCCAAAGCCCCCGATCTGCACGCTTACGCGGCAGGTACCCTGTTCATCTATCTCGGCCTTTACTGCATGTTCGTACTGCGCCGCGTGGTGCCGGAACGCCACGAAGTAAATAATCGACTCATTCCGTCAAAACAGCGGCGCAACGTGCTCTATGCGATCTGCGGTCTGACGATCCTGTTCTGCGTCCTCGTGCTGGGTGCAGTTGGTTTCCTCGGTGGTGAGAACTTCCTGAAGGACTGGAACAGTATCAACCTGACTTTCGTGTTTGAAACCATCGCTTTGTGGGCCTTCGGGACTGCATGGTTCGCCAAGGGCCGTGTATTCCCCAAGCTGAACGACACCTAATCCGCGCGGCGGAATGTCAGGTAGTGCGGCACCCGGCCTTCACGCAGGGCTTTTTGCTCATACCGGGTCGACAGCCAATCACCCCACGGCGCGCGCCAGTGCGTCGGGTCTTCGGCCAACCATTCAAACCCCGCGCGCGGCACCTCTTCCAGTGTCTGGCGTACATAGTCGGGAATATCGGTCGCCACCCGAAAGATCGCGCGCGGCTTCAGGACCCGTGCCAGCGGCTCAAGGTGTTCCTGGGTCACGAAGCGGCGGCGGTGGTGGCGCTTTTTGGGCCAGGGATCGGGATAAAGCAGGAAGGCGCGAGAGATCGATGCCTCGGGCAGCACATCCATCAGGTCGCGCGCATCGCCGGGATACACCGCCAGATTGCTGACGCCCGCGCGCCGGATCTTGCCCAGTAACATCGCCACGCCGTTGATATACGGCTCGGCCCCGATGATACCCACATCTGGGTTGGTCGCGGCCTGATGCACCATATGCTCGCCACCGCCAAACCCGACCTCCAGCCAGACCGGTTTGCCGCCAAAGCGCGCCTCAGTATCCAGCGGGGTGCGTTCGGGGTTGGCGTCCCAATCCACCGCGCCGGGCGACAGCGCGGCCAGGTCTTCGTCCAGATAGGCCTTCTGGCTCTGCTTGAGGGTCTTACCCTTGAGACGGCCATAGAAGTTTCTGTGCGGGCGGGAGGGCGTCTGTGTGCTCATGGCGAGGCCCATAAAGGCTTGCGCGGCGCGCTGCAATACCGGGCTAAAAAAACGAAAGGCGACCCCATGGCCGCCTATCCGGAATCGCTTAAGACCGATCAGGCCGCGCGCTTAAGTGCCTCCGCCAGATCGGTGCGTTCCCAGCTGAACCCGCCATCCGCGCTCGGCTCGCGGCCGAAATGGCCATATGCGGCGGTGCGTTGATAAATCGGCTTGTTCAAGTCCAGATGCGAGCGGATGCCGCGCGGGGTCAGATCCATGATCTGATCCACCGCCTTTTCGATCTGCGCGTCGGGCAACAGACCAGTGCCGTGGGTATCCGCATAGATCGACAGCGGCCGTGAAACACCGATTGCATAGCTGAGCTGGATCGTGCAGCGATCCGCCATGCCCGCTGCAACCACATTCTTGGCCAGGTAGCGCGCTGCATAAGCCGCCGAGCGGTCCACCTTGGTCGGATCCTTGCCGGAAAACGCGCCGCCGCCATGCGGGGCGGCGCCACCATAGGTGTCCACGATGATCTTGCGCCCGGTCAGGCCAGCATCGCCATCCGGGCCGCCAATGACGAACTTGCCGGTGGGGTTCACGTGCCACTCGGTCTCGGGGCTCAGCCAGCCATCGGGCAGCGAATCGCGAATGTAGGGCTCTACCATGAGGCGGATATCATCGGATGTCAGCGCCTCGTCCAGATGCTGGGTCGACAACACGATCGAACTGACGCCCACCGGCTTTCCATCGCGATAGACAACCGAAAGCTGCGACTTGGCGTCCGGGCCAAGTGCGGGTTCGGTGCCGTTCTTGCGCACCTCGGCCAGCCGCCGCAGGATCGCATGCGAATACTGGATCGGGGCTGGCATCAGAGCTGGGGTTTCGGTGGTGGCGTAACCGAACATGATGCCCTGATCGCCCGCGCCCTCGTCCTTGTTGTCGGAGGCATCCACGCCCTGTGCGATATGGGCGGATTGTTCGTGCAGCAGATTGGTGATCTCGCAGGTGTTCCAGTGGAACTTGTCCTGCTCATAGCCGATGTCGCGAATGCAGTCGCGGGCGATTTGGTCGATCTTGCCCATGTATTCGTGCAGCTTGTCTTGATCCGACAACCCGACCTCGCCGCCGATCACGACGCGGTTGGTTGTGGCAAAGGTTTCAGCGGCAACGCGCGCTTCGGGCTCTTCACTCAGAAACGCATCGAGCACCGCATCCGAGATCCGGTCACAGACCTTGTCGGGATGGCCCTCGGAGACGGATTCCGAAGTAAACGTGTAATTCTGACGGGACATATAAGTGCTCCATTAAATGTTGCCCCACCACGCCAGGAAGCCGTTGTGGTGGGCTCGGACCCGGATACGCTCGGTCCCGGCGCGGGTCAATCGTAAAATCAGCCTACGCGCCTGCGGGGCAGGATGATCATGCTCCCCAGGCCAAGGAGAGCAAACACAAGCGCCGGTAGATCGCCGCTTTGCGCGTAGAATGTCGGCGCGCGCGGCGCTGGCAGGTCTGCATCGATATATCCGTCTACGCCGAGAGGTATCTCGGCAATTGTTCTGCCATGAGGATCGATCATGGCCGAGATGCCCGTATTGGCCACGCGCACCATGGGCAGGCCCTGCTCGATCGCCCGCATCTTAGCCTGGGCGAGATGCTGATAGGGGCCGGACCAAGATCCGAACCACGCATCATTGGTCAGTTGCAGCAGCATGTCCGGACGCGCGGAGGTACCGCCGACATCCTGCGGGAACACCGCCTCGTAGCAGATCAGCGGCAGGGCTGCCCCGACCGGGCCCAGCGAAAGCAGTTCAGGTCCGGGACCGGCGCTGAACCCCTGCCCCGCATTTGCGGCAAAGCCGTGAATGCCGACCCGCGCCAGCAGATCGCCAAGCGGAACATATTCACCAAAAGGCACCAGATGGTGCTTGTCATAGACGCCACTCAGATCTCCGTTGCCATCCAGATAGATGGCCGAGTTATAGATGTGGCTCGCGTCATAGCGGCGAATGCCCAGAACCACGGGCACTCCGGTTGCGGCGTCACTGATGGTTTGGAACACGCTCTCGGCCTCGTCGAGCCAGGTGGGCACGGCGGTTTCCGGCCAGACGATCAGGTCGGGGCTGGGTGCTGCGGCGGTGAACTCGATCTGACGCCGGAAGAAACGCGGAACGTGTTCCGGATCCCATTTGAGGTGCTGCGGTGCGTTGGGTTGGACCAGCCGCACGGTCTTGTCGGTCAGCGTGGCGGGGGGTGGTCCGGCGCTGAAATACGACGCCAGTGCCAGCAGGCCAAGCGCAGGTGCGGCGTTCAGCAGGCGCAGCGCGGCACCTCCCGTGCCAGTCAGCAGCGCCGCCAGAGGCAGAGTGGCCGCCAGCGTGGCGATGGCCAGTCCCTGAGGGCCGATATAGGCCAGCGATTGCGCCAGCGATGTGTCGACCCAGACCTGCGCAAACGCAGCCCATGGAAACCCGGTCAGCACATAGGCGCGCGCAAACTCGGCCAGTGACCAGCTGAAGACCAGCAACCAGCTGCGCCCGACGAGCCCCAACCGCGACCCCGCCGCAGCC
The DNA here is from genome assembly GCF_041537925.1 of Ruegeria hyattellae. Lineage (NCBI taxonomy): Bacteria > Pseudomonadati > Pseudomonadota > Alphaproteobacteria > Rhodobacterales > Roseobacteraceae > Ruegeria > Ruegeria hyattellae. Next base: position 191,895 of record NZ_JBGOSH010000006.1, on the reverse strand, counting down.
CAGAATGCCGCAGCCCAGAACAACGCCAGTCCCCCCGCCATCAGCAACATCGCAAAAGGCGCCATCCAGCCATGGCGCGGGACATCCACCAGGAACGGCTCGACGATCCACGCGAGACCAAGACCGAAATAGCCCAATCCAAAGGCCCAGCCGATCATCGCCGCCTGTTTGCGCGTACAATCTTGCAAGGCAAGGACCGGAAGACAGATCAGCGCACCCAGCGTCGCGGGCCAGATATGGTAGGGTGCAAGCCCGAGGGCGGCGATCGCACCAAGCACGACCGTCAGTACCAGCCGTGGCCGCAAAGACCAGCGCAGCCGCTGGGTCATCCAGTGTTGCCGGGAAGCATGACGCGCAGACGCTTGATGCGGCGGGGATCAGCCTCGATCACTTCGAATTCCGGGCCATCGGGATGCACCACCACCTCACCCCGCGCGGGCACACGTCCCGACAGCATGAAGACCAGCCCGCCCAGCGTGTCGATTTCTTCTTCGTCGACATCCTCGTGACGGGTCAGCGATTGGCCGATCTCGGCCTCGAACTCATCCAGCGGGGTCCGGGCCTGCGCAATGTAGCAGCCCGGCTTGACCTTGAACCAAGTCTGATCCTCGCCGGGATCGTGTTCATCCTCGATCTCGCCCACAACCTGCTCCAGCAGGTCCTCGATGGTCAAAAGTCCATCAACACCGCCATACTCATCGATCACCAGCGCGATATGGCAGCGGTCGGCCTGCATCTTGGCCAGCAGCACGCCCAGCGGCATCGACGGCGGAACATAGAGCATCGGGCGAAGCATCGAGGTCAGCTCGAACGCGGCGGAATTACCGTTGAACCCGTGGGTCAGGGCAAAATCCTTGAGATGCACAAAGCCCTGCGGAGTGTCGAGCGTGCCTTCGTAAACCGGCAGCCGGGTCAGCCCGCTTTCGCGGAAGACCCTAACCAGTTCCTCTCGGGCGATCGAGCCGGGGACCGACACGATCTCGGCTGTGGGGATGGCGACATCCTCGACTCGCAACCTCCGCAGGTTGATCATCCCGGGCAGCTGCGCAGCAGGCAGGCCGGTTCCGTTTGGTGGTGATTCCTCGGGTGGCTCCCCCGGAGACAGGGCCCCCATGATCCGGCCGAGCAATCCTGCCCTTTCGCCGGTCCGGTCGCTGTCGTTTTCACTCTGCGCGCGATGCGCTGCGCTAGAACTGCCTTCTATGCCGTCCATTATTCCTGTTCCAAATCCCGCGGTCCATCTGGTCCCGCAAACTCATTATATGGGTTATCCAGACCCAGTTTGCCAAGTATCTCGATCTCAAGCCCCTCCATAAGAGTGGCATCGGCGTCACGGACATGATCATAGCCCAGAAGGTGCAGCATACCATGTACGACAAGATGGGTCACGTGATCCCGCATTCCCTTTCCCACCGCTTCCGCCTCTCTGGCGCAGGTATCGTAGGAAATCGCGATGTCGCCCAGCGCGATTTCGCCGGTGAAATCGGGCTCTGGGAGCACAGGCGTACCACCATCACTGGCCGATGCCAGCTCGGCCGAAGGCCAGCTGAGAACATTCGTTGGCGTGGCCTTGCCGCGAAAGGCCGCGTTCAGCTCGGCAATCCGCACGTCATCGCAGGCCAGCAGGCTCACTTCACACATGTCCGCGGCGATTCCCAGATGGTCGAGCACCGCCGCGACGGCCCGTCCCGCCAGCGGCGACAAGTCGCCCCAGCGGGTGTCTTCCAATGTCAGGTCCAGGTCCATGGGTGCCTCGGCAAGATCAGCGCTAGCCTCACGCTCCCGAACCGCGCCTAGCCGGTCCGGGAAGCTGACTCGCGTCCGGAATCGGCCTCATACGCTTCAATGATGGCGGCGACAAGCGGGTGGCGCACCACATCCTTGGCAGTGAAGTAACTGAAATTGATCCCCGGCACATGACCCAGCAAGCGTTCCGCATCCGCCAGCCCAGAGGGCACGCCGCGCGGCAGGTCCACCTGGCTGCGGTCGCCAGTGATGACCATGCGCGAGCCTTCGCCCAGCCGGGTCAGAAACATCTTCATTTGCATGGTCGTGGCATTCTGCGCCTCGTCCAGCACCACAAACGCATTGGCCAGCGTCCGGCCCCGCATGAAGGCCAGCGGCGCGATCTCGATTTTCTTTTCCTCGATCAGCTTGGCAAGCTGCTTGCCGGGTAGGAAGTCGTTCAGCGCGTCATAAAGCGGCTGCATGTAGGGATCGACTTTGTCCTTCATGTCGCCGGGCAGATAGCCCAGCTTCTCGCCCGCCTCGACCGCCGGGCGGCTGAGGATGATCCGGTCGACCAGCCCGGTGATGAACATAGACACGCCCACAGCCACGGCCAGATAGGTCTTGCCCGTACCTGCCGGGCCGATGCCGAAGGCCAGTTCGTTCTCAAATAGCGACAGAACATAGGCTTTCTGCGCGTCAGTGCGCGGTTCAACCAGCTTCTTACGCGTCTTGATCTCGACCTTTTCGCCGGTGAACATCTCTAACTGGTCGCCATCGCGCGCGCCGGTACCCTGCTCGGAATTGCCCATGCGCAATTCGCGGTCGACATCGGCCGCCTCGACCGGGCGACCATCCTGCAGCCGCTCATACAGCGCCTCAAGCACCTCTTCGGCTTGATTCTGCGTCGCCTCATCGCCGAGAATCGCAAGTTGGTTGCCGCGGCGCAGAATCTGCACGCTCAGCTTCTCTTCGATCTGGGCGAGATTGCGGTCGTACTCTCCACAAAGATCAATCAGCAAACGGTTGTCGGGAAACTCAAGAAGCACCTCTTTCGGCGCGTCTTCCTGCGGTGGGTTCAGGGCACCTATGGCCATCCGCTCTCCTGTCATGGCAGTCTGGGCCGAGCGTAGCCAACATCCTGTCCCACGTGCAAGCGCATGTCGCGCTTTTTCATCTCGCTGAAACAAATCGTTGCGGCGCGACCCGTTTCTGCACAATGGATGGGCTGATCTGCGCGTGGATCAAAACTGGAAATTGAGCCCAATCCTCAAACCGTGGAAACCCGGCGTCGATTTTGTCGTCACGCTGTCTGTCAGTTCGACGGTTTTGGAATTGAGGTTCACGTATTCGTACTCGCCAGTCAGCGACAATTGCTCGGTCAGTTTGTGCTCGACCCCCAAACCGATTGCATAGCCGTTGCGACGGTCATCGCTTTCCCCCGCGAATGCGCCGCCCCCTGCGCTGCTGTCGAGGCCGGTTTCAACCTTGGAGTTCACATACCCGATGGAGCTGAAATACAGGGTCCGGCCAGAGCGGTTGGTAATCCCGCCCTTGAATCGCAGCGTGAACATGTCCTTGATCTCTGAGCGTCCTTCAAGGGTGGTGCCAAGCACGTCACCGGTGACGGAATCCTCGATATCGGCAACATCATAACCGACCTCGAAGCCGTAGACATATTGGCGCCCCGTGGCAAAGCGAATCGAATCTCGCCAGCCGCCACGCACACCGCCGTAAAGTCCATCAGTCTCCATGTCGCCGAGATTGCCTAATAGTATGTCGTTACGCTTCACACCGAACCTGTCCTCGAATCCGAAGCCGTAGCCAAGGGAGCCGCCCGCATAAAACCCGTCCCAGTTCGGTGGTTCCGGTGCGTCGACAACCGGGTCCTGCAAGGGCGATCTGTCATTACCCGCAACGGCGGAACTGGCGGCGCAGGCGGCCAACAGAATTCCCGGGATCGATTTGGGTCCCAGAGCGGATTTCCATTTTTTCATCGTGAGCCCCTCACATACTCGAAGTTTCACACATGCCCGAAAAGGGGGACTCTCTATCGGCCCAGCCCCGTAAAAATACTACATCTGGGTAGATGTAACTCAACAAACACAATCTGTACATTGCGACCACAACACATTTGACGTCACGGCGGCATTTTTACGCCAGAACGCCTCGCAGAGAGTTCGCCGCCGAATCGACGATGCGCACGCGGCGCAGGTCACCGACCTCGACATTGGCGTCATCCACATGCACCGCATGCAGATACTCCGACTTGCCGCCCATCTGCCCGGGAAGACGCCCCGGCTTTTCGAACAGCACCTTGACTTCACGACCTACCATCGAATTCTGAACAGATCGTTGATCCCTTGTGATCAGGGCCTGAAGGCGCCGCAGGCGATCATCGGCCTCGGCCGGATCGATTTGGGGGCGCTCGGCCGCCGGGGTTCCGGGCCGGGTCGAGTATTTGAAGGAATAGGCGTAACCGTAGGTGACCTCTTCCACCAGATCGAGTGTGGCCTGAAAATCCGCCTCGCTCTCTTCGGGGAAGCCGACGATGAAATCGCCAGACATCAGGATATCGGGTCGGGCGGCGCGGATGCGCTCGATCAGCCGCAGGTAGCTTTCGGCCGTATGAGACCGGTTCATCCGTTTGAGGATCCTGTCCGAACCAGACTGCACCGGGAGGTGCAGATAGGGCATAAGCTTGTCGCAAGTGCCATGCGCCTCGATCAGGTCGTCGCCCATGTCATTGGGATGCGAGGTGGTGAAGCGGATGCGTTCCAGACCGTCGATCTTGTCCAGTTGCCAGATCAGTTGCGCCAGGGTCATATCGCCCATTGGTCCGGCACCGTGATAGGCATTCACGTTCTGGCCCAGCAGCGTGATCTCGCGCACGCCGCGTTCGACCAGATCGCGCGCCTCGGTCAGGATGCGGTCGACCGGGCGGCTGACCTCAGCCCCGCGAGTATAAGGCACCACGCAAAAGGCGCAGAACTTGTCGCAGCCTTCCTGCACGGTGAGAAAGGCGGTGGGTCCGCGTTTTGCCTTGGGGCGCGATTTGAGCCGTTCGAACTTGTCCTCTTCGGGAAAATCTGTGTCCAAGGCCTTTGCGCCCTGACGGGTCTTGGCCTCCATCTCTGGCAGGCGGTGATAGCTTTGCGGCCCGACCACCAGATCAACCAGAGGCTGGCGGCGCATGATCTCTTCGCCCTCGGCCTGCGCGACGCAGCCAGCCACGCCAATCTTCAGATCGGGCTTTTCCGCTTTCAGCCCCTTGAAGCGCCCCAGTTCGGAATAGACCTTTTCCGCCGCTTTCTCGCGAATGTGGCAGGTGTTAAGCAGGATCATGTCGGCATCATCGGCACTTTGCGTCTCGACATAACCCTGCCCGCCCAGCGCCTCGGCCATGCGCTCGCTGTCATAGACGTTCATCTGACAGCCATAGGTCTTGATGAATAATTTCTTAGGTTCGGACATCGGGCTTTGCCTTTGCACTGGCGGGATCGACGCAGGCGTCTATACGGAACGCGCATCGCTTGCAATGCGCACGCAATTAACCGAATTTGTGCAAGCATGCCAGCGCGGCAGACCAAAGGACCCCGATGCAGTATCCCACGCTTGACCGTTTTCTGGAAAAGGGCGCCGCCCTGTCGGGAACCGCCCCGCTTGCGATGATCTTCGTCGAAGATGATGTCGAGGTCGCAACAACGCTGCGGCATCACCTGCAATGCGGGTTCGGGACGGTTCTGGCGCTGATGCCCGACGCGTTTTCACTGCCTGAGGATGTCGAGACACGGGTGCGCCGCATCAGCTTCGATTGCGGCCCCGAAGGCGTGGTCAGCGCCGCCGTCAACCGGATGATCGAAGCGGCACCGGGGCGGTGGATGTATTACTGCTATAACGCGGAATACCTGTTCTATCCGTTCTGCGAGACCCGCAGCGTCGGTGAAATGCTGACCTTTCACCTCGAAGAGCGCCGCGATGCCATGCTGACCTATGTGATCGACCTCTATGCCGACGATCTGGAGCGCTGTCCCAACGGCGTATCGCTGGATCGGGCGCATCTGGACAAATCCGGCTATTACGCGCTTGCCCGAACCGACCCGGCCACCGGGCATCCGATGGAGCGCCAGCTTGATTTCTTCGGCGGCGTGCGCTGGCGGTTCGAAGAGCATATCCCGAAGGACAGCCGCAAGATCGACCGGATCGCCCTGTTCAGAACCGCGCCCGGTCTGGAACTGCGGGCAAACCACACTTTCGCCGATCAGGAATACAACACTTATGCCTGTCCCTGGCATCACAACCTGACGGCCGCGATCTGCTCGTTTCGCACCGCCAAGGCGCTGAAACGCAATCCCGGATCAAAATTCGATATCCACAGTTTCCGCTGGCACAATTCGACACCTTTCGAATGGCACTCGCGGCAATTGCTGGATCTGGGGCTGATGGAACCGGGGCAATGGTTTTGAAGGTTCGGGGCCTGTTTCCGCCGGGCTTCAAGGTCTGGTTAGAGCCCCTCTGAGACATTCCGAGCTACCTGTTTCGGCGAAGGCTAATCCATCCTGCTGACACCAGAACTAGTCCGATGAGCAAGAGGCAACCACCTACCACGGCGGAGAGTTTTGCGTCTTCACACTGGTTTCCGGGACATCTCATGGCAGCGTCGCCGATGGCTGCAAGGGTGACAAAGCCCATAGCAAGTGTCAGCATTGAGCCGACCAAAATGAGGGATACACAAATCGCTAGTCGCACTTAGGGTTCCACTGTGGTTGGCGGTGGCCTCAGGGTAGCTCCAACAAACGTCCGCTTGGAGCCCATTCTTTCAGATTGAATGGGAAAAATTTGAAGCATCCAACCTGACGACTGGAATGCCGAGCCAGCTCAAACTAACAGTGTTTTCCATCACGGCAACTTCGTATCAAAAATTGCGAATTTGAAGATTCCCCTGTTTGGCGTTATCCAAAAGGAACTCAGTGCACCATTAAGGCTTACAACGGTTTTTCCAGACCTAAAGAAATACACTGCCGAACTCGACGGTGTGCCCAGCTTTTCCCCCCACACATTCGTCTCCCAGATATCAGTCGCTTCATTTAGTGCTACTAATTGATTGAATATCTCTGGGCTGTCTTTCAGGATTAGACAGTTGCTGGAATCTCCACAACTTCGTAAATCTTTGAGGAAATCCGAGATTGGCTTTGGCGCAACATCCAGAGCGAGGACATTCCTTGCTGGCAAGGGGAGGTACGAGGTCTCAATGTTCCTCACTCCGAAATAGACGACCCCATCAGAACTTCTTGCCTCTAATTCAAAGTGGGGATTGCACTCTATTCTATTCGATGCGTAATTTCCAATCTCCCAGAGCACTGCGCATGATGGCTTTCTCTGGTCCGAAAACTCTGGAAAATCGACATCTGCCGGAGCGCTCATCGGCGCCATTGATGCTACGAGGAAAGTAACTGCTATGAGTATTAACACTGAGCGCTTCCGTTCCATTGTTGGACTGGCCTGAGGCTTAGGCTACAGATGGTCAAGGTCCGCTTCGAGCCCAAAGCGACCAACCTAAAGTTCTCAGTCTTTTGCGTCGATCAGTTTTCGTTTGCGAGTACATCTATGACGGCAGTGAGCGCTTTGTCTTCAAGACCTGCATCCATACCTTTCTGAGCCATTTCAACGAATAGTCGCGGTAATTCGTCCCGAGCATTAAGTACCTCGTAACTGGCGAGAACATCCTCCAGGGCCGCAGCATAGGTCCGCATCGTTGCAGGTGGATCGTCGTAAGTTGCATTCGGCGCTGTTGCGGCAAAATAGTCATAGTAAGGCTTCATCATTCCCATCGAAATGGGAACAAGGTCTGAAAATGTCTTGAGCGGGATTCCGGCCTGCTTTGCGGCCAGCGCACCATAGATCATACCCCACATAAAGCCTTGGCGAACTGTAAAAAGACCTGCAAAAAGCGCCGCCAGCATGCCAGCTTCGTCGCCAACGTGAACCGAGCTGCCGCCCATAGCTTTTATGATCGAACCGTGTGCCGCCCACTGTTCAGCTGTCCCAACGACCGAAAGCACAGTTTCATCATCTCCAATCATATGCGGATAGGCATTAATGATGCCCACCATCCATTGGCCACCAGCGTTTTCAATCAGTTGTGCCAAATCCTCCGCATCCTTCGCACCTCCGGTCGAGAGTTCAATTATGGTTTTTTCGGGCAGAACCTTCGAAGCAGCGGTCAGAAGTTCCTTCGTTTGCGGATGTGATTTAACACACGTGATTGTGACGGGGCTGGCGGAAATAGCTTCAGAAACCGTGGCAGCGGAAGTTGCCCCAGCCGAGACCAATGGCGTCGCCTTTTCGGATGTCCTGTTCCAAACTGTTATTGACCGGCCCGCCTTCAACTGCGCACGCGCGAGTGCCGAGCCCATGGCGCCTAAGCCGATAATTGAAATATCCGTCATGCTCATCTCCTAAAAAAATTACACCGAAGGCTTCGATTTTCCCGCCTCCGCAACTGGTCCTAATCGGATCATCCTAATCCCAGCTCGCATGGATATGCTAAACCTTTCTACGGCAAACCCCATCGGCGGACAGCGCGCTTAAAACAAACTGCCTCAGCCAGGATAAACTCACTCGAAAACCAAACCTTCGTCCCGGGTGAAACTCACTGCTTTTCAGTTCAACAAGGGTTGATCTGACTTTTGGCACTGCAATGGGCGAACGGCAGGTTTGTCCGCATACCGGACCTTAAGGACCCTCCCCGCCCGGGCCGATATCGTCCAGATAGTCCTCGTCGATGGCGGCTTGTACCGCGCCGGTGACGGCCTCTTTCTGGTGCGGCGTCAGGTCGTCCTCCTTTTTGCCATCGGCCAGCCGCACCGTCACCTCGCGATGGGCAAAGCGGATGCCTTCGCGTTCGAACAGCGCGCGGATCTCCTCAAAAACCTTCTTGCGCACCAACCATTGATCGCCCGGTTTGGTCATGAACTTGACCCGGATGATCATCGCCGAATCCTGCATCTCGATCACGCCCTGCGATTTCAGCGGCTGGATGAAGTTTTCGCCGATCACCGGATCCTTCAGCAGTTCCTTGCCGAGATTCTTGATCATCTTGCGCACCCGTTCCACATCGGTGTCATAGGTCACCCGCAGCGGCAGTTTCATGATCACCCAGTCGCGGGAATAGTTAGTCAGCACCTTGATCTCGCCAAAGGGGATGGTGTTGAGCGCGCCTAGATGATGGCGCAGTTGGAACGAGCGGACCGAGATCTTTTCGACCACGCCTTTCACATCGCCGATATCGATATACTCGCCCTTGCGGAAGGCGTCATCGACCAGAAAGAACGCGCCTGAGAAGATGTCGCGCACGAGCGTCTGCGCGCCAAAGCCAACGGCCAGACCGACCACACCGGCACCGGCAAAAAGCGGGCTGACGTTGACGCCCAATTCCAGCAGCGCGATGAGCGAGATGGTGACGACGACCACAGCCAGGATCGCGCCGCGAAAGAGCGGCAGAAGCGTGGCGAGCCGCGACGCGCTGCTGCCACCGCCTTCGTCGCCCAGTTCACCCTCTTCGGCGTCCACGCTTTCCTCGGCGATCTTGCTGTCGATCCAGATGCGGAAGAAATGATACACGATATAGCCGATGAACAGGATCACCATCACATCCAGCGCCCGCTCGATCGGCAGGTCTTCGGTCCAACTGGCATCGGGATACCAGATCACGATCAGCGCATAGGCCCCCACCACGAATGCAAGGGCACCCGCCACACGGCGTGCCAGATCCTCATAAGTGGCGATCGGGTGGGGTTTGGGGGCGGGAACCTCTTCTTCCCAATCCTCCTCGGCATCGGCATTGGCCAGTTCCTCGTTGATCTGCTGGACCTGCCGCGAGCGGGCGAAATAGCGCTCAAGCACGTAATTCATCGCGCCATAGGCCACGACCACCGACATGAAGACGGCATAGGTTCCGGCGATCAGCGGGATGGGTGAGGGTTTTTCAAGAACCAGATCAAGCGCCAGATCGAACCAGCCGAAGACGATGTAGAGCAGAATGACAGGCGCCCAGGCGAACGAGATCAGACGCAGCAGGAACGACACCTGCTCGGGCGCCCGCCCGCCCCGGATCGCGTGCGAGATCGCGCGCGCATTGAACAGAACCATCAGCGCGTTGGCCAGTGCGCCGACGATGGTCAGCGCCCCGTAGACCATCGCATAGACATTATAGTTCAGCCCGAAATCGGCCACCCAAGTCGAAAACAGCACCACCGAAATGTCATAGGTGGCCACAAAGCTCGCCCAGATATAGAGCCGTTTGGCATCGCGGTCCGAAAACGGCGGCAGGCGATACTGAGATAGGTAGGGCGACAGAATCATGCGCCACAGGTCCGAGACCGTGCGCGCCAGGAAATAGGCGGTGAAAATTGCAGTCACCGAAAACTGGATCGAGATATCGTCGGTCGGCCCGAAGATCAGAAATCCCATGATCGCAGCAAAGAGCATCGCAAAGACGGTGCCACCGATCCCCATGAGGAAGCGATAGACCAGAAACGGCATCTTGTCCTGATAGCCCTGCGGGTTCTCCTTGATCCGCGCCACCACATAGCGTTTGGCGATCCGCTTGCCGTAAATCTCAACCGACAGCCAGCGCCCGACCAGCAGCAGAAGCACATTCCAGAACAGCACCTCGGCATAGGTCATAATGCGCCCGTCGGGGCTTGTTTGCCTGAGGATGTACTGCACCTCAAAGATCGAATAGGGCAGCGCCTCGAGCCGCGACTCAAGCGATTTTCGGAACTCCGAGAACCGCTCCTGCGCCTTCATCAGCTGCGAGCCTTCGGCCATCGGATCAGCGGTTTCGGCGTCCGCATCAGTATTGCCCGACGCGGTGACCAGATTACCGCTGCTGTCGATTACGATCACGCTTGCCCCGGCCTCAGAGGCCTCGCGAATGGCAGTGGCCAGATCGCCCTGGGCGGTCTCATCGGCGCTGTCCGACGAGGACACGCCGGGCAGATAGGACAACTGGGCCAGTGACGGGCCGGTCAGGGCCAGTGACAGCAACACAGTCACAACAAGGCAGTAAAGAATGCGGATCATGGCGCCCCGGCTTCCGGAAATGTTTGGTGACAGGACGTTACAGGACTGTGCGGCAGTCTTCAAATGACATGGCAGCACCGTTGCGAGAGCGTGTATTGAGGCCACAGCGTGGAACGCATATGTGGATTTCGAGTTTCCAAAGCCCGGGCTTTTCACTAACAGGTCGCAGTGGCGATCGCTGGCGCCGGAAACAACACAGTAAACCGTCGGAGAACACGCAGTGGCAGGCCAGACCCCGGGTGAAAAGATTGCCGTATTGGGCCTTGGCTATGTCGGGCTGCCGCTGGCACTTGGGCTGGCGCGCGCGGGCTTCGACACGCTGGGCTTCGACACAGACCCGGCGCATGTCGCCGCGCTGTGCGAAGGCCACGACAGGGCCGGCGAAGTGTCAGAGCAATCATTGCACACCACGACGACCCGATTCTCTGACGATCCCGCCGATCTGGCGGATCGCAGCACCTACATCCTTGGCATACCCACCCCGATCACCGTCGCCAAGGCACCGGACCTGGGACCCCTGCGCGCCGCCTGCCAGATGATCGCACCCTATCTTGCGCCCGGCGATTTGGTGATCCTGGAATCCACCGTCTATCCCGGCGTGACCGAAGAGGTCTGCGGCCCGCTGCTGGCAGACAAGAGCGGGCTGCGCCTTTATGACGAGATCCGCCTGGGATACTCACCCGAACGGGTGAACCCCGGTGATGCCGAACATGCGCTGGAAAGCCTGGTCAAGGTCATCTCAGCCCAGGATGCTGCCACTCTGGACCGGGTCGAGGCGATCTATGCACCAGTGATCAAGGCGGGCGTTCACCGGGCCAGCTCGATCAAGACCGCCGAGGCCGCCAAGGTGATCGAGAACACCCAGCGCGACATCAACATCGCCCTGGTCAACGAATTTTCGCTCATCTTCTCGCGGCTAGGCCTCGACACGCACGAGGTGCTCGAAGTTGCGGGCACCAAGTGGAACTTCCTGCCCTTCAAGCCGGGTCTTGTCGGTGGGCATTGCATCGGCGTCGATCCCTACTACCTGACCTATCGCGCCGAACAGGCGGGATACCACCCCGAGGTGATTCTGGCCGGGCGCCGGATCAACGACAATATGGGCCGCCATGTGGTGCAGGAGTTGGTCAAGCTGATGATCGCGCGCAAGATCAACCCCAGCACGGCGCGGGTTCTGGTCATGGGCTTTACCTTCAAGGAAAACTGCACCGACATCCGCAACACCCGCGTGGCAGACATCCTGACCGAGTTGCAGGACTATTCCGTGACCGTCGACCTGCATGACCCCTGGGCCGATGCCGATGCGATCCACCAGGAATATGGGTTCGATGTCACCGCACAGCCGGAAATCGGCACCTATGATGCAATCTTGCTTGCCGTCGCCCATCGACAATTCGTCGACATGGGGGTGAAACAAATCCGCGCACTCGGCCGGCCGGGGGCGGTTTTGTTTGACATCAAAGGCGTTTTTGGCAAAACCGAAGCTGATCTGAGGCTTTAGGCAAGGCATGAACTGGGGCAGCAAAACCGAAGAACCCGGCCGCGCGCCGCGTATCATGCTCTACAGCCATGATACGTTTGGCTTGGGCCATCTACGCCGGTCCCGTGCTCTGGCCGCGGCGATCACGGCAGCGCATCCCGATGCCTCGGCGCTGATCCTGACCGGCTCGCCCATTGCCGGGCGCTTTACCTTTCCGCGCCGTGTCGATCATGTCCGCTTGCCCGGCGTCACCAAACGCAGCGACGGCTCTTACACGTCACGCACCATCGGCATGGGCATCGAAGAAGTCACCGAGCTGCGTTCGGGTCTGATCCAGACCACTGCCGAGCAATATGACCCCGATATCCTGATCGTCGACAAGGAACCGACAGGGTTTCGCGGCGAGTTGCTTCCAACCCTCGAAAAGCTGCAACGGTGGGGCCGCACTAAGCTGGTGCTGGGCCTGCGCGATGTGCTGGACGCGCCTGATGTGCTGGCCGCCGAATGGGACCGCAAGGATGCGGTCTCTGCCACCGAACGGTTCTATCACGAGATCTGGATCTATGGCCTGCGCTCGATCTACGACCCGACAGCCGGGCTCCCGCTATCCGAGGCGGCGCAGGCGCGGATGCACTGGACCGGATATCTGCGGCGCGAGTTGGGCACCACCGACGAGCCGCCCGAACAGCCCTATGTTCTGATCACGCCGGGCGGTGGCGGTGATGGCCGCGCGCTGGTCAACCTCGTACTCAGCGCCTATGAACAGGATCCCGACCTGAACCCGCGCGCGGTGCTAGTCTATGGCCCCTTTCTGTCGGGCGATCTGCGCGCCGAATTCGAAGCCCGTGTCGCCGCACTGAACGGGCGAGTGACCGCGGTGGGGTTTGAATCCCAAATCGAGACACTGTTTGCCGGTGCCGCCGGTGTGGTCTGCATGGGCGGCTACAACACGTTCTGCGAGGTTCTGTCCTTTGACAGCCGCGCCGTGATCGTGCCGCGCACCGTGCCCCGGATGGAACAATGGCTGCGCGCCTCGCGCGCCGAGCAGATGGGGCTGATCCGCATGCTGGACGAACAGCGCGACGGGCTTTCCCCCGAGGCGATGATCCGCGCTATCCGCGACCTGCCGAAACAACCGCTGCCCTCGCAGGCAATCCGCGACGGGCTGCTGGACGGGCTGGATTACGTCACCCACCGGGTGGCTGTGCTACTTGGCGAAGTGGGCGAGCAGGCCGCCGAATGATCGCGCAAGCGCCAAAGCTGGCGGTGCTGGTCAAAGGATGGCCGCGCCTGTCGGAGACCTTCATCGCACAGGAACTCGTCGCGCTTGAAGAGGCAGGTCACAGTTTCGAAATCTGGTCACTGCGCCACCCGACGGATGTAAAACGGCATCCGCTGCATGATCGGCTACGCGCACCAGTGCGCTACCTGCCGGAATACCTCTATCAGGAGCCCGACCGTGTCTGGACTGCCCGCGCCATCGCACGGGCTTTGCCCGGCTATACCGAGGCACGCCGCGTCTGGCGCGCCGACCTGCGCCGCGACCCGACCCATAACCGCATCCGTCGCTTCGGACAGGCCTGCGTGCTGGCCGCCGAACTGCCCGACACAGTGACCGGGCTCTATGCCCATTTCCTGCACACGCCCTCCTCTGTCGCCCGTTACGCCGCGATCATGCGAGGCCTGCCTTGGAGCTTTTCCGCCCATGCCAAGGACATCTGGACTTCGCCGGAATGGGAGCTGCGCGAAAAGCTCAGCCATGCCAGCCATGGTGCTGCCTTCGGGGCAACCTGCACCGCCTTCGGAGCACGGCATCTGCGGTCGCTGTCGGACGATCCGGCGCGGGTCGATCTGGTCTATCACGGGCTGGACCTGAGCCGGTTCCCGCTGCCAGACAAACGCCCGCCCCGCGCGGTGGGCGCGCCGTTCCACATGCTCTCGGTCGGGCGGTTGGTCGAGAAAAAGGGGTTTGACCGGCTGCTGGACGCCTTTGCACTTTTGCCCGGTGATCTGGATTGGCACTGGACCCATATCGGCGGTGGCGAACTGGCCGAAGCTCTGGCCGAACAGGCGCAACAGCTTGGCCTGTCGGACCGGATCACCTGGCGCGGCGCCTGCGATCAGCCCGAGGTAATCGCTGCCATGCGGCGGGCCGATCTGTTCGTACTGCCCAGCCGCGTCGCCGCCAACGGCGACCGTGACGGGTTGCCCAACGTGCTGATGGAGGCCGCCTCGCAGCGCCTGCCAATCCTGTCCACACCAGTTTCGGCGATCCCGGAATTCATCACCTCAGGTACCCATGGTCTGCTCGCGGCGGACACCCCGCAGGCGCAGGCCGGGGCCATCATCCGACTGTCATCAGAGCCGGAACAAGCGCTGCAGATGGCCGAGGCCGCGCTGGACCGGCTGCGCAACGCCTTTGGCATGGCACCAGGCATCTCGCGCCTGTCGGCGCGGCTGTCCGATCTGTGCGGAGTGGCCTGACCGATGCCCCGCGCCGCATTCTATGCGCCCATGAAATCTCCAAACAGCCCGGTTCCCTCGGGCGATCGCGAAATGGCCCGCAACCTGATGCGGGTGCTGGAGCGCGCCGGTTTTACGCCCGATCTGGTCTCGGAACTTCGCGTCTACGACAAAATTGGCGATACCACCCAACAGACCCTTCTGCGCGCCGAAGCTCGCGATGAGGCCGCGCGCCTGGTCCGCGATCTGCCCAATGAAACCGCCATCTGGGTCACCTATCACAGCTACTACAAGTCCCCCGACCTGCTTGGCCCAGTGGTGAGCCGCGGACGCGGCATACCATATGTGCAGATCGAAAGTACCCGCGCCAACAGCCGACTGTCCGGCCCGTGGGCCGGTTTCGCGCAGGCAGCGCATCGCGCCAGCGACGCCGCCGATGCCATATTCTACCTCACCGCCAATGACCTGATCACGCTGGAACGCGAACGTTTCGGTAACCAAAAGCTGGTGCATCTGCCGCCTTTCCTACCGGATGACACCCTGCCGCCCGCCGCCGCGCTGGATGGCCCGATGCTGACCGCCGCGATGATGCGCGCGGGTGACAAGCTGGCCTCTTATACGATCATCGCCGAAACGCTGGCCCTTCTGGAGGGTGACTGGCAGCTCCACATCGCAGGTGACGGCCCCGCCCGGCCCCAGGTCGAGGCGCTGATGGCGCCCTTTGGCGACAAGGTACGGTTTCTGGGCCAGCTCGACCCCGAAACCATGCGGGGCACCTATCAGCGCGCCGCGCTGTTTTTCTGGCCCGGTGTGAACGAGGCGTTCGGCATGGTCTATCTCGAAGCGCAGGCCGCTGGCCTGCCAGTGGTGGCGCAGAACCGGCCCGGCACACGTGATATCCTGCTGCCCGCGGAATACCCGGACCCCGGCGACGGCCCGCAGGCGCTGGCGCTACGGATCAACCAGTTGCGCGATACGCCCGCGATGCGGCGCGATCTGGGCGCGCAGGCTCGCGCCATGATCGCGCGAACTAATCTGTTGCCCTCGGCGGCGGCGAGCTTGCGCGAAACGCTCGATCATTTGGTGAAAGGCTGATCCATGCCGAAACTCGCCCTTCTTCGCCATGGTCATACCGCCTGGAACCGCGCCGGTCGCATTCAGGGGCGCAGTGACATCCCACTGGACAAAGAGGCGCGCGAAACGCTGATGAAATACCGCCTGCCCGAGGCGTGGCAGGCTGCCGCGCTCTGCTCCAGCCCACTTGCCCGCGCAGTCGAGACTGCCCGGATTGTCTCGGGTCGCGATCCGGAACCAGTGATCGCACTGACCGAAATGGACTGGGGCGACTGGGAGGGGCAGCGCGGTGTCGATCTGCTGGCCAAGTCAGATAGCGGCTTCCGACACATTGAAGAGTGGGGCTGGGACTACCACGCGCCGGGCGGCG
The DNA here is from genome assembly GCF_041537925.1 of Ruegeria hyattellae. Taxonomy (NCBI): domain Bacteria; kingdom Pseudomonadati; phylum Pseudomonadota; class Alphaproteobacteria; order Rhodobacterales; family Roseobacteraceae; genus Ruegeria; species Ruegeria hyattellae. Next base: position 175,693 of record NZ_JBGOSH010000006.1, on the reverse strand, counting down.
AAAGCCCTGCCCGTCTGCGTGACCGGTTGCAATCGTGGCTCGTCGGGCTCGACTGCGACACGTTGGCGGTCTGCCATATCGGCGTGATGCGGGTGCTGCTGGCGCAGGCCTGGGGCTGGGATTTCCACGGTCCCGCCCCGTTCCAGATCAAGCGCAACCGGCTCTATATTTTGTCCCTGCCCGATCTGACGCCCGAGCCAGACCCGGTGCGCCTTACCCCCAAAGAAGGCCACCAATGAAGCTGATGATCGTCGTCACGCATCTGCTGGGCACTGGCCACCTGAGCCGTGCGCTCACGCTGGGCCAGGCTTTTCGCGCGGCGGGGCATCAGGTTTTCATGATCTCTGGCGGCATGCCCGCGCCGCAGTTGAGCCATGACGGCCTCGACATCCTGAACCTGCCGCCCTTGCGCTCGGACGGGGTGGATTTCACCCGACTTCTGGAAAAGAGCGGGCAAACGGCCACGCCAGACTACCTAACCACCCGCAAGACCGCATTGTGCGCCGCTCTGCTCCAGTTCGCGCCCGACGTTATCATAACCGAGTTGTTCCCCTTCGGTCGCCGCATACTCAGCGCCGAATTCACCGCTTTTCTTGATACCGCCGCCACGCTGCCGAAGCGCCCGATGATCCTCGCCTCGATCCGCGACATCCTTGCGCCACCGTCGAAACCCGCCAAGGCTGAGAAGGCCGAGCAGATCATTGCGCAGCATTATAGCGGCGTTCTGGTCCATTCCGACCCGGACCTGACACCGCTCGAGGTTAGTTGGCCGGTCACCCCTGCCCTGCAGGCCAAGCTATACTATACCGGCTATGTCGCTCCATCCCCGGCGGGCCCGCATCCCGAGGGCGCGGGTAGCGGCGAGGTGCTGGTCAGTGCCGGTGGCGGTTCGGTCGGGACACCGATCTATCGTGCGGCACTTGGCGCTGCGGCGCTGACACCGGATTTGCGCTGGCGGCTGCTCGTGGGCGGCAAGGATGCGACTTACCGGATCGCCGCGCTCAAGGCCGATCATGATGCGCCAAATGCGATCTTGGAAAAGGCCCGCCCGGATTTCCGGCAAATGCTCTATCACGCCAAGGCATCGGTCAGCATGTGCGGCTACAACACCGCGCTGGATCTACTGCAAGCGGGCACGCCTGCGGTGCTGATCCCCTTCGATGACGGCAACGAGGTCGAACAGGGCCTGCGGGCAGACAGCCTCGCACGCGAGCCATCCATGCGGGTGCTGCGCAGCGCCGACCTGACCCCCGAAGCTCTGGCCGCCTCAGTCCGGCAGGTTGCGCGTCAGACCCCTAGCGTAGACAAGACCGGGCAGTTCGATGGAGCGGTAAGCAGCGTCGAGATCGTCGAAACGCTACTGGAGGCGCAATCGTGACCCCGGATTGGAGCCCGCTCGACACCGAACTCGCCCAATGGGACAGCGCTGGCTTGACCCTGCCGCTCTGGTGGCGGGATGATGATGCCACCGCACCCACAGCCGCGCTCGACCGGTTGCATACCTTGTCCGTTGAATCCGGCCTGCCGGTGCATCTGGCGGTGGTCCCGAAATTGGCGGTGCCCGCGCTTGCGGACTATACGCGGGGCCGCGAGATGCTGATCCCCGTGGTACACGGCTGGGCGCATCGCAACCATCAGCGGCCAGAAAGCAAGAAGTCCGAGTTCGGCGCAGACCGCGCAGCCGAGGTGGCGCTGGGTGATGCAGAACGCGGGCTGGCCCGAATGCGCGATCTGTTCGGAGATGATCTGAGCCCAATGTTCGTGCCGCCCTGGAACCGCAGCTCCGACGCGGTGATCGCGGGCCTGCCGCAACTGGGCTACCGCGCGCTATCGGCCTTCAAGCCGCGCAAGGCGCGAGAGGCTGCTCCCGGTCTGGTCCAGATCAACACCCATCTCGACCCGATCGACTGGCGCGACACACGCGGGCTGGTCGAGCCTAATGCACTGATCGCTCAGGCCATCACGCAGTTGCAAGACCGTCGCGAGGGGCGAGCGGACAATGACGAACCTTATGGCCTGCTGACGCATCACCTTGTCCATGACGACGCAATCTGGCAGTTCACGCAGGACATCGTGACACGGCTGATCCGGGGACCTGGCGTGCCGTGGCCCGCGCCAAGACAATGAAGGACGCCGAGATATGAGCCGACTGGATTCGATGCTGCGCAGGCTGAGCGCCCAGCGCGACGGGCTGAACTGGGCAGCGACGCAGATCGCAGGCCAAACCGGTGAGGTGCTCGACATGGGGCTGGGCAATGGCCGCACCTATGACCACCTGCGCGAAATCCTTCCCGATCGCCGTATCCGGGTGATGGACCGGGTGCTGGCCTGCCACCCCTCCTGCACCCCGCCCGAAGAGGACTTTTTGCAGGGCGAGGCCGAACCAATGCTCAACCGCCTTGCCGAAGACAGCGTGCAGATCATCTTGGCCCATTACGATTTCGGGCGCGGGTTCAAGCAAGACGACGTGGCCGAAGCCGCCCGGCTCAGTCCCCTGATCGCGCAGGTTCTGGCCCCCGGCGCGCTGCTGGTCTCGGGCCAACCGCTGGTGGGGTTCGAACCGATCAGCGGCCCCGACACGATCGCCAAGGACCGCTATCTGTTCTACCGCGCCTGAGCGTCACAAATTCCCGTCCCGCCCCTATCGCCACGGGCAACCAGTCTATATATGCCTGCCAAATCCCAGATGCCCCAAATCCCGAGGTGCCGCCATGAGCTTTGACCGCAACATCAAGATCGCCCCGTCGATCCTCGCCGCCGATTTCGCCAATTTCGGCGCCGAATGCGAGGCGATCGAGGCACAGGGCGCGGATTGGGTGCATGTGGATGTGATGGACGGGCATTTCGTGCCCAACATCAGTTTCGGCCCGACCACCTGCGCCGCCATCCGCAAGCATATCAAGGGCGTGATGGACGTGCATCTGATGATCGCACCGGTCGATCCCTATATCGACGCTTTCGCGCAGGCTGGCGCGGATGTGATCACCGCGCATGTCGAGGCCGGACCGCATATCCACCGCACGCTGCAGGCAATCCGCGCGACAGGAGCCAAGGCCGGTGTTGCGCTCAACCCCGGCACCCCCGGCGAGGCGGTGGCGCATTTGCTAGACCTGACCGATCTGATCTGCGTGATGACCGTGAACCCGGGCTTCGGCGGTCAGAAATTCATCGACATGAGCGCCAAGATTCGAAAGCTGCGGTCCATGATCGGCGATCGGCCTGTGCATATCGAGATTGATGGCGGCGTCGACGTCAAAACCGCGCCCATCGTGGCACAGGCCGGTGCGGATGTGCTTGTCGCAGGCTCCGCCGTCTTCCGGGGTGGCTCGGTCGGCGATCCAACGGCTTATGGCGAAAACATCCGCAACATCCGCGCCGCTGCTGAAGGGGTCTATGCCTGAGCGGTAATCACACCACGCGTCACCCAGTCGTCGAATATCTCCAAAACGCGTGCGCTGAAGGCGTCGTCATTGATATGCGCGTCCAGCGGGTGCAGGTCGACAGTGTCGGGCAGTGCCGTCTCTATCTCGGCGCAGAAGGAGGCTAGCCCTTCGCTATCATGCAGTTCACCTCCGGGCCGGTCCCATTCATTGCAGCCGCCGCGCGGCAGCAGAAACGCCACTGGCGCGCGCGCCTGACCCAGCTTGTCCGCATATGTCCGCGCCACTTGCCGCCGTTCCCCGGCGGTCAGCACGGCTGAGGTGAGCAGGCGGTTATGAGCATGAACGGGGCGATCCCGAAAGTGTTCCGGCAAGGGCTGCCAGCCCACAATATCGACCAGATCGTAGCAGCCCGGCGCCACCAGTTGCGGAATACTGGCGCGGCCCGCATTGGTCATCCGGTCCTCGCCCGCCGACAGCCCGCCGAAGAGATGGTTTGAAACTTCTTGCGGGGCGAAATCCATCACGGCGGCAAACGCGCCCTCGGCGGCAAGGCTTTCGAAGGCCCGCCCGCCCATGCCGGTGGCATGAAACACGGCGACCTCGAAGCCGCGTTCTTCCAGCGAAGGTTTCAGCGTCACCATGTAACGCAGCACGGTTTTCCCAAAGCTGGTCATTCCGATCAGGGGCCGGTCGCGTTTTGGCGGCTCCACTGCCCGCGCCGCGCCCAGAACAGCGCCTGCCGCCTGACTGAGGGACGCCTTGCATATCGAGTTCAGCCCATAGAGCCCGCCCGCCCAAAGGATCATCTGCACATCCGCAGGCAGCCGTTCCGGCGGCATCACAGGCGAGAAGGACACGGTCGAGACAATGTATTTCGGCACGCCTACCGGCAGGGCCGCGCAAAGATCCAGCGCCAGATCGGTGCCCATCGTCCCGCCCAGCACGATCACCCCGTCGATCTGCCCGTTGCGATAGAGCTCCAGCGCCTTGGCAGCGGAACCCTGGGCCATGATCTGCATCGCGGTGTTTTCATCGCCTGAGTCTATAGCCGCCTGGATCGAGCTGCCGCCCGCCTCTGCCACGTCGTGTTTGGAGACATCTGTGGGCTTTGAGGGATCGCCCAAAACGCTCACATCCATCGACAGCACATTGCCACCCTGCGCGCTGATCACCTCGGCGATATAGTGCAGCTCCTCATCCTTGGTGTCATAGGTTCCCGCGACCAGTATCGTTTTCATGTCATCCCTCACAACTGCATCCATGCGGTCTTGAGATCTACGAATTTGTCGAGCGCGTGCAGGGACTTGTCATGACCGTTGCCCGACTGACCGACACCTCCCAGAGGCACGGTATTGTCCGCCCCGCCATAGGTGTTCACATGCACGACACCTGCGTGGATGCCCGCGACCATGCGGTGCGCGCGGCTGAGGTCCGAGGTCCAGACACCCGAGGCCAGCCCAAAATCGGTGGCGTTGGCAAGGCGCAGCGCCTCGTCCTCGGTCTCGAACCGGGTGACTGACAGAACCGGGCCAAAAACCTCGCGCTGGAACAGCACCGCGTCCGGCTGCACATGGGTCACGATGGTGGGCGCCATGTAAGTGCCGCCCGTGTCACCCAATATGCGTTGCCCCCCGGTGATGATCTGACCGCCCTCGGCCTGCGCCATATCCAAGAATGACAGGTTGCGGGTCAGTTGTGCCTCGGAATTGACCGCACCGATCTGGCTGTTCAGGTCCAGCGGGTCACCCACGCGCAGCGCCTCGGCTTCGGCCTTTACCATCGCGACGAATTCATCGTGAACAGAGGCCTCGACCAGCAGGCGCGACCCCGCCACGCAGACCTGTCCGGAATTGCGGAAGATGCCTTGCGCCGAGACCTTCGCCGCCTTGGCCAGATCGGGCGCGTCCGCAAAGACGATGTTGGGGGATTTGCCGCCCAGTTCCAGATAGACCCGTTTCAGGTTCGATTGCGCCGATGCCTCCATCAGCCGCCGCCCGGTCTCACCAGAGCCGGTGAAACTCAGCACATCGACGCCCATTGACCGCGATAGCGCCGCGCCGGTTTCGGCCCCGTTGCCGGTCACGACGTTCAGCACCCCGTCGGGCAGGCCGCAATCTGCGCAAATCTCGGCCAGTCGCAACAGCGATAGCGAGGCGGTCTCAGCAGGTTTCAACACCACCGAATTGCCCATCGCCAGCGCGGGCGCCAGCTTCCATGCGCCAATCATCAACGGAAAATTCCATGGCACGATGGCTGCCACGACCCCGACCGGAACCCGGTGGACCAACCCCAAAACATCCGGCGCGGTGGGCGCGACTTCGCCCGCCACCTTGTCCAGCGCCTCGGCATAGTACCGGAACGTGCCCGCAGCCGAGCCGGGTTCCGCCTTGAACGCCATGTTGAATTCGGTGCCATTGTCGCGCACGCCGAGCACGGTCAATTCCAGCGCCTCAGCCTCGATCCGATCGGCGATCCGGTGCAGTACCTTCTTGCGGGCGGCAGGCGCCATGCCCGACCAGCGCCCATCCGCGAACGCCGCGCGGGCGGAGGTCACCGCGCGCTCGACATCCGATGCCGATGCACCGGAGAGCGTTGTCAGAACAGATCCGTCAATCGGCGAAGTAACTTCGAGTGGCGCGCCCGTACCTTCTTGCCATGATCCTTCAAGAAAGAGTTTCTGCGGCGCCACATCAGCCCGCCGAAGCGTGTCGATGCTGTTTTGGTCTGCCATTCGGCCTCCTTCAGTTCCTTGCGGTCCTTCAGCACACGCAGCATATGGACCAGCAGAACGATGATGATGAGTAGAAACAGGATGAACGCGACGGGGCGGTCGATGAAATCCAGCGGTTCCTTGACCCGTGCCATGCCGGCGCGCAGCTTGACCTCCATGATTCCGCCCAGAACCATGCCGAGGATGATCGGTACCGCAGGCAGGGACAGTCGCTTTAGCACATAGCCGACCACGCCAAAGATCGCGGCGAGGATGCAGTCGATCACCGAATTGCGCAGGGAATAGACCCCCACGAAGCTGAGCGTCAGGATGCAGACGCCCAGGAAACGGTTCGGGATGCGCACGACCTGGATCAGCGATTTGGTCGCCACCAGCAGGAAGGCCAGCACCAGCACATTCAGGATCAAAAGCGCCAAATACAGCGCCACCACGAAATCCATCTGGTTCTGGAACAGCCCCGGCCCCGGCACCACGTTATGCACGTAAAAGACGCTCAGCATCATCGCGGTCAGCGCCTCGCCCGGAATGCCCAGCGCCAGCAATGGCACCATGGCAGCAGCGGGCACGGCGTTGTTGGCGGTTTCTGCCGCGATCAGCCCCTCCGACGAACCATTGCCGAAATCCTGTGGGCGTTTCGAGGTTTTCTGCGCATAGGTGTAGGACATGAACTGCGCGGTGAACTCACCCACGCCGGGGATCATGCCCATGAGCACGCCGAAACTGGCCGAGACACTGGCGACGCGCGGATGCCGCGCCAGTTCGCGCAGGCCTTGAAACATACCGCCCCTGAGCTTGGTGAGGTGGATTTTCTCGTCATCCGAAGTGAGCAGAACAAAGGCTTGAGACAGCGCGAAGAGGCCCAGCACCACCACGATCAGGTTGATGCCGCCCGACAGGAATGTCTGGTCAAAGGTATAACGCGAGGTGTATTTGACCGGCTCAAGCCCGATGGTCTGGAGAAAGATGCCGAAACAGGCCAACGCACCGGCGATCAGCGACTGGCCGCGATGGGCGACCACGACCAGCAGGATGCCCAGAAGTGCAGCAAGGAAAATCTCGCGCGAGCCGAACATGGGCGCGATTTTCGCCAGCACCGGCGCGAACAGGATCAGGCAGAGCACCGAGAAAATGCCGCCGAAGAAGGACGCTGAATAGGCCAGCGACAGGGCGCGGCGCGGTTCTCCGCGCGCGGTCATCGGATAGCCGTCATAGGTGGTCAGCGCGTTGACCGCCGTGCCCGGCGTGTTAATCAGGATGGCAGGAATCGAGCCGCCATACATTGAGCTGCCATAAATTCCCAACAGCACGGTCAGCCCGACGATCGGGTCCATGGAAAAGGTGGCAGGTAGCAGGATTGCGATGGCCACGGCTGGCCCGACGCCGGGAATGGCCCCGATCAACACGCCGCCCACCGACCCTGCCAACAGGGCCAGCGCCACGTCCCAGCGCATCAGGATCTCAATTGCGGATAGGATAAGGTCCATCAGAGATACAGGATAAAGAAGCTGCGCAATGCGCCGGGAAGGTATTCATAGATCGCACCGCCGGGGATTTTGACGCCCAGAAGCGACTTGAACAGGATCACAACGGCAAAGGCAAAAGCGACGCTGATCCACATCATCTGCTTGTCGCGATAGCCCATGCGCCAGGCCAGCGCGGGCACAAAGGCCAGCGTGACCGGCAGATAGCCCAAGATCGGCACCAGCAGCACATAACCCATGAACCAGGCTGTGAATTCCAGCACGGTCAGCCACTTGCGCGCTTCCCACCAGTCATAACGGGTGTTGCGCCACCACGGCAGACGATAGAGGTGCAGGCCCGCAAGACCGACCATTCCCAAGAGACCGACGGCAGGCCAGAACCGGGGTTGCGCGAAAAACTTCGACTTTTCCACCCATTGGGTCTGCGTTGTGATCTGACTGATCAGCAAGACCGACAGGCCGACAAATCCCAGGGCAAAGATCAACTGACCGCGCCGGGGGCCGACGAAACGGCGTTCACGTTCGGATGTCATGAGAGAATGCGCCCCTGCTTGAGGGGCGGGCCAAAGCGACCCGCCCGATAGGGTTACTGGAGGATCTCGCCGATCCGGCCCATAGTATCGATATCATTGGAAATGCGCGTGGTGCTTTCATCGGCACCTTGCCAATAGACCAGAGCACCGGTTTCCGCGGCAACCTTCTGGGCACGCTCGCTGGTGACCGTTTCCTTGGCCACTTCGATGATCTTATCGCGCACGTCCTGCGGCGTGTCCTTGGTCACGAAAAGCCCATTCCAGAGCGCGATATTCAGCCCCTCGTCCAGCTCTCCGATCGCGGGCGCGTCGGGCACCAACGGGATACGTTCGTCTGTGATCGCGGTCAGGACCTTGACGCTATCCAGACAGGGCAGGATCAGTTGCAGCGTCGTGTTAATCACATCGGCGTCGCCAGAGGCCAGCGTGTTGCAATCCAGTGCGTCAAAGGCCGCGTCCGAGCCCCATTCGAAACCTGCATTCTTGGCAAAAGCCTTGGTGACCTGCGTCGGCGTCAGAACATCTCCGAAATGGCCCAGCGCCACATCGTTCTCCTTGGCGTAGGCGGCCAGTTCCTCCATCGAGGAATAGGGCGCGTCGCCGCTGGTGGCAATCACGAACGGATATGTCAGGAAAATGCCCAGCGGATCGAATTTCTCGGGCGTGAGCGGCGCGATGTCGATCTGGTGACCCATCACCGGCACGCCGATCACGAAGGACCCAATGGTGTAGCCGTCGGCGGGTGCGGTCGCAACCTCGATGGCACCGGGGAACGGACCACCGCCGCCGCCAGGCTTGTTCACCACCGCAGCGGCGACGCCATATTTTTCCTGAAAATCCTCGGCGATCATGCGAGTCAGCACGTCCTCCAGATCACCCGGAGGCCACGGAACGATGAAATTGACCGGCTTTTCCGGGTACTCGGCCAGCGCCGCCCCTGCTGTCAGGGCGAGGGTCGCCACCGCGCCTGCGATCTTGGTCTTGAAAGTCATAGTTACCTCCGGGTCCTGTTGAGACATTGTCGGTTCATTATTCGAACCATTGGTTTGAAATTAGATTGACAGGCCACCCCCTCCTCTGTCAACACTTTCTACAACGGCGCGGGTTGAACACCCTTGCCAAAGAATGGAACCGGATCGTCAAAGGGTAAATCCCGGAAATGGGCACAGTCTCTAAGGCACTGTCACTGCTGAGTTTATTTGATCATGTTCGATTGGAAATCGGCCTGAGTGACATCACGCGCCTGTCCGGGATGAACAAAGCGACCGTCTTTCGGCTGATGAGCGAATTGCAGGCTCAGGGATTCGTCGAACAGATCGGCAATGACCGCGCCTACCGTCTGGGACCCGAAGTTCTGCGCCTCGCCGCCCTGCGCGAGGCAACCGTGCCGTTGCTGTCAGTGTCGCAGGATATCTTGCGGCAACTTTGCGAAAGCACGGGCGAGACCGCGCATATGTCGATCGTGCAGGGCCACCAGCTAAACACGCTCACCCATGCATACAGCCCACAGCACGGCACCCGCGTCACCATGGAGGACGCAGAGGTCCTGTCCTTTCACGGCACCGGATCCGGGCTGGCGTTCTTGAGCTTTGCCGAGGATAGTTTTGTGGAGGGGATCCTCGCAGAGCCGCTTGCGGTGCACACGCCCCAAACGCAGACTGACCCAAAAAAACTGAGGGCCGCACTGGCGCAGGCGCGCGTCTTGGGCATTGCTGAATCCATTGGCGGGTTTGAGGCAGATGTGCATTCCCACGCCGCCCCGATTTTTGGCCCCGACCAGCGACCCATCGGTGCGCTCGCCGTGGCCGCGCCGATGTCGCGCATGACCACCCAGTTGAAAACCAGAATACGTCGCGAACTGAAAGCCGCCGCGCTTGATCTGACCCAACGGATCGGAGGGTTCTGCCCGCCCGAGTACCCACAGCATCAAGCCGCTTGAACCCCCGGGAGGCCCCCAAATGAAAGACAGCAACTTCCTCAAGGAAATGAACGCCCGCTCAGTCTGGCATCCGATGGCGCATCCGGCCGATTGTCAGGCCAACCCGCCCACCATCGTCACCGGCGCCTCGGGCGTGCGGATCAAGGATATTGACGGGCATGAGGTCGTGGATGCGGTTGGCGGGTTGTGGAACGTCAATCTCGGGTTCTCCTGCGACCCGATCAAAGCCGCGATAACCGCGCAAATGGAGCGTCTGCCCTACTACTCGATCTTCCGCGGCACGACCAATGAAACGGTGATCCAGCTCGCCGAGGAACTGCGCGCTTTCTTTGAACCCGACGGGCTGAGCCGCGCCTTCTATACCTCGGGTGGCTCCGACAGCGTGGAAACCGCTTTGCGGCTGGCGCGGCAATACCACCGGGTCCGGGGCGAGGCCGGTCGCACCAAGTTCCTGAGCCTGAAAAAGGGCTATCACGGCACTCATTTCGGCGGTGCCTCAGTGAATGGAAACGCAAATTTCCGCTCCGCCTATGAGCCCCTTCTGGCCGGGTGCCACCACATTCCCGCCCCCTACACCTATCGCAACCCTTTCGACGAGACCGACCCCGAGCGGCTGGCACAACTGTGCCTCTCTATGCTGGAGGACGAGATTGCCATGCAGGGCGCGGGCAGTATCGCCGCTTTCATCATGGAGCCGATTCTGGGCGCGGGCGGGGTCATCCCGCCGCATGAAAGCTTCATGCCGGGCGTGCGCGAGATTTGTACACGGCACGGCATCCTGCTGATCGCGGATGAGGTCATCACCGCCTTCGGCCGTACCGGCAGTTGGAGCGGGTCCCGCCATTGGGGCGTGCAGCCTGACCTGATGTGCACCGCCAAGGCGATCACCAATGGCTACTTCCCCTTTGGTGCGGTGATGATCGCCGAGCATGTGGCGCAGGTCTTTGAACAGGACGAGACCGGCATTGCGAATATCGGGCACGGCTACACCTATTCCGGCCACCCGGTTGGGGCCGCCGCAGCGCTGGCCTGCCTGGAAGAGACGATCCGTCTGGACGTGCCGACCAATGCGGCGGCGCGCGGGGCGCAGCTCTTCAAGGGCTTGCAGGCGCTACAGGGGAAGTACGAGTTGATCGGCGATGTGCGCGGTGGGCATGGATTGATGTGCGCGCTGGAGCTGGTCTCGGACCGCGCGACCAAAACACCCATCGACAAGGCAACCATCGGCAAAATCCAGGAGGGTGCCTATCAGGCGGGTGCGATGGTGCGCATGTCGGGCGCGAACCTGATCATGTCACCGCCGCTGGTGCTAACCGAGGCGGATGTGGACACAATCCTGACCGCGCTGGATGCGGGATTTGCAAGCGTGTCCTGACGCGTAAAGCGTTTCCAGAAACGACAGGGGCGCCTAACGCCGTCTGAAATCGTAGATTTCGACGTGTTCGGCGGCTTTTGTTATCTTTTTTCTGGGACGCGCCTAGACAAAATAGACATAGAAATCCCGCAAAGCGTCGCCCTCAAGATCGCGGGTTTTGCGGACTTCTTTCTGTTTCATGTAGACGTGATTGGCGATCAGCTCCGGCCCCACCGCCTGCGCCAGCGCAGTATCCTGTTCCAGATCAGCCACAGCCCCCCTCAAATCGATGGCGGTGCCTTCTTTAGCATCCGTGTGGTCAAACCCGTCACCGGTCTCCATCGGCGGCAATTGATGGCCGTTCTCCGCCCCCAGCCGTGCCGCATGCAGCACCGCGGCCACGGCGGTGTAGGGGTTGGCCGAGGCATCCGCCATCCGGTGTTCCAGCCGTGCCTTCGCCCCGCCTTCGGAACTGATCCGCGTGGTCACGTTGCGATGATCGCCGCCCCAGTTCTGCCAGAAGCCTGAAAGCGAGCCGGGTTGCAGCCGCAGATAGGAATTGGCGGTCGGCGCGATCAGCCCCGCCAGCCCCTTGTGATGATGCAACAACCCGCTCAGGCAGCCGCGCGCCAGATCGTTCATGTGATCCGGCCCACCGCGCGGCCCGGAGGACAGTGCGTTGCCACCCGCTTCGTCGGTGAAGGAGAAGTTGATATGCATCCCCGATCCACCGCCCTCGGCAATCGGTTTCGGCATGAAGGTCAGAACGATCCCGTATTCCAGTGCAATCTCGCGCGCCATCAGGCGGAAGAGCACGATATCGTCCACCGCCTTGACCGCATCGTCAAAGGTCAGCGTGTATTCGAACTGTGGGCTGTCAAACTCGGCGGTGATCATGTCGAGCGAAAAGCCCATATCATCCGCCATCGCCCAGATCCGGTCGTTGAACCGCAGCGGGTCGGAATAGGGCCCGGTGCCATAGACCACCCCACCCGGCGCATCATACGGCCCCAGCCGTCCGGAATCATCGGCCTGCAGCGCAAAAGCCTCCAACTCGATCCCGACCTTGGGGGTCAGCCCCTTGGCCTGCCACGCCGCGACCGATCGTTTGAGCGCCCCGCGCGGGCAGAGCGGCAGCAGGTCACCCTCGTCATCATAAAGATCGCCCAGAACGATCTTTGTATCGGCGTGCCAACTGTCGCGGATATCGTCATGCAGCCATTTCAGTTCCATATCCGGCAGGCCCGCCTTGACTTTCGACCCAGGTGCATCCAGCAGGTCCTTGTCGTAATGCGTCCCGAAGACCGACAGGCAGAACCGCGTGCTGCTATCGGCAATCTTGGAATTGGGCAGGTATTTGCCCCGCATGATGCTCAGATGATCGCAGAACAGCGCGCGCAATCGGGTCTTCATGGTCCGGTTTCCTCCCTCTCGGTCCACGCACAGCTTAGGCCAGAGTGACCGTCACCGGCAGTTCCTTTATGCCGCCCACAAAATTTGAGCGCAGAAATCTGTGCGGCCCGGCCGGTTCGATGGCGCTGATACGCTTTGCCAGTTCCTGAAACAGCACCCGCACTTCAAGCCGCGCCAGCCACATACCCAGGCAGACATGCGGGCCGCCCTGACCGAAGCTCAGATGCCCCTTCGGGTTGCGGGTCAGATCGACGCGGAACGGATCATCGAACACTGACCCATCGCGATTGGCTGAGATCCACCAGTACAGCACCTTGTCGCCCTCGCGGATCGTCTTGCCGTGCATTTCGACATCCTGGGTGGCCGTGCGGCGGAAATAGAGCGCAGGCGTGGCCCAGCGGACAATCTCATCCGGCGCGGTGTCCCAGATATCGCCACCGGCCTGCATCTGGGCCAGCAACTCCGGCTGGTGACACATGGCCTGAATGCCGCCCGCGATGGAATAGCGCGTGGTGTCATTGCCCGCTGCCACCACGAGGCAGAAGAAATTGCGGAACTCGGTATCGGAGATGACCGAACCGTCCTTGGCTGGTTGCAGAATCATGTGCAGCACGCCCGACGTGTCGCCGGATTTGTCTTTCGAGGCCATCAACTCCTTTGCATAGGCATAAAGTTCGGCCCCGGCGGGCGAGTTGAAAGGCATCATGCGGAACTCATCGGTTTCCAGCTTGTCCATCACATGGGCCGTGAAATCGGGGTCGGTATTGGCGATCAGCGCATCACCCTTTTCCACCAGCCAGGGTAGGTCTTCGTCCGGTAGGCCAACGATCCGGCCCAACATCCGCATCGGCAATTGGCGGGCGATCTCCTTGGTGGCATCGAATGTTTCCCGCTGCAGCACGTCATCAAGGATCTCGACACAGATCTGGCGGATTTCCTCTTCGTACTGCGCCATCGTGGTGCGCGAAAACGCCTTGAGCAGCTTCATGCGGCTCTTGCTGTGTTCGGGCGGGTCGGTTTCCTGAAAAGTGCGGCGGGCGAGGTATTCCTCGTAGCTCTGATCTTCCATCCGTATGCCGCGCGCCGAGGAAAACACCGCAGCGTTCTTGTTCATTTCACAGATATCGGCATGCCGGGTCACCGACCAGAAATCCTGCCCGTCGGCATATTCGGTCCAGTGCAGGGGATCGTCCCGCCGCAACCGTGCGAAGGTGTTGTGCGGGGGGCCGTTCACAAAGGCGTCGTGGCTGGTCAGATCGGCATATCCGTCATCACCTGGTGTCCAGACTGTCATCACCCTCTTCCAAAATCTGTTAACATGTGTATATTATTGAATGCTATAAATATGTAAATGAAAAACTTGGCTGGCAAATCATGCATTTGGCAATTCTGATGACCAACACCGATGAAAGCGCCTTTGCGCAGCTTCATCCGAAGGATGGTGAAAAATTTACCGCTCTCATCCATCTTGTCCGGCCGGATTGGACCACCGAAGTGTTTGCCGTGAAGGACGGTATCTTCCCTGACGACCTGTCAGGATTCGATGGCGCGATGATCACCGGCAGCCCTTCCTCGGTCCTGAACGATGCGGGTTGGACACGGCGCCTTCTGGACCTGATCCGCGCGATGAATGAGCAAGAGATGCCGATCTTTGGCGCATGCTACGGTCATCAGGCCATCGCCATGGCGCTTGGCGGGGCGCTGGGCGACAATCCGGTGGGCTGGGTGCATGGCCTCACCACCAACGAGATCATTGCAAAGGAAAGCTGGATGGGCCACCTGCCCGACCGCATTCACCTCTATGCCAGCCACAAGGAACAGGTGACCAAGTTGCCCGAAGGCGCGCGTAATCTCGCGATCTCGGCGCAATGCCGGACGGCGGGTTTTGCGATCGGAAACCATATCTTTACCACTCAGCACCACCCCGAGATGGAACCGGGTTTCGTGACCGCCCTGACCGAGGAGATGGCCCCGGTACTGGGTGACGCGATATTGGCGCAGGCGCGATCCTCCCTGACCCGCGCAGCGGACCAGCAAGACTATGCGGAGAGCGTCGCGCAGTTTTTCGAACAAGCTCGCGCTGGTTGTTCCTGATCAAGCCCGTTCGAAGGGCTTTGCCCGCGCTCAGCCCAGAGCGGCCAGCAAGTCCATCACCGTGACCTGATCGAATTGCACATGGCCCGTCATGCGCTCTTCGGCCTCATCGCGCTTATGATCCAGGATCAGCGTGGCGATCTCGCGATGCTCTCGTGCTGACGTTCCGATAGAGCCGGGATAGCGGTAGCGCGCACGATAATAGGCCAGCAATTTACGCGCATGGGTCTTGACCAGTTCGACCAGATAGGGGTTGCCTGCGCCCAACGCGACCAGTTCGTGAAAGCGCAGGTTCAGGCGGTAGTAGCCATAGGGGTCGTCGTCGCCCTTGTTGCGCGCATGGGTTTCGCAGGCGGAAACCACCGCCTCCAGTTCCGCCGCCTGAGCTGCCGACATGCGCCGTGCCGCCAGGCCCGCCGCCTGCCCTTCCAGCCTTGCATGCACTTCGAGAATGGCCAGAAACTCCTCAAGCGTGGGCTTGAACAACACTGCGCCCTTGCGCGGCAGGCGGCGAATCAGACCCACGGTTTCCAGCTGGATGAATGCCTCACGCACTGGCGTTCGTGATACGTCGTGGCGCGCCATCAGCGCCGCCTCTTCCAGAACATCACCGGGATCGAGCCGCCCGGCATCGATATCCGCCAGCACCGCGTTCAGCACCTGTTCGGTTTGGCCCGCCATTCGTCCCCGCGTCTTCTGCCACGCCAGCCTAGGCGGATGAGAGGATTTCCGCAATCCGCCAACTCAGGGCTGGACCGCGCGGCAAGCCCTTGATTAGGTTGGCCGGAGGCAGGGTTTCGCAGGCACCCATCGCAGCGGTTCATTCCAATGAACTCCGGGAGACCAGCAATGTGTGATATATGCGTGATGGACGCAGTAAAGGACCGGATGCTCTCGCGCCGTTCCTTCTTCAAGGGCGGTGCGGCGGTAGCGGCGGGCGCGGCTTTGGCAACGGGTGCCACAACACCGTCGCTGGCCATGGGGCATGAAACCGTCGTCGACATGACCCATATCTACGACGCGGATTTCCCGACTTACTTCGGCGCACCGGGCATTTCGACCGAGCAACCGTTCAAGTTCGCCGATAATGGCTTCAACCTGTTCAACTTGACCGTCAATGAACATACCGGCACCCATATCGACGCACCGCTGCACTTTTCAGCCGATGGACAGGCGGTGGATGAAATCCCGGTCGAAAATCTTGTTGCGCCGCTCTGCGTCGTCGATATCGCCGCGCGGGCAGCCGAGGATGCCGACGCGCAGGTTACGCCCGATGATCTGAAGGCCTGGATCGACGCGAATGGCCCGATCCCGCCGGGGGCTTGCATCGCGATGCATTCGGGCTGGGCCGGAAAGACCGGCGGCGAGGGCTACCGCAATGTGGATGGTGAGAAAAAGATGCACTTCCCCGGCTTCCATGTGGAAGCAGCACAGATGCTGGTTGAGGATGGCAATGCCGGAGCGATAGCGGTCGACACGCTGTCTCTGGATCACGGGCCGTCGGCGGATTTTGCCACGCACTACGCCTGGCTGCCCACTAACCGCTATGGAATCGAGAATCTCGCCGGGCTGGAAAACGTCCCCGCCAGCGGTGCCACGCTAATCGTGGGCGCGCCCACCCATCGAGGCGGCTCGGGCGGACCCGCGCGGATCCTGGCGCTGGTCTGAGATGGCAACCGTCACTCTGCTCTCGGATGAAGAGGTCAGCGCTGATGCGCTGGCCGTCTTCGACGATATCCGTGCTACGCGCGGGACCGAATACATCAACAACTTCTGGCGCGCCTTAGCCCATGACCCGGTCATGCTGCGTGCCACATGGGACCGTCTGAAACATGTGATGGCCCCCGGCATGCTGGACCCTTTGGTAAAGGAAATGATCTATGTCGCGGTTTCAACGGCTAACGGCTGCGAATACTGCGTGCATTCACACACCGCAGCCGCCAGCGCCAAAGGCATGAGCCCCCAGATGCACACTGAATTGCTGGCAGTTATTGGCATGGCCGCACAAACCAACGCGCTTGCAACCGCGTTGCAGGTTCCGGTCGATCCTGCCTTCGATCCAAACTCCTGAGAGGGGCTCACGCCGCGAGACTTGCACTTGCTGCAAGGCGGGCATTCCGGAACGGTCCTTTTCCCCTTTGCAGTTGCAGCATAAATCTGCAGCAACTGCAAAAGAGGAGTCTGCGTCGACATGGCTCAGTCCGTTACACATTCGAATGGCCTCGTGCTCGCCAGCAAGGCAGTCGCCGAGTTTTTCAGCGGCATCTTCGAAGCCCTTATCCGGATCGGCGAAGCGAATTCGCGCGTGCGCCGGATCGAGGCGCTTTTTGCGATGAGCGACGCTGAACTCAAGGCGCGCGGCATCCGCCGGGAAAACATCATCCGCGAAGTGATGAACGATTTCATCTGAAGCGCTCAGACGATCGCTTCCGCGGCCTTCACATAGGCCGTCTCGGTCAGGGCGAAATCCTCTTCCGTAAGTGCAAGTGACGGATAGGTCTTGCCTGCTGACTTGAACACACCGTTCTGCAGCAGCACGGCGTTGAAACGTGCTGCCATCGTTGTGTCTGAGTGGAAGACATCGCGATAATCCCGCACATCTGCGCTGGTGAACACGATCTCGAACAGAGTGGGGTCACCCACGATCCTGTAGGAGACACCCTGCGCGTCCAGCGCCGCGGAGGCCATCTGCATCAGGCGCTCACCATTTTCGCGCAGCCGGTCATATTGCCCGTCGCGGCGTAGGATCTCCATCGTCTTGAGGCCTGCAACCGCCGCAACCGGGTTGCCCGAGAGCGTTCCAAGCTGCATCAGCCATTTGTCCTCTCCGACGGAGGATTTGTCGAAATGTGCCATGATATCGGCCCGGCCCGCGATGGCCGCCAGCGGAAAGCCCCCGCCAATCACCTTGCCCAGCGTGGCAAGATCAGGCGTGACGCCATAGAGCTCCTGCGCACCGCCATAAGAGAAGCGGAACCCGGTGACCACCTCGTCATAGATCAGCACGATGCCATGCCGGTCGGCCTCGTCGCGCAGCAGTTGCAGGAATCCCGGTTCCGGCGGGATGATCCGCTGCAAGGGTTCCACGATGATCGCGGCCACCTGATCGCCATGTTCGGCCAACAGCGAGCGGATGTAATCGGGATCGTTGAACGGCGCGATCAGCATCTCGGAGCGCACGCTGTCGGGGATGCCGGCACTGTCGGGCACCGCTTGCGGAAAATTCACCAGTTTCGACGGTGCGAGGCTCATCTGCGCCTCGGCGCACATCCCGTGATAGCCACCTTCGAACTTGATGATCTTGTCCCGGCCCGTGAAGGCGCGGGCCAGCCGGATCGCATACATATCCGCCTCACCGCCGGAGGAAACATAGCGCAGTTGCTCAGCGCAGGGCACGGCATTGCAGATCTCTTCAGCCAGTTCGACGGCGCGGGCGTTATTTGCGAAAAAGGTCATGCCCCTGGGCAGTTGTTCGGCCACCGCCTCCAGCACCTCGGAGTGACCATGGCCCAGCAGCATCGGGCCGGAACCGATCAGATAGTCCACATATTCGCGCCCGTCTTCGTCCCAGACCCGGCTGCCCTTGCCGTCTCGGATAAAGACCGACGGGTCGAAATTTCCAAGACCCCCGCCCGGCAGCACGGATTTCGCGCGGTCGATCCAGTCGGCCTGGCTGAGGATATTGAGCATGATGACCTCCTAATCCAGCATCATATCGGGCGGGCCCAGCGCGTCGCGATCCGGGGCCACGCCCAGGCCAACGCCCGTGGGCGGCGCGATCCGGCCATTGTGGCGGACAGGCCCGGCAGGGGCCAGCCGTGGCGAGACATAGCCCGACAGATCACAGACATTTAGCACACGGTCGGGCGCACTCGCAGCGCCCAGATGCAGCAGGGCAGCGGTGGTGATATCAGAGCCCCAAGTGTCTTCGATGCACATGCGCGCGCCCAGATGTTTACACAGGTCGCGCGCCCGCCGCGTTGCAGAGAGCCCGCCGAATTTCGAGAGTTTAAGTGCGGCGACATCCATGCAGCCTTTGGCATGTCCCTCCAGCAGGCTGGCGGTGTCATAGGCACTTTCGTCCAGCTTCATCGGCAGGCCCGTCGCCGTGCGCACCCGAGCGCAATCGTCGATGGTGGCGCAGGGTTGTTCCAGCATCACATCGAGGTCGCGCACGACGCGCCCGACGCGAGTAGCCTCAAGCGAGGTGGCCCCGCAATTCCAGTCGCCATAGACCAGCGGCCCCGGCCCGACCGCCTCGCGCACCATGCGCAGCCTAGCGACATCGGCCTGCCAGTCGGCTTCGGCGCCCAACTTTACCTGGAACTGGGTGATCCCCTGATCCAGTGCGTCAAGCGCGATCCGGGCCATCTCTTCCGGGGCGGTGCAGGTGATCGAATGATAGAGTGGCATCGTCTCGGCCTGCCGCCCGCCCAGTAATGCATGAAGCGGTAAACCCGCCGCCTGCCCGGTCAGATCCCAGAGCGCGATATCAAGGGCGGATTTGGCATAGTCATGCCCCTGCAAGCGACGCTCCAGCCGGGCCATGACGGCCTCGGGTCCAACCGGGTCCGCCCCCAGAAGGACCGGGGCCAGTTCTTGCACCACGGGTGCGACACCCCTGGCGTAGGCGGGCAGGTAATGTGGGATCGGACAGACTTCGCCCCAGCCGGTCAGGCCAATGTCGGTATCAAGGGCCAGCACAACGGTTTCGACGGTAGCACAGCTTTTTCCTGCCGCCATGGTGTAGGTCACATGCGCGGTGAGCGGCACGTGCCAGAGCGATATGCCGGTGATCTTCATTTTCTGCGCCGGCAGGGTTTGCGCCGCGCTGCGCGCGCACGCCGATCAGGGGGGCCAGCCGCACTCTTGGCCTGCGGGCAAATGAAACGGCGGATCATTGCGGGGCCTCGTAAGTTGCGACTGCGGGACCGAGGGCGCTTTCGTCCGGGGTGACGCCGAGGCCCGGGGTTTCGGACAGGTGCAGGTGACCGTCGATGTTGCGCGGGCCGCGCCCGCCAGCGATGTCGGTGGTGATCATGTCCTGACAGGCCCAGACCGCGTGGCAGGCGTGGTCGGGGACGGTGGCGGCGAGATGTAGCGCCTCGGTATCAGCCAACACGCTGCCACCGGTGGCCATCACGAACATGTCGATGCCATGGACCAGGGCGATATCACGCATTCGGGCGGCCTTGGTCAGTCCGCCGACGCGGTTGAGCTTGATGCCAAAAACCTCGGCCAGCCCGTCGCGGGCAATGCGAGCGGCATCCTGCAGGGTTACGAGGCTTTCGTCGACGCTGACCGGGGCGGAATGCAGCGGGCGCAGCGCGGCGATGTCATCAAGCGTCTCGCAGGGCTGTTCGAACATCACGCGCAGGTCTTGCGTCGCCTGCATGACGCGCAGGGCCTGTTGCCGGGTCCAGCCGCGGTTCACATCATAGAGGATGATCTCATTTGGTCCGCGTTGTGCCTCGACATCACGGATGCGGGCAATGTCGCGCTCCACATTGCCGCCTATTTTCACCGAATGGGCGACATAGCCACGCTGGCGGTAGCGATCGATGACCGCGCGGGTCTCTTCGATGGTCTTTGCCCCGACCGAAGACGCTATGGCGCGCGGAGTCCGGGACCCGCCACCCATCAGATCAGCGATCGGCAGCCCCGCCGCCTGCCCAGCAATGTCCCAACAGGCCATGTCGATGGGAGACTTGGCATAGAGATGACCCGGCAGCGCCTGATCCATTGCGCGTTCGACATCAAGCAGCTTGCGCGGGTCGAGGCCGAGGACAAAGCGGGCCATGGTTTCGATCCCGGCGCGGATGCCGGGGCCGTGCGCGGGCACATAGGTGTGACCCCAGGGCGTACCCTCGCCCCAGCCGACCAGCCCGGCATCGGTTTCGATCCTGACCAGCGTCGCGTCGAGGCACTCGAATTTCAACCGCCCGCCGGACAGCCAATAGGGATGCTCCAGCGGCAGATCGACCTGATAAACCGTGATCCGGGTGATCTTCATTTCAACTCGACCTCGACAAAAGACATCCGACTGTCGCCTGCGTTGATGACATTGTGCTCGACGCCCTCCTCGCGGCGATAGGCGGTGCCGGCAGGAACGGTGACCTCGGTCGAGCCACCATCGGGCAGGTCGAGCCGCATGTGGCAGTCAGTAATGGCGGTGATGACGTAATCCATCACGTGGCGATGCCAGCCGGTTTCGGCACCGGGGGCGAAGTCGAACCGGGTCACCCGCACCCGCGCGTCGTCGATCATCAGGGTCGCATTTGCCTGTTCCGTCATTGGGTAAACTCCTCCACCGGGTCGCCAAGGCTTTCGAAATCCGGCACCACACCAAGGCCCGGCGCGTCGGGCGCATAGAGCTTACCCTGCCGCGCCACAGCCCCGCCCACGCCGGTGGACCGGGTATTGTAGTTCATCAGATCAGTGGTGTTTTGCAGGTAGTCGGGCGGCGTCGTTGCCGCGAAATGGGACAGTGCCGCCGTGGCAATCTCGCCGCCCCAGCTATCCTCGGCCACAACAGGGATGCGGTTTTCGACCAGAAAGTCGCGCACCCGGCGCGCCTTGCTGAGCCCGCCAAGGTTGGAAATTTTTAGACAGACCAATTCCGCTGCGCGATCGGCCACGATGCGCTGCGCCATATGCATGCCGGTGACGCATTCATCCAGCTTCATCGGCAGATCGATCCGGGCGCGCAGCTGCAGGCATTCCTCGTAGCTGCGGCAGGGCTGTTCAATGATGTAATCCAGATCGCGCGTTGCCCGCGCCACACGCAGCGCATCATCGACGCGCCAGCCCTGGTTGGCGTCGGCCATGGCGGTTTCACCCGGTTGCAGCAGCGGCACAGTGAACCGGATACGCTCGATATCCGCAGTCCAGTCGCTGCCGACCTTGATCTGAAACTGGCAGAAGCCCTGGTCACGATACCGATCTATCTCAGCTACGGTTTCCTCGGTGCCCATTTGCGGTGCGACGCGGTACATTGGCGCCCCGTCGGTCAGCCTGCCGCCCCAGACCGCATGAAGCGGCGCGTTCAGGGATTGTGCCAACAGGTCCCAACAGGCCGCATCGAGGGGCGACTTGGCATAACCATGCCCCTGCACGAGGTTATCCATGATCTGTTCGATGCGGGCCACATTGCGCGGATCTTCGCCCAGCAGCTGCGGGGCCGCCAGCCGCGCCAGCGCGGGCACGCCTGCGGAATGGGCCACCATGTAGTTCTCACCACAAGGCGTGAATTCGCCACATCCCACCAGACCCGCATCCGTATCGATCACAACGACCGAAGCCGTGGCCGTTTCGATGACGTTCCCCGCGCCCCAGGCATAGGCTCCGTCCACATAAGGAAGGCCGGTCTGGAAGATGCGGATGCGGGTGATCTTCATGCCGCATCCATGTGTGGCAGGCCTGCCATTCCCTCTCCGCGCCACAGGATCAGGGTTAGGATCGGCTGATCGGTGGTGTCCATCGCATGGCTTTGCCAGCTGCCGTGAAATCGGGTCTGACCGGAGCCTATATCGGCCGTGCACCCTTCGACCTTGAACAGCGCGCTGCCCGCCAGCGTCAGATATAGTTCTTCGGCCTCGTGGCTGTGCCAGCCATAATTCAATCCCGCGCCCCAGTAGGCGATATAGCCACGCAGTTGCGCCGAGTGGAAATGCCCTGAAGGACCGAACAACTCGTAATACCCGTAGCGATTGAGGAAATCGGCACCGACTTCTTCCTCAGTATAGGCGAGTTGCCAGCTTGCCAGATGCACGGTTGCCCGAACCGCGCTCACTAGCGCGCGGGTCTCTGCGGTGCCCGGCTGATCGAAATCCGCAATCAGATCCGTCGCCGGGATCGGACATGGCTGCAAACCCGTCGGGACCAGATCGTCGGGCCACGGCGCGTACGCCGACAGGTCGGGATTGGTTCGATGCAGCGCGCGGGCCGCTGCAAGTACGTCATCAAGTGTTGTCACGGGATCACCACGATGTTGCCGGTATGAGACTTGTCGATGAAGGCCTGCTGGGCCTCCTTCAACTCGGCTAACGGATAGGTGGCGGCTAAGGCTGGTCTGATTTGCCCTTTTTCTATGTATTTCACGACATCGAAAAAGTTCTGCGGTGTGTTCACGGTGGAGCCGGTGAAGGTCAGGTCGCGCAAATAGAAGGTCCGTAAATCAAACTCGACCATCGGCCCGGCGATCGCGCCCGAGCAGGTATACCGCCCGCCGCGCGCCAGCAAGTCGATCAGCCTGGGCCACATCGCTCCGCCCACGACATCCGCAACGACGGTGATTTTTTCGCCCTTCAGCGCCGATCTCAGGTTCTCCGGGCTGCGTGGCAGAATCCGATCCGGGCCAAGCTCCGCGACGTCCTCGTGCTTGGCCTCGGAGGCCAAGGCAATCACTCGCGCACCGCGCAGTTTGGAGAGTTGGATCAGCGCACCGCCAACACCCCCCGAGGCGCCGGGGATCAGCACCGTGTCGCCCTCGCCGACCTGCGCGCGGTCCAGCATCCCTTCGGCGGTCACGTAAGAGCAGCTGAATGTGGCCAGTTCCGCGTCGCTCAGATCAGACTCGATGGAGGCGATGCCACGCATATCCGCCGTGGTATACTCCGCGAAACCGCCATCACATTCCGAGCCGAAATACCCCGCCTTCTCGCGGTTCATCGGGTCGCCCCAGTCGCGCAGCCAACCTGCAACAACAACCCGTTTGCCGATCAGGCTTGTATCCACGCCGTCACCCACGGCCACAACCGTGCCGACGGCATCCGCGCCCTGAATACGCGGAAAGGTCAACGGCGCACCGCCCCAGGTGCTGTCCTCGTCATCGACCTCCGAATAGGCCCCGCCGGTTGTGGCCTCATCGACCGCTTTGGAATACCAACCCGTCCGCGTGTTCACATCGGTATTGTTCAGCCCGCAGGCCCCGACCCTGATCAGAACCTCCATCGGGCCGGGTTGCGGCACTGGCCAGTCCTCGTGCCATTCGTAATTGTCCAGATCACCATGACCGGTCAGAACCATGGCCTTCATCGTTGCGGGGATAGTCATTCTGCGGCCTCCATGGCGATATCGGTGCGGGGTAAGCGGCTCTGCGGGTCATAGACAGGTTCGCCCAAAACGCGGCCATTACGTGGCCTGCCCGCGATCACAACCTCAAGTTCCGTCCCCGGCACGTTGACCTGCGGTCGGACATAGGCAAAAGCGAGGATCTTGCCGATCGTATGACCGAAAGCGACCGAGGCGATGGAGCCCACGACCTCGCCATCCAGCAGCACGGCCTCTCCGCCATGGCCGTCGACGATCCCGTCCGGTTCGATCTCAAGATAAGCGCAGATCCAGCGCAGGTCGGGGTCCAAAGTTGTGTCTTTGCCCAGATAGTCCTTGTCAGTGCGCGCAAAACGCAGCACATCAGCCTCGGCCAGCGTGACCTCGTTGGTCAATTCCCCTGCCCCCTTAAAGCCCTTTTCCATCCGCAAGGCGTTCATGGCAAAGGACCCGTAATCGGCGATCCCATACGGCTCACCCGCCGCCCAGAGCGCATCATAAACCGCCAGAGCGTTGTCGCGGGGGATGTGCAACTCCCAGCCGAGTTCCCCGGCATAGGACATGCGAAACGCCCAGAGCTTGTGCCCGGCAACCTTGATCTCCTGCGCGGTCAGCCATTTGAATCCGGCATTACTCAGGTCAGCATCGGTGCAGGCAGACAGAACTTCGCGCGCTTTGGGACCATTCAGGCTCAGCGCCGCCCAGTCGTTGGACCGCAGGATGATGTCGGCCTCTTCATCCTTGTGATGCTGATTCAGGTGGTCCAGCAGGCGCTGTTCAAAAAAGGCTGCGCAAACTAGGTAGTATCGCCCCTCGCTCAGCTTCACGATTGTGGTTTCCAACTCGATCCGGCCCCGGCGGTTCAGCATGTGGGTCAGGGCGATACCACCGGGTTTTTGCGGCAAGCGGTTCGCAACCAGCCGCTCCAGCAGCGCCTCGGCCCCCAGTCCGGTCACCTCGATCTTTGTAAAGGCCGAGATATCCATGATCCCCGCCCGTTCGCGCACTGCCCTGCTTTCGGCTCCGACCATGTCGTGCACAACGTTGCGGCGGAAGGAATAATGATCGCGCTGCGCAACCCCCTCTTTGGCAAACCAGCGCGGGCGTTCGTGGCCATAGACCTCTTCGTAAACGGCGCCCTTCTGCTTCAGCCGATCGTAAAGCGGCGAAGGCTTGATAGGGCGGCCGTCCAACCGGTTGAAATGCGGGAAGGGAATTTCATGGCGCAGCTTGTAATCTTCATGCGCCTTGGTGACCTGCCAGTCCTTGGTGGCATAGGCCCCGAAGCGGCGCGGATCGTAGTCGCGCATTGAGATGTCCGCCGCGCCATGCACCATCCAGCGCGCCAGTTCGCGGGTCAGCCCCGGCCCCCAGCCAATGCCGATCTGGGTGCCGCAGCAGCACCAGTAATTGCGAACCCCCGGAGCCGGCCCGATCAGCGGATTGCCATCCGGTGGATGCGAGATCGCCCCGTGCACATCACGAGAAATCCCCAGATCGGCAAATATCGGCATCCGGTTCAGGCTTTCTTCAAGCCAGGGCATGACCCGATCATAATCCGCGTCGAACAACCAGTTTTCATAGTCCCACGGGCAGTGGTCGTGCCAGACCGAGTTTGGGTTCTCTTTCTCATAGATCCCGATAAGCCCGCGCTTTTGCTCCATCCGGATATAGCCCGAGACC
Organism: Ruegeria hyattellae; assembly: GCF_041537925.1. Classification (NCBI taxonomy): domain Bacteria; kingdom Pseudomonadati; phylum Pseudomonadota; class Alphaproteobacteria; order Rhodobacterales; family Roseobacteraceae; genus Ruegeria; species Ruegeria hyattellae. Next base: position 150,031 of record NZ_JBGOSH010000006.1, on the reverse strand, counting down.
TTGCGATCATCGCGGATCACTGGCAGTTCAGTATCAAGATCGGCAAATTCCGGCACCGGATCGGTGACGAAGTAGTGATGCGTCATCGATGTCATCGGCAGTTGCAGCCCCGACCATTCGCCCATCTGCCGCGCATAGGTACCGCCCGCATTCACCACGTGTTCGCAGCGGATGTTGCCCTGTTCGGTCTCGACCACCCATTCGCCACTCTCGGCCTGCATGATGTTGGTCGCCCGGCATTGACGGATGATCTTTGCCCCCAACTGGCGAGCCCCTGCGGCCATCGCCATGGTGACGCCCGAGGGGTCCACATGCCCGTCATCGGGTGTGTGCAACGCACCCAGAACGCCGTCGAGATTATAGAACGGGTGCAATTCGGCCACGCGGTCTGACCCGACCAACTCGATATTGAAGCCCAGCGCACGACCCACCGAAAGCGTATGGCGCAGCCAGTCCATCTCATCTTGCGTATAGGCCAGCCGGAACGAGCCGCAGCCATGCCAGGTCACCGCCTGACCGGTCTCGGCCTCCAGCGCGCCAGAATAGAGACCGATATTGTAGTCCACGCATTTGCCCAACCCAAAGGAACTGGTCGAATGGGTGATCTGCCCCGCCGCGTGCCAAGTGCTGCCGCTGGTCAGCTCTGCCTTTTCCAGCAGAATGACATTGTGCCAGCCTTCATGCGCCAAGTGATAGGCCAAGCCCACACCCATCACACCTCCGCCAACAATGACCACATGAGCGTGCGAGGGCAGCGTAGTCCCGGACATGATTTTTCCTCTTCCCGAGTCGCGTTTCTGCTCGACAGGCTATTCTTACATATGTACCATCGTCAATCATGAATGACACAAATGTATCATCACCAGTCCTGGAACGTCTTACCGACGAGTGGGACGCGCTCACCCCGGAAGCGCAAAAAGCCGCGCGCTATGTGCTGGAGAACCCCACTGAGGTGGGCGTTTCGACCGTGCGCGAGATTGCCGAGGCCGCCAAGGTCAAGCCCAACACGCTGGTCCGGATGGCGCGGCAGGTCGGCTTTGACGGCTACGAGGATTTCCGCGCGCCCTTCCGCGAGGCTATCCGAAACAACACCGCGTCCTTCCCGGATCGCGCCCGCTGGCTGCAGGACATCGGAAAATCCGGCGAACTCGGCGGGCTCTATGCCGACATGATCGGCGCCGCCCTGCGCAATATCGAAGAGACATTTGCCGGGATAGATGCTGCCAGCCTGCAGGCGGCGGCGCAGAGGATCTGGACCTCGCGGCAGGTGTTCACGCTGGGCGTCGGCGTCAACAATGCAAACGCCCGCAACTTCACCTATCTCGCCTCAACCGGCATGAAGCAGTTTCACGCGATTCCCCGACCCGGCTCGACCCCGGTCGACGATCTGGCCTGGGCCGATGATCAGGACGTGCTGATCGCGATGACCTGCAAACCCTACCGCACCGAGGTGATCGAGGCGGTGAAACTGGCCCGTGAACAGGGGCTGACCGTGATCGCTCTGTCGGACAGCCCGGCCAGCCCGATCATCCTGAGCGCCGATCACGGTTTTGTCGTGGCCGCCGACACACCGCAATTCTTCCCCTCGTCGGTCTCGACCATCGCAGTGTTGGAAACGCTCCTGTCCTTTGTGATCGCGGTCAGCAGCGACGAGATCGTCGACCGGGTCGAACGCTTTCACAAGCGCCGCCATCTTCTTGGCATCTACGCGGAGGAGCCGGAATGACTGCCCCCCTGACGCGCTCGCTCGAAGCCCGCTATTACACCGATCCCGAGATTTATGAACGCGAACTGGCGGGGTTGATGTCGCAGACCTGGCAATTCGCAGGCCATGTCAGCCAGGTCCGCGAGACGGGCGACTATTTCACCTTCGAGATCGCCGGGCAAAACCTATTCTGCATCCGGGGCCGCGATAGTGAGATCCGCACCTTCTACAACGTCTGTCAGCACCGCGCCCATGAGATGGTGACAGGATCGGGCAATGCTCGCGTCGTCGTCTGCCCCTACCATTCCTGGGCCTACGAGTTGACGGGTGCCCTGCGCGCGGGACCGAACATCAAGTCGGTCCCCGGTTTCGACCGCAGTGCGATCTGCCTGACCCCGGTCCGGACCGAGCTGTTCAACGGCTTCATCTTCGTCAATCTCGACGACGACGCCGCACCGATGGACGACTGGTACCCGGGCGTCCGCGAAGAACTGCGCGCCTATGTGCCCCAGATTGACGGGCTGGAGCCGCTGGACTGGGTCGAAGTGCCTGAAAACTGCAACTGGAAGGTTAGCGTCGAGAACTACTCGGAATGTTATCACTGCGCGATCAACCACCCGACCTTTTCCACCGGTGTCGTCAAACCCGACACTTATGACATCCAGCCGCTTGAGCGCGGTTATGCCCTGCGCCATACGACCGAGTGCCAGAGCCTCGACGCGATGTCCTACCCGATTGATCCAAGCGCCAATGACCACGCGGGCGACTACCGCAGTTGGTTCCTGTGGCCGATGTTCTCTTTCCAGGTCTATCCGGGAAATGTGCTGAACACCTATCATTGGCGTGCGCGCGGCGTCGATCACTGCACCGTCTGGCGCGGCTGGTACACCGAGGCTGGATCGGACAGCGAGGTGATCCGGCAACTGGCCATGCAGGACCGCGATACCACGGTCGAAGAGGATATCAGACTGGTCGAGTCGGTCCATCGCGGGTTGAAATCGCGCGGCTACCGCCCCGGCCCGCTGGTGCTGGACCCCAATTGCGGCGTGATGTCGGAACATTCCATCGCTACGCTACAGAAATGGATGCGCGAGGCGGTCGACCGCTGAGCATACAAATTTCTTGCAAGAAATTTGCCAAGAAAACTCGAATTTTCTTGGGCCGGAAACCGATGGAAGGGACAAAATATGACCGAGATCTTTGACGAAGACCTTTTCCTGAAGGGCTTGGAGCAGCGCAAGGGAACCCTTGGTGCCGATTATGTGGAGAACAATCTGGCCCAGGCCGACGACTTCACCCGCCCCTTTCAGGAAGCGATGACCGCCTGGTGCTGGGGCTTCGGCTGGGGCGACGATGTGATCGAGCCCAAGACTCGGTCGATGATGAATCTCGCCATGATCGGAGCGCTAGGTAAAATGCATGAATGGGAGATTCACTGCCGAGGCGCGCTCAACAATGGTGTGACCAAGGAAGAGGTTCGCGCGATTATCCATGTGATCGGCATCTATTGCGGCGTCCCGCAGTCGCTGGAGTGTTTTCGCGTTGCCCGCAAGGTTCTGGAAGAGGCCGGTCAGCTTTGAACGCAGCCGCCTAGCGTTGCCGGCGGTCGGTGCAACAAAACAGATTGGTGAGACATGCGATACCATCATCTCTATTCCGACGACCAAGGCGAAAGCCGCTGGCAGGAGGTCGGGATCCACCTGACCGAGCGCGTCTTTGCTCCGCCAGCGCAGGGCATACTGGTCTCGGAGCCGGAGGCCGCGCACAGCGTTGTCTTTCTCCGTCTTCCGGCGGGCTGGGACGAGCCCGCCCACACCTCGCCCATTCGGCAGTTGCTGATCTGTTTGAAGGGGCGCGTCTGTGTGACCGCCAGCGACGGGGACACCCGCGAAATCGCCCAGGGCGATATCTGGCGCATGGAGGATCTGACCGGCAAGGGCCACCATACCAGGGTGATCGGAACCGAGGATTTTGAGGCTGCCATCGTTCAGTTTGCCTGATCTGATACGGGATTGACTCGCCAAGACACGTTACAAAATTCGCCCGGGAAACCAAATCGTGTTACAATTTACTTGCCGCGAATCGCGTTGCGCTTTATTCCCCGACCAACCGGTCACTTATTGACTTCGATCAGCAGGAGACCGGAACAGGGCGTTCCGGGCCAGCGCGGACGCGGATGTGAGAGAGGAGGTCGACAATGTATGCACAGATGGTGAAATCCACCGGTCAGGGCGTGACACCCCGCGATAAAATGACCCCCGAAGAACGCGCGTTTCAGGAGCGCATCGACCGGGGCGACAAGATCGAGCCGAAAGACTGGATGCCCGATGGCTATCGTCAGACCCTGATCCGCCAGATCGGCCAGCACGCCCATTCCGAGATCGTCGGCCAGCTGCCCGAGGGCAACTGGATCACCCGCGCGCCGACGCTGGAACGCAAGGCGATCCTGCTGGCCAAGGTGCAGGATGAAGCGGGCCATGGGCTATATCTGTACTGCGCGGCGGAAACGCTGGGCGTCAGCCGTGACGAGCTGACCGAAATGCTGCTGGACGGGCGTATGAAATACAGCTCGATCTTCAACTACCCGACGCTGAACTGGGCCGATATCGGCGCGGTGGGCTGGCTGGTGGATGGCGCGGCAATCATGAACCAGGTGCCACTGCAACGCACCTCTTACGGACCCTATGCCCGCGCCATGGTCCGGATCTGCAAGGAAGAGAGCTTTCATCAGCGGCAGGGTTATGATGCGATCCGCAAGATGGCCGAAGGTACGCCGGAACAGCGCCGAATGGCCCAGGATGCGCTGAACCGGTTCTGGTACCCGTCACTGATGATGTTCGGGCCATCGGACAAGGACTCGATCCATTCGGCGCAGTCGATGGCGTGGAGGATCAAGATCAACACCAATGACGAGCTGCGCCAGAAATTCGTCGACCAGACCGTGCCACAGGCCGAGTATCTGGGGCTGACGGTTCCCGACCCCGATCTGTCATGGAATGAGGCACGCGGGCATTACGATTTCAGCGAACCGGACTGGTCCGAGTTCTTTGAGGTCATCAAGGGCAATGGCCCTTGCAATAGCGATCGGATGGCTGCCCGGAACAAGGCCTGGGATGACGGCAAATGGGCGCGAGACGGGCTGCTGGCCCATGGTGAAAAGAAAAGAAAGCGCAGCAAAGCCCGGCAGGTGGCAGCAGAATGAGCATGATGCGCACCATGCCGGTTCTGCAGGTCCGCGATGTGGTGACCTCGGCAGCCTTCTACGAAAGGCTCGGGTTCTTCCATCATGGCTTCTGGGGCGATCCGCCGTGTTTTTGCATCGTGCAGCGCGACGGGATCAGCATCGCACTGGATGGCGGTGAAAAACCTGTCCCGACCAATCAATGGTGGGCTGTTTATGTCTATGTCGAGAATGTCTCGGCCCTGCATGCGGAGTTCAGTGCGCTTGCTTTGCTGGAGATGACCGAGATCCGGTGCGACAATCCCTATGGCTGCGATGATTTCGACATCATCGACCCCGACGGGCACCGCATCGCCTTTGGGCAGGACATGGAACCGGGCGCGAGGCCCGGTCTTGCCACCACAAAACACGACGAAAAGGAGGACGCGAGATGATACACGAATGGCCCCTCTGGGAAATTTTCATCCGCGGTCAGCACGGGCTGAGCCACCGTCACGTGGGCAGCCTGCATGCGCCCGATGCCGAAATGGCGATCAAGAATGCCCGCGACGTCTATACCCGCCGCAATGAGGGGGTCTCGATCTGGGTGGTCGAGGCGAACAACATCGCGGCCTCTTCGCCCGGCGACAAAGGTCCCCTCTACGAGCCCTCGGAATCGAAAGTGTACCGCCACCCGACCTTCTTTGACATTCCCGACGATGTGGGGGCGATGTGATGACCGCCCCGATCGCAAATGACGCGGCGCTGCTGCAATTCCTGCTGCGCATGGGGGACAACACGCTGATCCTCGGGCATCGGGTCAGCGAATGGTGCGGCCATGCGCCCGTGCTTGAGGAAGACATTGCGCTGGCCAACACCGCGCTGGACCTGATCGGGCAGACGCAGATGTGGCTGGGGCTGGCGGCAGAGGTTCAGGGTGAGGGCAAGACTGGCGACGACCTGGCCTTTCGGCGCGATGTCTGGGATTTTAGGAACGTGCTGCTGGTCGAGATGCCGAATGGCGATTTCGGACAGACCCTGATGCGCCAGTTCCTGTTCGATGCCTGGCACTCTATCATGCTAGGCCGGTTGCAGAGCTCGTCGAACGCGCGTGTCGCGGCGATCGCCGAAAAGGCGGGCAAGGAGGTGACCTATCACCTGGAACGCTCTGGCGACACGGTGGTCGGGCTTGGCGACGGCACCGAGGAAAGCCATGGCCGGATGCAGACCGCGCTGGATTATCTCTGGCCCTATGTGGGCGAAATGTTTGCCAGCGACGCTGTTGATGCGGCGATGTTCGATGCGGACATCGCGCCCGACCCCGCCAGCCTGCACAGCGAGTATGACCAGCTGACCGGACGCATCCTGACAGAGGCCACGTTGACCGTTCCCGACACCCGCTTTGCCCACAAGGGCGGGCGCGACGGGCGCATGCATACCGAACATCTGGGCCACCTTCTGAGCCAAATGCAATGGCTGCCCCGCGCCTATCCGGACGCAGTTTGGTAGGCCCATGGAACAGCCCGCCACAGATCAGATCTGGGATTGGCTGGATGCCGTACCCGACCCCGAAATCCCCGTAATCTCGGTAGTGGATCTGGGCATTGTGCGTGATGTGGCCTGGACAGGCGAGACGCTGACCGTAACGGTGACGCCCACCTATTCGGGCTGTCCCGCGACCTCGGTGATCGCGATGGATATCGAAACCGCGCTGCGGGATCGCGGGGTGCAGCAGCTGGAGTTGAAGACACAGATTGCGCCCGCCTGGACCACCGACTGGCTCAGTCAGAAAGGCAGGGAGAAGTTGATGGAATACGGCATCGCGCCGCCGCAGCCTGCGGGCGGTCCGAGCAACTGCCCGCGTTGCGGCAGCGCATCGGTCGAGAGGGTCAGCCAGTTTGGCTCGACCCCCTGCAAGGCCCATTGGCGCTGCACCGATTGTCTGGAACCTTTCGACTATTTCAAGTGCATCTGAGCCCGATGCAAAAAGGAGAGTGCGGATGGCACAGTTTCACGATCTGGAAGTGACCGACATCCAAAAGACCATCCGTGATGCGGTGATCGTCACGCTGAAACCCGCCGACGGATCAGGCGAGACCTTCGGATTCACTCAGGGCCAGTACCTGACCTTTCGCCGCGATTTTGAGGGCGAAGAGCTGCGCCGCTCCTACTCGATTTGCACGGGACTGGATGACGGCGTGTTGCAGGTTGGAATCAAGCGGGTCGAGGGTGGCGCGTTTTCCACCTTTGCCAACGAAGAGCTGCAGGTGGGCGAGACGCTTCAGGCGATGCCGCCAATGGGCAGCTTTCACACCCTCCTCGATGGCGATCAACAAAAGCACTATCTGGGATTCGCGGGCGGCTCCGGCGTCACACCGGTCCTGTCGATCCTCAAGACGACACTGGCACGGGAGCCGAAATCGCGCTTCACACTGGTTTATGCGAACAGGGGCGTAAGCTCGATCATGTTCCGCGAAGAGCTTGAGGATCTCAAGAACCTGCATATGGGCCGGTTGAACGTGATCCACATCCTTGAGAGCGATACGCAGGAGATCGACCTATTCACCGGGCTGGTGACGCAGGAAAAATGCGCCGACCTGTTCCGCAACTGGATCGATATCGAAGATGTGGACACCACCTTCATCTGTGGCCCCGAGCCGATGATGTTGGGGATCGCCGCGGCATTGCGGGCGCATGGGATGGAGGATGCCCAGATTAAGTTCGAACTGTTTGCCAGTGCCCAACCCGGCCGAATGAAACAAAAGGTCGCGGCGGGACAGACCTCCAGCAGCGCCAACCAGGCCAGCACCGCAATCACGCTGGACGGCGCGACGCAGACCATCACGATGGGCAAGGATGTCTCGATCCTCGACGCCGCACTGGAAAACGCGATGGATGCGCCCTTTGCCTGCAAGGCCGGGGTCTGCTCGACCTGCCGCTGTCGGGTCACCGAAGGCGAGGTCGATATGATCGCCAATCATGCGCTTGAGGATTATGAGGTTGAACAGGGCTATGTCCTGTCTTGCCAGTCCTATCCGCTCACCGACCGCGTTGCGGTCGATTACGACCAGTAAGGAGACGCGCATGTCCGAGGAAATGACACTAGACACCTATCTGGCCGCGGGCGGCATTCTGAGCAACCCCACCAACGTACCGCCCCGTTACCGGGCCGAACTGATGAAGCTGATGGCGACATTCGTGGACAGCGAGTTGGCCGGGGCGGCGGGCTTTGCCGATGTCCTAAATGAGGCGCCGGGCATCAAGGAACGCATCGCTGCTGCCCGGATCGTGCTGGAGAAAAGCGCAAATGCCGATCGCGTGCTGGGGATCATGAGCGAGTTCGGCGTCGATGCCGACCGCTACGCCACCCACCACCCCTGGACCGCGCGGCTGGACCGCGATGCCGATATCGGCGCGTCCCGGGGCGACCACGACATGCGGCTTGCGGTGTTCAACTACCCGCTGCAGGGCTGGACCGATGCGGTGGTGATGAACCTGCTGATGGGCCGTGCGGTGGCGGTGCAATTGGCAGAGTTTTCGCTTGTTTCCTATCAGCCGCTGGCCGAGGCCTTCCGCACCATCGCACCGATTGAGGCACATCACGCTGAGCTGGCCGAAGAGGGCCTGCGCAAGCTGTTGGAAACCGGCGACAAGGAGGCCCTGCAAAGCTCTGTCGACTATTGGTGGCCACGCGTCGCGCAAAGTTTCGGGACCGGTCAATCGCAACGTTTCGAGACATTGCACGCTTTTGGTCTGCGCCGGACTCGCAACGCCGATTTGCGCGCACGATGGCAGGCCGAGACGTCGGATAAGCTGACGGATCTTGGGTTGCGCAAGCCCTGAGCCGCAAGGCACCAAGGCTCTTGCAAACGCCTTGCAAGCGATTTCGAAATTGCTTGTCCGCACCAGGATCCTGATTCTACAGGCCCCGGATGCCGCCCAGTGTCAGATCGGCCACCAGCGCCGCATAATCCTCGCGCGCGCCGGAGCCGGCGCCGCTATTCCACATGTAATACCAATTTAGCATACCGAAGACCGACATGGTCGCCGCGCGCAGGCGGTCGTCGTCCCCATCGAACGCGTCGGGGGCTGCCGTGCGCAGCGCGTCACTCATGAACCGGACCATATCGCGCTGATAGAGGCGCATCTGGCGCTGCTGCTCTTCCGACAGCGCCGACATTGACCCGATCTGCACCTGATGCTCGTCATCCGACCCCTGATAGGCCAGCAATATCTCGGCCACGATCCGGCGCAGCCGCTCTTCGGGGTCGAGCCCGTCCAGATCGATCCCTGTCACCCGGTCCCGCAATGCGCAGAGATAGCTGTCGAGAATGTCGAACAGGATCGCATCCTTGCTGTCATAATAATGATAGATATTGGCCTTCGATATCCCGCATTCCCGCGCCAGGATCGACATCGAGGCGCGGTCATAACCATCGCGCGCGAACACGCGGGCCGCCGATTTAAGGATCTGGTTGCGTTTCTGGTCGTGGTCTTTTGCGATTGTACGGGCCAAGCCGTCACCCCTTGTTCCGGTTATCGACAACCCGCCGGGCCTTGCCCTGCGAGCGTTCCACGTCGCCGGGATCACCCACGATGATCTCGGTCGAGACACCAACCACATCCTTGATCCGCTTGCCCAGCATCCGCACCGCCGCTGTGCGGCTCAACTCGTCAGCCGCGTCCGGCAGCGCCTCGACATGCACCCGCATCGCATCCATGCGGCCTGCCGTATAAAGCTCGATCTGGTAATAGGGTGCCAGCCCGCCAGTGGCCATCACCTGTTCCTCAACCTGGCTGGGGAACACGTTCACCCCGCGCAGAATGATCATGTCATCGCTCCGCCCGGTGATCTTTTCCATCCGCCGCATCGATCGCGCCGTCCCGGGCAAGAGCCGCGTCAGGTCGCGGGTGCGGTATCGCACCATCGGCAACCCCTCCTTGGTGAGCGTGGTGAAGACCAGTTCGCCCATCTCGCCATCGGGCAGCACCGCACCGGTTTCGGGGTCGATGATCTCAGGGTAGAAATGATCCTCCCAAATATGCAGCCCGTCCTTGGTTTCCACGCATTCATTGGCCACACCCGGTCCCATGATCTCGCTCAGCCCGTAGATATCGACAGCGTGCATATCGAAGGCAGCTTCGACCTCGGACCGCATGGCATTGGTCCAGGGTTCGGCCCCGAAGATACCGGCCGAAAGCGAGCAGTCGCGCGGGTCCAGCCCCTGCTTATGGAACTGCTCCAGAATGTTGAGCATATATGACGGCGTCACCATGATGGTGTCGGGCCGGAAATCCTCGATCAGGGTGACCTGCCGTTCGGTCATACCGCCCGATATCGGGATCACGGTACATCCCAACCGCTCGGCCCCGTAATGCGCGCCCAACCCGCCGGTAAATAGGCCATAGCCATAGGCCACATGCACCAGATCGCCGGGCCGGGTGCCGCTGGCCCGCATCGACCGCGCCACAAGATCGGCCCAGTTGTCGATGTCACGCTTGGTATAGCCCACCACTGTCGGTTTGCCTGTGGTGCCGGATGACGCATGGATGCGGAGGATTTGATCGCGTGGAACCGCAAACAGGCCAAACGGGTAATTGTCGCGCAGGTCGGATTTGATCGTGAAGGGGAACTTCGCCAGATCGCTCAGGCTGTGCAGATCGCCCGGATGCACCCCCGCGTCGTCAAAACGCTGCCGGTACATTGCCACATTTTTATAGGCATGGTGCAGCGACCATTTCAGTCGCTGCAACTGCTGTGCCCGAATCTCGTCGATCGAGGCGATCTCGATCGGGTTAAGCGTACCACGGTCGGGGGTCAGATCCTTCATGGCGTCCTCCTCGTCTCAGTCTTCGTCAAAGAGCGTGCCGCCGATCGCTCGCGAACAGCCGCGAAACTCAGCAATCGTCTGGCCGCTCTGATTGGCGATGGTTACATCGTATAGGCCGCTGCGCCCGGTCAGGCTGACCTCACGCGCCTCGGCGCGCAAACGATCGCCCAGCCGCCCCGGCGTGACAAAGGTGATCGCGTTTGTCTGGGCGACGGTGGAGCGGTTGCGGCTGTTGCAGGCAAAGGCAAAGGCGCTGTCGGCCAGCATGAAGGTGACTCCGCCATGGCAGATGCCGTGTCCGTTGCAATGGTGCTGGGCGATGGTCAGCTCCAGCACCGCGCGGGCCTCGTCGACCTCGACAAGCTCCATTCCAGCCCATTTCGAGGCCATATCTGTGGCCCACATGGCGGCGGCAGCTTTGGCGGCGCGTTCGGCAGGCGTCATGGTCAGCGCCCCTTGAAGACCGGTGCGCGCTTTTGCAGAAAGGCAGACACGCCCTCGGCATAATCGGCGCTCTCGCCGCAGGTCTTCATCGCGTCGGCCTCCAACTCCAGTTGATCCGTCAGGCTGTTGGTGGCGGCAGCTTGAATGGCCTGCTTGGTCAATCCGAGGCCCAGCGTCGGCCCCTGCGCCAGACGGGTGGTCAACACCCGCGCCTCGTCCATCAACGCCTCATCCGGCAGCGCCTTCCAGATCAGCCCCCAGTCTTCGGCCTGCCGAGCCGAAAGCGGTTCGGCGGTAAGCGCCAGGCCCTTGGCTCGCGCCTCGCCCAACAGGCGTGGCAGGTGCCAGCTGCCGCCGGTATCCGGGATCAGCCCGACCTTGGCGAAAGACTGGATGAACCGCGCGCCGTCGCCTGCCAGAACAATATCGCAAGCCAGCGCCAGATTGGCCCCGGCCCCCGCCGCGACCCCGTTGACGGCGCAGACGACCGGAAACTCCAGCGACCGGATCAGCCGTATGAGCGGCGCATAGAATGTCCGGACCGTGTGACCCAGATCGGGCGGGCCATCCATCTTTGCAGGATCGCGGTCGCCCAAATCCTGCCCCGCACAGAATCCGCGCCCCGCACCGGTCAGCAGGATCGCCCGCGCGCCGTCTTGCCGCGCATGTTCGAACGCGGCGCGCAGGGCAAGATGCATCTCTTCGGTAAAGCTGTTCAGCCTGTCCGGGCGGTTCAGGGTAAGCTCCACCCAGTCGCCGTGATCATGCGCAAGAATCGTGTCCGACATACTCCGCCCGCTTTGCGATAATTTCGACAAATTTCTTGCATAAACCGAACGGTTGGTCAATAAATTCATCAACTATACCGAGGCCGCAGGTTTCGCAGGATCGAGGAGAGCCTGCATTGATGGTTACAAAATGAACCATTACCGCGGTATCAAGCGACCGCTTTTCTGAGGGAGGATACGAAATGGTCAAATTCACCAAACTGACGACGCTGCTTGCCGGAGCGGCCGTTGCCCTGTCCGGCACGGTGGCGCTGGCCGCCGACTATACGCTGACAATCTCAAGCTGGGCACCGCCCACCCACGGCATAAACGCCAAGATGTGGCCCAAATTTGTCGAGATGGTCGAAGAGGCCACCGACGGCCAAGTCACTGCCGAGCTGAAGCTGGGCATCGCCCCGCCCCCCGCTCAGATGGACCTGATCATGGATGGCGCGGCGGATGCCTCGATCATCTTCCACGGCTATCAGCCGGGCCGCTTCGTCACCACGAAGTTGATCGAGCTGCCGGGCTATGAGGGGTCGGCCGAGGCGGCCTCGGTCGCCTATTGGCGGGCTTATGACGCGTTCCTGCGTGATGCGGATGAACATCGCGGTGTGAAGGTGATCGCCTTGCACACCCACGGCCCCGCGCAATTGCATTCCAACGCGTCGGTCACATCGCTGGATGACATTTCGGGCATGAAAGTGCGCATCCCCGGCGGCGTGGGCGGTGATGTCGGCTCGGCGCTGGGGGCGACCGGCATTCAGGTTCCCGCCCCGAAGGTCTATGAAACGCTGGCCTCGAAGGCGGCGGATGGCGTTGTGATGCCTCTGGAATCCCGCAAGGGCTTCAAGCTGACCGAGGTGGCGCAGAACGTTTATGAAATGCCCGGCGGGCTTTACCGTGGCTCATTTGCCTTCATCATGAACGAAGACAGCTTTGCCGACCTGCCCGAAGACCTGCAGAAAAAGCTGGACGATCAGGTCTTTGGCGAACCGCTGAGCCGTGAGATCGGCAAGATCTGGGATGAGATCGACGCCGAGGGCCGCGCCGCCACCGAAGCGGCGGACGGGAATGCGATCAACGAGGCATCAAACGACGATCAGTCCAAATTCGCAACCATCGCCGAAGAGGTTCGCGACAAGGTGTTGGCTGAGATTTCTGAGGCCGGCGTGGACGCCAATGCCGCCTACGAACAGATCAAATCGGACCTTTCGGGAAGCTAAGTGATATGCGATCCGGCGGGTCCTCCCGCCGGGTCCACCCCTGTATCAAGGTCCTTGCATGACATTCCTTATCAAACTGGCGCGCAGGTTGAGCATCATCCCCGTCGTGACGGCCTGTGCCGCGCTATTCCTTCTGATGGTGATGACCTTTTGCGACGTGATCCTGCGGTCGGCCTTCAACGCACCGATCGAGGCCGCGACCGAGCTCACCCGCATCCTGATGGCCATTCTGGTCTTTTCGGTGCTGCCCATTGTTTCGGTCACCAATGGCCATATCGCCGTTGATCTGACAGATGGAATTTTTCACCGCTTCCGGCTCAGCCGGGCCCGGGATGCAGTGATCTATCTGGCAAGCGGCACCATGCTCATCTGGCCGGTGCAGCGGGTCTGGATCCTGGCCGAGCGGGCGCGCGGTTATGGAGATGTCACCGAATACCTCTCGATCCCGGTCTATCTGATCGGCTGGTTCATCACCGCGGCAACCGCACTCACTGCCATTGCGATGGTGTGCGTCGGGCTGATGCATGTCTTCTGCCCTGCCCTGCTCAGGAGTACTGCCCAATGACGGCGGCACTGATCGGATTTGCGCTGGTTCTTGCGCTGGTGCTGGTCCGTCTGCCTATCGTCTTTGCGATGGGTCTGGTCGGAACGCTGGGCTTTGCCTATGAGCGCGGCGGCTCGATCTTTTCCGAACGCGGGCTCAAGGCCGCCATGTCGATGGTCGGGCGGCAAATCACCGACACGGCGCAGGATTATGGCCTGTCAGTCGTGCCGCTTTTCATCCTGATGGGATTGTTCGTGAACAAGGGCGGCATGGCGCGCGAGCTTTATGCGGTCTCAAACGCGTTTCTGGGTCATATGCGCGGCGGTATCGCCATGGCCACCGTGGCCGCCTGCGGCGGGTTTTCTGCCATCTGCGGATCGTCTCTTGCTACGGCGGCCACTATGTCCAAGGTCGCCATGCCGGAAATGCGCCGCTATGGCTACTCCGACGAGCTAAGCACCGCCTCGATCGCAGCGGGCGGTACACTGGGCATCCTGATCCCACCATCGGTTATTCTGGTGATCTACGGGCTGCTCACCGAGACCTCGATCGGCAAGCTCTTCATGGCGGGAATTTTTCCCGGTCTGCTGGGCATCCTCTTCTACCTCTTCGCGGTGCGCTGGACCGTCTGGCGCAACCCCGCCTCGGGTCCTGCGGGTGAGCGCGCGGGATGGGCAGAACGGTTGCGCGCGCTCGGGTCGGTCTGGGCGGTTCTGCTGCTTTTCTTTCTGGTGATCGGCGGGCTCTACGGGGCCTTCGATTTCGAACCGCTGAACCTGACCTTTTCCCCAACTGAGGCAGCGGGCATGGGCGCGGCGGGCGCATTTCTGATTGCTCTGTTCCGGGGTGGGCTGACAGTATCCTCCACCTTCGAAGTCCTGAAAGAGACCTGCTTTACCGCCGCCGCGCTGTTCTCGGTGTTGATCGGTGCGCAGATATTCTCGAACTTCATCAACCTCGCCGGTCTACCCGAAGCGCTGATTGCCATGGTAACCGCCTATGACGTGTCGCCTTTTGTGGTGATTCTGATGATCCTGGGCATCTACATCATTCTGGGCTGTGTCTTTGAATCGCTGTCAATGCTGCTCTTGACAGTGCCGATCTTCTTCCCGCTGGTCACATCGCTGGGCTATGACCCGATCTGGTTTGGGATCGTCGTGGTCGTGGTGACCGAGATCTCGCTGATCACCCCGCCCGTGGGCCTCAACGTGTTCATCCTAAAAGGCGTGGTGGGCGATGTGTCGACCGGCACGATCTTTCGCGGCGTCACACCGTTCTGGGTCGCCGATATCTTCAGGCTGGCGCTGATCGTGCTGGTGCCGGTGATCGTTCTCTATCTGCCGCAGCAGATGGGCGCGCTGGGGCACTAGGGCAGGTAAGCCACCTGGCCAAGGCGTTTCGAACAGAATCAAAGGGAATTGCCATGACACTTAAGCAAGTCTCCAGCTACGCCGCCGGAACCTGGATCAAGCCGGGCAAAGGCGCGAGTCGCATTGACTCGGCCATTACCGGGCAGCCTCTTGCGGAGGCCGGCAATGACACGCTGGATGTGCAGGCCATGCTGGCTTATGCGCGTGATATCGGCGGCCCTGCGTTGCGGGCGTTGAGCTTCCACGACCGCGCGCGGATGCTGAAAGCACTGGCGCAGGCGCTGAGTGACCACAAGCAGGCGCTGTATGAGCTTAGCTTCGACACCGGCGCCACACGGAAGGATCACCAGTTCGACATCGATGGCGGCATCGGCACGATGTTCGTCTTTGCCTCCAAGGGGCGGCGCGAGTTGCCGGACGGGCAGGTCTATCTGGATGGCGAAGTCGAGCAGCTTTCCCGCAACGGCACCTTTCTGGGCCAGCATATCTGCACTCCGCTGCAGGGTGTCGCCATCCATATCAACGCCTATAACTTCCCGGTCTGGGGTATGCTGGAAAAGCTCGCGCCGACCCTGCTGGCGGGCGTGCCTGCCATTGTCAAACCGGCCACCTCCAGCTGCTATGTCACGGAACAGGCGGTGCGCGTTATGCTGGATAGTGGCATCCTGCCCGATGGTGCCCTGCAACTGGTCTCGGGAGGTCTGGGCGACATGCTCGACCATCTCGGCGCGCAGGATGTGGTCAGTTTCACCGGCTCGGCCACAACCGCGCTGCACTTGCGCCAGATCCCGGCGATCGTGCGGAACGCGGTGCGTTTCGTAGCAGAACAGGACAGCCTGAACGCCTCGATCCTTGGCCCCGATGCGGTGCCGGGCAGCCCGGAATTCGACCTCTTCATCACAGAGGCCCATCGCGAGATGACCACTAAGGCCGGCCAGAAATGCACCGCCATCCGCCGCATCCTTGCGCCCGAGCCCCTTACCCAGGCGGTGATCGAGGCCCTGTCCGCGCGCCTTGCGTCCACCACCATCGGTGATCCCCGGCTCGAGGCGACGGATATGGGCGCGCTGATTTCCACCGCGCAAAAGGCGGATGTACTGGCCAAGGCCGATCTCATTGGGCAGGAGGCGGACCGGGTCTTCGGCGACCCGCATGAGCACACAGGCGCCTTTCTGTCGCCCCTGCTGTTCCATTGCCCCGACCCTGATCGCGCCCAACACGTTCACGATACCGAGGCCTTTGGCCCCGTCTCGACGATCATGGGCTATCGCGATCTCGATCACGTGGTGGCATTGGCCAATCGCGGTGGTGGCTCGCTGGTCACTTCGCTCATTACTAATGATCCTGAGGTGGCAACCCATGTAGTGCAGGGCTGCGCCGCCTGGAACGGGCGCATCTATATCAACAACCGCCAGTCGATGCAGGACAGCACCGGCCATGGTGCGCCGCTGCCGCATATGGTGCATGGCGGGCCAGGCCGCGCGGGCGGCGGCGAAGAATTGGGCGGCGTGCGCGGCGTGAAACACTATATGCAACGCACCGCCATTCAGGCATCGCCCGAAATTCTGTCGGCTATCGGAAAGACCTGGGTGCCCGGCGCGCCCGAGGTCACGGGCCCGGCCCATCCCTTCACCCGCCACTTCGACGACCTCGACATCGGCGAGACGCTGCACACGGCTTCGCGCGAGGTCACGCTGGAGGACATCGAGCACTTCGCGCAATTCACCGGTGACACATTCTACGCCCATATGGACGACGCGGCGGCAAAGCGAAACCCGTTCTTCCCGGGCCGTGTCGCCCATGGCTATCTGCTGCTGAGCTTCGCGGCCGGCCTTTTCGTGCAGCCCGATGAAGGCCCGGTACTGGCCAATACCGGCCTCGACAACCTGCGCTTCATGCAGCCGGTCAGCGCGGGTGACAGCATCAAAGTGCGCCTGAGTGTAAAAAAGAAGACCCGCCGCAACGCGGACTATGGCGAAGTGCGCTGGCACGTCACCCTTTCCAACCAAAAGGACGAAACCGTCGCCGAATACGAGCTGCTGACCATGAACGCCTGCTAGCTATTATATTGCTCAGGCCGCCTGAAAACGGATCAAATTCGCATGGCGCTTGAGGTGCGCAGATCCTAGACTGCTGGAATGACGAAATCCGACCTCTGGTTTGACAGCGCCGTCGCCCGCCTCGCCGACCCTCAGGCTTTCAAGGTGTGGTCGGTGATCGTGTCGCTATTCGGCGATCTGGCGCAAAAGAAGGGCGACCGTGTCTCGGGCGCGGCGCTCACCGCCATATTGCAGCCGATGGGGCTGAAGCCCGAAGCGATCCGCGTCGCATTGCACCGGCTACGCAAAGATGGTTGGATCGACAGTGACCGGATTGGGCGCGGATCGGTGCATTTCCTGACCGAGTATGGCCGCGCCCAGTCCGCCGCCGTGACCCCGCGCATCTATGATGAAAATCCCGCGCCCGTGCCGGAATGGCACCTGCTGATCGCCGAGGATGGCCGCGCTGCGGACACGCTCAACACGTTGCTGCTGACCGAAGACTATATCGCGCTGGGACGCCACGCCGCGCTTGGCCCCGGCCCCCTGCCCGACGACTGCGAGGACCTGATCGGGTTCACTGCAACGGCCCATTCCATTCCCCCTTGGCTCAAATCGCGGCTCTTTCCCGAAGACCTGTCGCAAGCCAGCGCCTCGCTGCGCGATGCCGCGCACGCGGTCAGTGCCGACAGGCCCGGCGCAGAGACCCTGAGTTCAATTCAGATCGCCACGCTGCGCACGCTGGTGATCCATCGCTGGCGCCGGGTGGCCCTGCGGCATCCGGTATTGCCCTCGGTGTTCCAACCCGGCAATTGGCCCGAACAGGCCTGCCGGAACGAGGTGTTCCGCCTGCTCGACGCCTTGCCGCTGCCGAGTATTGCCGAGATCAACAAAAGCAACTGAGGCCAACGGCCAGTAGACAAGCGCCCGCATCACGATAGGTTTGGAACACCCTCTTTCGATTGGACACCCACCCCATGATGACCCTGCTCTGGACCCTGCTTGCTATCGTGCTGCTATTGGGCGCGGCACATCTTTGGACGCGGGCCATCGCCCGCGCGGCCGAGGCCACCGTTCCCATGCCCGGAACGCGGCTGGACCTGCCCGGCGGCGCAATTCACTATGTCGAGGCGGGGTCGCGCGACGATCCGACCCTGGTGCTGATCCACGGCCTTTCCGGCAATTTGCAACATTTCACCTATGCCATGATGGAGGATTTGGCCCGCGATCATCACGTGATAGCGCTGGACCGCCCCGGATGCGGCTATTCCACCCCGTTCAACGCCACCGACAAGGGGCTTGCGGCGCAGGCCAGGGTGATCGGGACATTTCTTGACCGCCTTGGCGTACAGAACCCGGTTCTGGTGGGCCACTCGCTTGGCGGGGCGCTAGCGTTGGCAATGGCACTGGACCGGCCCGACAAAACTACCGGCATGGCGCTGCTCTGCCCCTTGACACACCCGGTCGGTTCAGTGCCCGAAGTGTTCAAACCGCTCGAGATCACCGGCCCCCGCCTACGCAGTTTTCTGGCGCAAACTCTCTACGCCCCAATGGTCAAGGTGCTCCGCCGTCGAAATCTGCGCCTCGTCTTCGCGCCCGAACCCGCGCCGGAAGATTTCATGACCCGCGGCGGTGGTATGCTAGCCTTGTGCCCTGGCACCTTTCTGGGGGCCTGCACCGACCTGCAGGCCTCGGCAAGCAGTATCGAGGCGCAGGTCGCACGCTATGGCACGCTAACGGTTCCCGGCGCGGTTCTGAATGCCTCCAGTGACGAAATCCTCGACCCAGCCACCCAGGGCCGCCTGATGACGCAATTCGGCCTGAGCTACGAAGAGTTGAACAATCGCGGCCACATGATTCCGGTCACCGCCCCGAAGGATAGCGCCGATTTCGTCCGCCGAACGGCTGCCAGATGCCGGGCAGACGGCGCGACCTCGACCGGTACATGAGCCCGCCCTACGCGGGTAAAAAAACACATCAAACGGCCACACTTCTCTCTTGACCCTCTCCTGCGCCTCGCTTACATCGCCTCTCACCGTGGCGGAGTAGCTCAGTTGGTTAGAGCAGCGGAATCATAATCCGCGTGTCGGGGGTTCAAGTCCCTCCTCCGCTACCAAAATACCGCATGAAATGCCTTAAAACAAAGGGCCTTTCAAAGGTGACCGGGACTAGAGCCCCATATAGACCCCCACATATTCCGCGTATGAATGGTATTCAAGGTTCGTCATTGCGCTGTTGGTGATCTGACTTGCCTCCGAGATTGCTATTTCGTTGAGGAAACCAGAGCTACGCGGCAAATTGGACCAAGAACGCCCAAATTTGAGAAACCAAAAATGAGAATTGAGTGGGAACATCCGGCGTGCATCACCTGCCTAGGCTCGAAAGAACTGAGCCTTGAGCATGTGATACCAGATAGCCTTGGAGGCATCCTCACCTCCCGCTTTCTTTGCCGCGAATGCAACAGCCTATTTGGCTCCACGTTCGAAGCTGCGGCTCGCCTCGCGCCAGAACTCCGCAAGGCCGCTTCGGGGCTAGGGCCGGACCTCACCCAGTTGAAGGAAAAGCTCGAGCGCGGCGCTGAGTACCAAAGTCAATTTGGCGACCTGACTTCTAGGGCTAAGGTACGAAAAGACGGCAATACAGGTGTGCTTAGTCTGAAGGACGGTTCTATTGTGGTGCCGGAAGAAGACACACTAACTCAGATAAGGTCACGCATCCAAAAGAGAGGTGGCACGGCATCACAAGTTGAAGAGGCGATATCACGCTGGAGAGATGCTCCCGTTGGGCAGGATGTCGAATTGGTCGAAGGCTTGCATGTCAAGAAGTGGGAAGATCATCCCTCGAGCCCAACATATTCCGAACCCCCACTAAGCCCGCTCGTTCCTTTGAAGACAGCCTATGAATTTGCGGCGCTTCTCATAGGCGGCAAGATTTATGACCAAGCCTTCGATCCGCTTCGTACCGTCCTACTGGATCAGGATGAGGAATTGGCGGAAGAGATGGTGGAATACATGAGGGCCGACAAACCAGACGCCTTTCATGGGATTGCCTTTGATGGGAACATTGGAGGTGCACGGTTTCAAATTCGCCTGTTTGGCCTCTTGGCCTACCGCGTCAGCTTTCCCAGCATTGGCATTAAACTACCGCCAGTAGTTTATACTCATCGGCTTGATACCGGAGAAGATTGGTTCCTTTCTCCGGATGAACCTAGTTAAAACTGGACGAGAAGAAAATTCTTCGAGTGGAAACACAGAGAAGGGTCGAAAGTGCATTTCGGATTTCTAGTCAAACCGGGCAAGGCTCAACCGGCAGCAACCTTCTTGGAGGATTTCGTCAGCGACGTGCGCGGCAACCTCGGCAAGGCGCTGGACTGGCAGAGGGGCGTCGAGGTCGGCCAGCATGTGCTTTACGTTGACGTTGAAGCTGGCGCTCTTAGAGGGCGGCACGAGGACACAGGTGTCGAAACGTTCACCCATGACTGCGTACTGGCCGCTGGTGAGGTGCTGGAGCCCTACGACGAGGGGTTTGTGCGAGTGGCGTTCAGCAATGGAAACGACGACCTGATACCAGCCGTGACAATCCTAGGCGTCGTGGACGAGGGCATGCCCATGGATCACGAGAAGGCGCTGACCGAGTTGAAAAACGAACCGGATTGGATCATCGTGGACCACTGCCTCTGCTGGAGGGCATCGTGATGCAATGAAGGCTGCGTCGCTGATGACTAGTCGTAATTCAATGAACTATGCGAGTTGGCGTGTGCCCTTGCACGTTGGGTAAATATGAGACTTACATCACGAGCAAAGATGCTGTCGATTAGACTTGACGACAAATATCTAAGCCGTTTGATGACTGGTTTCCAAAATCTATTCTGAAGCTTGTGGTTCCGCTAATTCCAAGTAGGGCAAAGCCCCCACAATCTGTCCAAAATTCTTGCAGAACTTTACTCGATCTAAGTCAACCTTGTAGTCGATTTCCTCTGGAGAATTATCTCCAAATCGCACTGTGGAAGAAACGATTTGGCCTAAGAAGTCTACAGGTTTCCCTGCCTGAATTTGTTCTTTCGCAGCGACAGCGTCGACTGCATTCACGACTTCAGTATTGAGATCAAGGTTCATCGAAAAGAACTTGTCACCCTCCACGACATCGTAAGTCTCGTCAGGCTCTGTCCCTACGACACGTACTCGTGTGAACTCGTTGTCCAGCATGAAACTCCCGGCGAGTTTTGTGTAGAACAGTCTTCCCAGTCCAATCTTGTTGTCTTGTGGTGCCTCTTGTGCTTTCACGAGAGCCCATTCTGAAGGCGCAACCAATATCGAATGCGATGCCGACTTAACAGTTGCTTTCGCCTTTCGACTAAATACAACCATCGAATTGACAACAGAGATTTCGCAGTTTTCGCAGCTGAGATTTCCGACGAGACTGTTCCGTATTTTCAATTCTACTTTAGACTGCAGGGAAATCTTCGCCTCGACCAAATTCGAGAGATTTATGGTCAAGTTTTCCGGAACACTTTCTGCCAAGTCTAGTGCATGGAGCGCGCCAATCACAACAGAAGGGTTTTCGTCTTCAAGCAAAATTTCCAAAGAACGTATAACCCCTTCACCGATGTTCTGGGAACCCGCAAGGTCGGCTATTGCTCGCACTGAAGAAGGGTTCGGTGAGCGAAAAACGGAGTTTACCAATGTAGCATTCGCTGTGCATTCGTTTGGTGAATTCAGACCCAACTTTCCCGGGTTAAAAAGACTTAAGGTGTTTTTTCCAAGGAATATGCTCAGTATAGTTTCGTATTCTGCAATTGGTTGTTGGTCGATGGTCGAGAGATTTGCACGGAATTCATTCAGCAATGTAGATGCCAGCAATCTCTGACGAAGCTGCGATACCAATGACAAGCTGGAAAGGTCATTCTGGATATCAAACCTTTTGTTCTGTTCCCTCAATTGATTGGTCTGCTCCTCAAGTAGCAAAGTTTGCTTGCCGAAGAGCTTTGTCTGCTCTTCGAAAAGTGTGCTCTGGTTCTGCAGAACAGTAGTTTGCTCTTTTATCCTACTGTTTTGTTCAAATAGCAGCGCTGTTCCCGCGAAACCTGCGTAGGCAAGTAAGAGCGCAATGCATGTGCCAATGATCCAACGATAGAAGTTTGTGAAGCTGTACCAACCGGCAACTTTCTTCGCAGCTTCTTTGACTTTCTCTTTTGCTGCACCTTGGTCTCCAGCAATCACTTGCTCTGCAGCGTCTGACAAGTCACCGAAACCTTCTTCAAACTCTGCAGACTTGAGCTTGAAAAACTCGAGAATTTTCTTTCGAAACGCCAATCCGACTACCAGCGCTAGGACAAGGGCAGCTAAAGCTCCAAGCCCCGCCGACACGGCGTCCATGGCACCATCTGCAGCCATCCCGTAGCTACCCAGCAGAACTGGCGGAATAATGATTGCGGCTACGACAAAACCAATCCAAAAGCCTCGGTCCATAATCACATAACCTTTAAAAAATATTGTTTCGAAGTAACTGGCGGGTTTCGTCGTTGCTTCAAGTGAAATCTACCTAATTAGTTATATTTTCCCCTACCGACGATCACTTGGCAACCCAAATCTATTGCCCTTGGGAGCGGCGTGCTCCGGATTTAGAGGGGTCCTACGGGAGCTAATCCCATAGGATCAATACGTATTCTGCAAACGAAACCAGCATCCAGAGCGTCAGGCAATCCCGCCTGACCACCAACCCGTTTCCACGGGTGGTCGCCGGTAGATCAATCGATCTGACGGGATGCGCATCAATCGATGAAAAGGAGAAAACCATGACAGACCTGAACAAGGCGCTCGGCTGGAGCGACCCGATCCCTTGGGGTGAAGCCCGCCTAGCCGACGCTATTCCGGACGATATCAAGACTGGCATGTGGGTGCGTTCGGACATGATTTTCAGACCATCCATGGCGCTGTGGCTAACGGAGCCGGGCTACCCGCCTGCCTATTGCCCGGACCAAATGTGGCAAGTGATCGATGGCGAAAGCTTCCGGCGAGAAGTCGAAGAACCGAAGGCGACCCATGCGGTTGCAAGCTGGTATCGCATCTTGGCCGGTGAACTGCCCGAAGAGGTGGCACAGGTGGCCGAAGAGCCCATCGACGAGGAAGCATTGCTTCAGGCGCTGATAGACGCCCAAAGAGAAGGAGAAGCGGCATGAGCATGCATATGGCCGGTACCGGCGAAGAAGGCTGCATAGACCCGGCACAGGCGGAGCAAGACGCCGTTCTTGAAGAGCAGCAACGCAGGCGTGATGACCTCGCTGCCATCCGAGAAATCCACCGGGTCGCGGAGGCCTACAACAAGGCGGTCTACGCCGTGGGCGGCATTGATATCGACGAAGACCCGCGTGCTGTGAGTGAGCGCCAATGGCGCGTGACATTGCGGCTGGCGGCGGCATTCATTCAGAGCGGTGGTCGCATGTCAGCGGCTCAGGTGCGCCATGAGTGGGCGATAGAGATGGCGCGCGAGGACGCCCTGAACTACCTGCCGCCCGAACTGTTGACCGTTTACGAGGACCTACCCGTTGCCAAGCAATTGGAGGAGCAGGCCGGGTTACAGGCAATGCGTGCCGCGACGTTGCCACGTCCAACTATTGACGACCACGCCCAATTGACGGGTGTCGAACTGTTGCATCGCGTCCACGTTCACGACGATCAGATCGCTGCAGTAGAATTGGCGCGACGACGTGCGTTGAGGAAACTGAGAAACATAAGTACTGATTAGAGACCGGCACGCGGATTTGTCCGCGTGTCGCAAAATTTGGAAAAGTACCTGTTTGCATCATGGATAAAAAAGAGAAACTTGAACTCAGCGAAATTGATATTTGCGACCTGTTCATAACGCCCAGTATCAAGGGCGCGGGTTGGGACCACCTTACACAAATCAGACGCGAAGTGACGCTGACACCGGGGCCGGTTGTTGTGCGGGGCAACATGTCGGCGCGAAACAAGAAGAAAAAGAAGTTCGCGGATTACGTCCTGTCTTGGCGCAAGGGCCTGCCGCTCGCGGTCGTTGAAGCCAAAGATAACAAGCACATGGTAAGCCAAGGGATGCAGCAGGCACTGTCCTATGCAGAAATACTGGATGTGCCCAGCGCATTCAGTTCCAACGGTGATGCCTTCGCCACGCACAACAAGACGGCTGTACCGCCCGAGTTGATCGAAGACGAAGTTGGGCTTTATGCCTTTCCCAATCCTGACCTCCTTTGGGCTCGTTATAAGAAATACCGTGGCATCTCAGACGATGAAGGATCGCTGGTTGAGCAACCCTACTATTCTGATGGCAGCGGGAAAGAGCCTCGATACTATCAGGTCGAGGCCATCAACCGGACAGTGGAAACTATTTCCAAGGGCTCGGACCGCGCTCTGCTCGTTATGGCGACCGGTACGGGCAAGACCTACACCACGTTCCAGATTATCTGGCGTCTGTGGAAAGCAGGGAAAGCCAAACGCATTCTGTTTCTGGCTGACCGGAACATTCTGGTCGATCAGACACTGGTCAACGATTTCAAGCCATTTGGCAGCGTCATGACCAAGATCAAGAACCGCAAGATCGATCCCGCCTACGAGGTCCATCTGGGGCTCTATCAGGCGCTCACAGGGCCAGACGAGGCAGATAAGGCGTTCAAGACCGTATCGCGCGACTTCTTTGATCTCGTGGTCATAGACGAGTGTCACAGGGGCAGCGCAGCCGATGACGCAGCATGGCGCGAAATACTGGACTACTACTCCAGTGCGATCCATCTGGGTCTGACGGCAACGCCCAAAGAGACGGGCGATGTATCCACCAACAGATATTTTGGGGATGCCGTCTACACCTACAGCCTAAAACAAGGGATCGAAGACGGGTTTCTTGCACCCTACAAAGTCATCCGCATCGACATCGACCGCGACGTGGAGGGTTGGAGCCCCGAGCCGGGCATGGTCGATGACCTAGGGCAAGAGATTGAAGACCGCGTCTACAACCAGAAAGACATGGATCGTATCCTTGTTTTGAACCAGCGGACGAAGCTGGTGGCCAATCGAGTGATAGAATTCCTCAACGCGACGGACCCATTCGCCAAGACTATCGTTTTCTGCGAGGACATCGATCACGCTGAAAGAATGCGAGTAGCGCTGGTGAACGCAGCGGGACAGAGGGCTATCGAAAACCCGAAATACATCACGCGGATTACAGGCGACAGCAAAGAGGGCAAGGAACAGTTAGACCCTTTCATCGACCCAGAAAGCAGGTTCCCAGTCATCGTAACCACCTCCGAACTGCTTTCGACGGGCGTTGATGCAAAAACCTGCAAGCTGATCGTGCTGGATAAATCGATTGCCTCTATGACGATGTTCAAGCAGATCATTGGGCGTGGCACCCGGATCGACGAGGAACACAACAAGATGTTCTTCACCATCATGGACTTCAAAAAGGCGACTGAGTTGTTTCGTGATCCCGCATTTGATGGTGATCCCGTTGTAATCATCGATGGCGACGACTGGACACCTGACGGTGGGGGTGGCGATGGTCCAGACGGTGGCGGCGAAGACGATGATGACGACTTCGAAGGTGGCGATGATACTGGCGGTCAATCCAAGTACAAGCTCGGCTCTGTCAGCGCCACAATCGTAAACGAACGCATCAGCTACATTGGACCCGATGGCCATTTGGTCACAGAGGCTTACCGAGACTTTGCGAAGAAACAGATTGTCGAGGAATACCGTTCTCTGGATGAGTTTATCCGGGGCTGGAACGAAGCCGACAAGAAGCGGGCAATCATAGAAGAACTGGCCGAGCGCGGTGTGCTGCTGGATCATCTAGAGGAGGAAGTGGGCAAGGATGTCAGCGAACTTGACCTGATCCTTCATGTTGCCTTCGATCAACCGCCTCTGACGCGCGCAGAGCGCGCCAACAACGTCAAGAAGCGGAATTACTTCGCAAAGTACAGCGATACCGCAAAGGCTGTTCTGGAGGCCCTACTGGACAAGTACGCGGATGGTGGTGTTGAAACGATTGAGGATAACCGGGTGCTGAAGCTCGAACCCTTTGACAAGATCGGCACCCCCATCCAAATAGCGAAAGCGTTTGGTGGAAAATCAAACTACGAACAGGCCGTTCGTGAGTTAGAAAACGAAATATTCAAACAGGCCGAGGCGGGATGAGCATCAATAATACTCTCAAGACGATCCGAAACATAATGCGCAAAGACACGGGCGTGGATGGGGACGCTCAGAGAATAGGGCAGCTATGTTGGATATTTTTCCTGAAAATCCTTGATGACCAAGATCAGGAACTTGAGTTTACCAAGGACGGCTTCGTATCCCCCGTTCCGAAAGAGCTACGATGGGGCAGTTGGGCGGCAGACCCAGAGGGCATTACCGGCGACAGGTTATTGAAGTTCGTGAATGGCACGCTATTCCCTGATCTTCGAGACCTACCAGTTGAAGCTGGCCCAAGGGCGGTTGTTGTCCGCGAGGTTTTCGAGGACGCAAATAACTTCATGAAATCGGGGCAGTTGCTGCGTCAGGTCATCAACGTTGTGAACACTGTCGACTTCAACGATATGGCCGAGAAGCGCCATTTCGGCGAAGCCTATGAAGGCTTGTTGAAGGAACTGCAGTCCGCTGGGGACGCCGGAGAGTTTTATACCCCTCGCGCTGTGACGCAGTTCATGGTGGATCGGATAGACCCAAAGCCAAATGAAACAATCATGGACCCTGCCTGCGGCACAGGAGGCTTTCTAACCTGCGCCATGCGGTACATGCGTAAGCACCACGTGAAAACCACGGAAGATGAAATCACGATTCAGGGCAACTTGCGGGCGGTGGAGAAAAAGCCGCTGCCGCACATGCTCTGCACAACAAACATGTTACTCAATGGCGTTGAAGCACCAGCGTTCGTCAAGCACGACAACACGCTGTCGAAACCCTACCGCGATTGGACCTCGAAAGATGCCGTGGATGTCATCCTCACCAATCCTCCATTTGGCGGGAAAGAAGAAGATGGCATCGAGCAGAACTTTCCCCAGAATTTTCGTACCCGTGAAACCGCTGATCTGTTCCTCGCTCTGATTGTTCGTCTGCTGAAGCAGGATGGTCGTGCGGCTGTTGTTTTGCCCGATGGCTCGCTTTTTGGTGAGGGCGTTAAAACCCGTCTGAAGGAGCACCTGCTGGAGGAGTGTAACCTGCACACCATCGTTCGCCTGCCAAACTCGGTATTCAAACCCTATGCTAGCATCGGTACCAATCTGCTGTTCTTCGAAAAGGGCAAGCCAACGGAAGAGGTTTGGTACTGGGAGCACAAAGTACCATCGGACAGGAAAGCCTATTCTATGACCAAGCCCATTGAGCTTGGTCACTTGGGCGACTGCGTTGCATGGTGGGGTGGTGAAACGCGAGTCGGTCGTGAAGCAGGGCCAAAGGCGTGGAAAGCCACAATCGATGAGATCAAGGAGCGCGGCTTCAACCTCGATATCAAGAACCCGCACAGCGAAGAAGAAGATCTTGGCGACCCTGCAGTATTGGCCGCTGATCTACAGCAAGCAGAAGCAGAAGTTCTGGCCTTGCGTGATCAGCTAAAGTCGATCCTATCGGAGGCTTTGCTGCGATGAACGCCGCCCTACTGCTTCAACACTACGATCAGATCAGCGATGCGGCGGACTCGGTGGATAGGCTACGCCGTTTCATTTTGGATTTAGCAGTTCGGGGAAGACTAACGGCGCAAATAACCGCAGATGACGAAGTAGATGATCTTTTGAACGACATTGCCAAACATAAGAGCGTCACGGAACGATCAAGAAGACGAATTTCGGCAAACGCGCCGGAAAGGCTGTCCCAGGAAGATCAGCCTTACCCAATTCCCCTAACATGGGCTTGGGTGAGATTTGGAGACATTGTTGTATCTAGAGACAGTGAACGGGTGCCAGTTTCAAAAGCTGATCGCGAAAAACGCGAAAAGACCTATGACTACTATGGCGCGTCAGGAGTTATCGACAGGATCGATGACTATTTGTTTGAAAAACCTCTTTTGCTAATTGGTGAAGATGGCGCCAACCTTGTATTGCGGTCTAAGCCGATAGCGTTCATCGCGAGAGGTAAGTACTGGGTTAACAACCATGCTCACGTTCTTGATGGGATTTCAGAGGGTTTTTTGCGTTTCCTTGAAATTTCGATAAATGCGACGGATCTGACCCCATTTGTCACGGGCACGGCGCAGCCGAAAATGAACCAAGCGAAGATGAATAGCATTCCAGTCGCTTTACCACCCCTCGCCGAACAGCATCGCATCGTCGCCAAGGTCGATGAATTGTTGGCTTTATGCGACCAGTTGGAGGAAGCACGTAACAGCCGCGAAGCCACCCGAGACAAGCTGACCGCTGCCAGTCTTACCCGGCTGACTGATGCCAGAAGCATCGTCGAAGAGTTCCGAGATAGCGCACGTTTTGCACTAGGTGCATTGCCGTCGATTACCCATCGACAGGATCAGATCAAAGGGATCAGGCAGGCAATTTTCGATTTGGCCGTTAGAGGGAAGTTAGTAGAACAATACCCGAATGATGAACCTGCCTCAGCTTTGCTGGAAAGAGTTTCTGAAGAAGTCGAACGGCTCAACTCGGGCGGGCGCAAAGCAAAGAGCAAAGCGACTAATCAGAATTCCGAAGAGTTTCCCTTTGATTTACCCAGAGGTTGGGCGTGGACTACTTTTCCCAAAGTCGGAAAATTTGGAAGAGGTAAGTCGAAACATCGACCACGAAATGATCCCAAGCTCTTTTCGGATGGTATTTATCCGATGGTACAAACGGGTGATGTGGCTCGATCACAAGGGCGGGTAAACACTTTCTCGGCAAAGTACAACGATTGTGGGCTTCAGCAGAGCATGGTTTGGCCTAGTGGCACTCTATGCATAACCATTGCGGCCAACATTGCTGACAGCGGAATACTTCAATTTGATGCATGTTTTCCTGATAGCGTAGTCGGCCTCGTTCCGGCATCTGAATTCGAAAGCGCAGTCTACTTTGAGTTCTTTGTACGGACTGCGAAATCCAACCTTTTGGAGTTTGCTCCAGCGACAGCGCAAAAGAACATCAATCTCGGGATTTTGGAAGCCGTAAAAATACCCCTACCACCTCTCGCCGAACAAAAGCGCATCGTCGCCAAGGTCGATGAACTGATGGGCATCTGCGACCAGCTAGAAGCCAGTCTCAGCGCCGCTGAGACGAAACGAGCCAGATTGCTTGAGGCAACCCTTCGCGAAGCTCTTGAGCCCGCTCAGGGCGCGCTGAAGGCCGCTGAGTGATCGAGCCACCTTGCATAGACAAGGTGCCCAGTCAGAGGGATGCTGACAAGCAACATCGAAGTGGCTACTTATGCGTACTGATTTCGTTGTAGATGGCGTCGAAATCCGGGTCATCTATATCGGCGGGTCGTCGCGTTGTCGGGAAGGGCGTTTGATCTGAGCGCATCATTGCGACCAGCGCGCCAATAGTACCCGCCACTTGAGGTAGATCGGTCAAACTCTGACCGACCGTGTTGAGAACACTGTCGAGTTGCTGACGAACACGGCCCGTCAAAGCCAGCCCCTTTGATACCCCCCAGCTTGCCGGGTTTTCAAAGTCGTCCCTTGGCTCGTTCAACAAGCCGCATACATCGTCAACAGAAAAGCCCAACGGCTGTTGGGGCTCGCCTGTGTGAACCCAAAGGTCATTGTCGTGTGCCGCATTGGCCACATTCTCTTGACCGATGAAGCACCGAAACCGCCTTGCGCTGGGGTGAATTATCTCCCGCAATCTCTTCGCAATATCGTTTCGGGTGCTGATCGCGCCCGACGGCTCGCTTGGCCCGATGGCAACATGCTGACCTTTCATTGCTTTCCAAACCATCTTGTTGAGGTCGGCGATCTCCTCCATCGCCTTAGCTTTTCCGGTGACCTCTGCCTCTCGCAAATGCGTCAGGGCGAACATTTCGCGGGTGTCTCGCTCAAAACTGTCCAACATGCCGGGTTCAGACGTCCTCACAGGACGCTCCATAGCAACTAGCTGGCCACCGGCGAGAACAAGAATATCGTGCCGCCAAGTCCAGAATGTTCCGTTGACTGGTATCTGCGGAACCTTGGGAACCCATTGCCCGCTAACTTTGGTCACTTGGTTCATACCGGAACCTCCGCTGTTGTTGTTAGCCGATCTGGCCAACGGTCGCGCATCCGCGCGATGTTGGCCTTTGTCCAAATCGTATCCGAACCGGGCTATGGCTTGCTGCCCTTGCCGATGACCAGCAAGAAAGCCGCCAGTGGTCAGAAGATTAACCACAAAGTTCGCTAGCGTATCTGTGAGCCGCTGACCCTGCGCCGCCTGACTGCTAAAGTTCAGCGCCCTTTCGGCACTCTGGCCGCGCTGCTGGGTTAGGAAACAGGCGATTTCTTCCGCGATACCGCTTTCCCGCAATGCCTGCGCGACCGGGCCTTCACCAGTCAGCATCTGCACAATGTGCTTGCTGGCCCTCACAGGCTCGCCTGACGCGGCAGTCTGGGCAACGTTGGACTGGCCTCCATGGCGATATCTTCATTCACCATCTGACGCCTTGCGGGTACGGCCGTTTTCCGAAACCCAGGCCCTCAACTGGAACCCGCTGGAATGCCGGTTAACCTCGTCAAAGATGCGCTGCCTCAAGGCATTCGGCGAGCGCATCGCTGCAAGAGACCCCGACCGTCAAACCGCCGAAATCCACATCCGCATCGCACTCATGAACCGCTCCATTGCGCTCGGCACCGCCGAGGTCGTCAGCGTAGCATAACATCAATGGGGGCAGGGAAAGTCACGTCTCAAACGTGAATTGCGCAACAACCCCCACCGACGATATAAGCCGCAGCCCAACGCCTTCCAAACTCTCGACATGGATTGATGAAGGCTCTCGGTCGGCTTTGTTGCACAAATCTGGTGAAGGCGGTGTTTCCCTTTCCCCGGGCAGATTTATCCTACGGCCTCAGTGACAGGTATGCCAAGAGCGGTATAGCGATTGAGAACGGCGATGCGGACCTGGATTTCCGCGACCTACCGATCAAAGTCCCTTGCTATCAGTGATTGGCCAAGGAGGTCGATGCAGTTCATCTTGTTCTCGACACGGCTCCGGCGTTGGTATCCACTCCATCGTCGCCATAGGACGCGACCCAGGTATCGCGATGCGTCTACTGCCTCGTTGCGGGAGACGGCCCGGGCTTGATGGTTCCCTGGGCCTGGCGTTCTTACGTGGTGGGATGATGGCATGGGCATTGCGCTCGACAATCGCGTCGTGGCAATTGCGGGTGACATAGGCCCCGTCGGCGGCGACTGATCTGATATCTTTGTCTGGTGGGATCTGGACAAGCAAATCCGGCAACATGGGCGCGTCACTAATAATGCTGGTGGTGACCTCGACAGCCCCAACCTCCTGTGTTTCCCCATTGATCCCTAGATGTATCTTGTGCCAAACGCGCCGCTTGGGGCCAGCAAGCTTGCGGGCGCTCCACCCGCATTCGCCTTCGACCTTGATTCCGGTACTGTCGATGGGGAGGTTCAGCGGGGGTGCCGCCACGATATGACGGGCTCACGTTCAGTGTCTTCTGGCGGCGGCACAAGGTGCTGAAGTCGGGCACGGCCCAGTTCAGACCGGCCAGCCGCAAAAGGCTAACTATGAAGCCGGTCGTCTTCCGCAATGGCATACCGATCTGGACCTTCAATGTCAGGCACGTCCGGATCGCGGCATCGCTGAACTAACACTGGCGTCCACGCTTGCCTTGGCGGTGGCACCTAGTCCACCTCAGGATCAAACCAGACCGACAGCGATCCGCGCTGCTTCAGCGCTGTGTTGTACGAAGGCCAGTTCTTGGTCTTGTACTTCGTCCGGGCCCAACTGCTCATGACCCCGGCTACCACGCTGGATTCAAACAGTGACTCCCCGACGGGATTTGTGCAACAAAGCCGGCTTGATCATGATTATGCGGGGTCCAGCAACCTCAGGTGATGGAGAATTCCACCTCCGCGTCGGCGACATAGGAGTTGCCGGGACCCACGGGATCTGTGGTCGTGAACCAGCGCCTCTCAAAATTCAGGCGCAGGCGCCAGTTGCCGTTTGGCAGGGCGCCGGGCCTTGGGGGCAATAGAAGGATTTTCGTCTTTTCGGCGTTCTGGATCACCCGCAGCGCGGTTTCGTGCCATTCGACGCGCGAGCGCCCCAGCCAGTCGATGATCCGGCCCAAACGGTCAAAGCGAATCTGGGTGCCTATGAGCGACGCCCGCTCGCTTGACGAGAGCATGGGCGGCTTGAAACGTCTGGTTTTTCCGGTGAGCTCATCGGTTACTACAAGTGCTTTGCGCTCGAAGGTCAGAAGGAAAGTGCCCCGCTTGGACGCCGCCGGGGGCGCGAGTTGTAGGGGTTTGACCTTCTCAAAGAGTTTGCGGCTGAAAGCGCCGGGACGCCGGGCGGCGATGGTCGGAAGCGCGCGCCCGATGGAACGCCGCCGGAAAGCCCCAAATCCCGGAATGCGGAACCGGCGCGGTGGCTCGATCACCGGCGGACGGAATAGCGACGGACGGTCAAAGATCAAGGAAATCGCGTCGCGCAAGCGGCGCCCTAGATCAAAGTCGATAGGCGTGCGGATCACTACGCGGCGTTCGAGCGTCAGGGAAATCTCTTCCACGAAATCCATTGGCTCGGGCGACTCCAGCAGGATCCAGCGATCCGAACCGTTTGTCGCGATGTCCATGTGCAGGCGGTCCGTCGTTTCGCGCAAGGGCTGGGCAAGCCCGGCGGCGGCGGCGTTGAATACGCGTTCACGCTCTGCGTCGTCCGTGTCCAACGTCATGGCCGCGTCGATCTCGCCCGATAGGCGTGGCATCAACACAGAGAGGCTTTCGGCGCCTGAACCGATGGCGATGGCGCCCGCGCCGGTCATCGATCCGATGTGATCCTCAAAGGTCTCATAGGCGCTGGTGCGGAAATCGAAGCCGACCATTTCGATGCCGCGCACGGACAGCGCCCGCAAGGCGGCATCGCGCGCGCCGATCTCGCAAAGGCCACCAGAGCGGTCGCCGCGATCAAGGCTCAGCGACTCTCCGCCCGCGCGCGCACGGATCCGGTCCGCGAAGGTATCGATCTGCAGCGTCAGGGATTCGGCGAGGTTCGAAAGCGCGACAGTTCCAAGCGCCGCGCCGCCGTCGGCGGGCCGGGCTTCCAGCGTGCCGCTGTTTCCAGCACCGCGTGAAAGGAAGAAGCGCAGGCCCCCGCCCTCGTTCCCACTGTCGAGCAGCACGGCGGCGCTGATCTGATCACCGGTGTCGAGATCGGCGGTCAGTTCGAGGTGCAGATATTCCCAATCGGCTTCTCCGAACCTTCCCGTAGCTTCGCCGGTGGCCTCAAGGTTGCCCTCGGAGACCGCCCAAGTTCCGCTGGTGGCCAGAAATGCGCCAATGTCGGCCGTCTCAAAGGGGTTGCGGTCAACAAGCGGGCTGCCTTCAAGGCGCATCGAAGCACGATAGCCCGTGCGCGACTGCCAGAGCGGACGCCCACGTGCATCGAAAGGATCAACGCCAAGACGCGGGCGGGTTTCATTCCAGGGCTCTTCGGGCGTGCACGTCCCGGTCCCTGTCTCGCTCAGGTCACGCAGGCGCAGTTTCAGGTCGTCGGTCGTCAGTGCGAACACCGGCCCTTTCATCACCACGGCGAGGCGCAAGACATCGCTTGCGCGCCGATCCAGGAACCATTCGCGCCCTTCAAAACTGCTTTTGGCGGTCTGCTGGCCTGTGTTGGCCTCAAACGCGCTTGCGACGGTCATTGTGACCGGCAGGCGATAACCGAACTCATCCGATCCCGGCAGGCCCGGTCCTAAGACTTTCAGGTCCGAAGACAACACCAGATGGACACTTTCGCTGCGATACAAAAGCCCCCGCCCGCCTGCGCGTGCGTCCTTGACGTGGGGCTGCAATTCCATGCCCGGCTCAGGTGTTTCGTTCAGACCCGGCGGGCCTGAGGTCTGGAAGCGCACATGCTCGGTCACCGTTTTGTCTGCCCAGTCGGTTTCCGAATGGCGCACGCCGATCTGGGTGGTGATCGCAACCTCGTATTCGTGGCGCGGGAGGAGCGGTGTGACCTCCCCGTTGCCATCGCTGTCGTTGCGGTCGCAGCGGTCGGCATCTGCCTCGGCCTGGACGTGATCGTCCCAAGTGATGCATTCGATCCAATCCAGCACAAAGGCATGATGGATCAGAAGCATTTCAAGTTCGTCCTCCTGATCGTCGAAGTCGGGCGACAGATAGACCGAAAGACTGCGGAAAGGCTGACCCGGCGACAGACGCAGGGTGGAGAACCCGCCCCCGCCAGAGATCGAGTTTACCTGGAACGACACCGGATCGCCTTCGGCGTCCTGGACCAAGACCACCAAGGTCATTTTGCGCCCCTCAGAGGCGAAGTTGAGCGCCGCCTCAAACAGATCCTCTTCCGAGGTCAGTGAAATGACGGGAGATGTGCCAAGCGCGAAGCTTGCGACTTGGGGGCAATCGGCGCCCGGGTGGGTTGGCGCGATGACCGCATGCGCCCCGCCCCGAACACGGATCGGCGCCGGTCCGTCGCGCTCGACCCACTCCATGGCTCGCGCCACGCCAAGGGGCTTAGCACCAAGACGTTCTTCGCAAAAATCGAAGCGCGCGACATCGGGTTCGGCGCGCACACAGCAGGGGAAGGCGGGGTTTTCTTCCAGGATTTCGGCATCGGCTAGCGGGTTCGAATAACCGACCGTGAAGGGGGTAGAGCCGTTCAAAATCAATTTTTTGGGCGCCGTCTTTCCACCTGTCCGCGTGTCCAAATCCCAGGCCCAGCGGAACTTACGCGTATCCGCGGCAGAGGTGATTGTCTCAACGGTTTCCCAGGCCCCGCCTGTGATCGGGCGGCGACGCAACTCCAGCCTCGTCAGGTGGTAGCGCGACGTCAGCTTGACGTCGTCATCGCCAGTGCTTTGCTTGCCCAGATCAGGATCAATCTCTCCGATCCCCAAGCGATCCGCGACCATGGCGGAGAAGCGGATTTCCACCGTGCCATGAAGCGGTAACGGGGTCGACTCGCCTTGCCAGGCGGCGCCGCTGCTGGGAAGTTCGTCGTGGCTGAAAAGCGCTGGCGTCTCTGACCCGGCCAGACCGTCCAAGCGGTTCACTTCGGCCTTGGCAACGCCAAGTTCGGACGATCCGGAGGCCTCTAGAAGCGGGCTTGTCAGAACGCCGCGCGCGGCGGGCTCCAAGCTGCCTTCAACCACCTCGCAGGTGAACGAGACATCGGGCAGGAACCAAGGTGTTTCGATACGGAAGGTTGCGCGGAAGACGAAGAAGTCGGGCGTATGTGCAAGCCATTCGGCCAGAAGCGCCATGGAAATCCCAAAGCGCAGGAAGCCAAACAGCGTCAGGGCAAAGCCCGCCTCCAAAAGGATCCGCGCGACGAAATCCCCGGTACCCGAGGTCATCCAGCGCAGGATCGCCAGGAGCGACCCCCAACCTTCCAGCCGCACAACGCGAATGTCGCCCAGGATCTTCAGAGAGAAGATGAAGCCGACGCTGGTGTGTTCGCCATCAACCCACTCAAAACAGAAGGCAGCCCGGATCTTCAGCTCGAAGAGATCGGACAGTTTGATCTCGATCGTCGCGCCGAGCCAGGTGTCCTGCTTCTCGATCCGCCCGAACGCAACGATGCCGGGTTTGTTGCCGAAGGTGAGTTCACCGCCAAGCTTGATTTTCAATTCTTCCGGAAAGTTGTCGATCAGTTCCTTCAGGTCGATATCGACCTTGATCTGCAACACAAAGGCGTCGCGTTTGAAATCATACTCGAAGATTCCGAGCGCCAGAGGTTTCTTCGCCTTGAACAGGAAGAATTCGACCACGATAACAAGGCCCGCAGCCTCTTCGCTGTCAAAACCCAGCCCGAAGGCAACCAACTTGCAGTTGTCACCCACGCCCGGGAAGCCGATGCCAAAGCCCGCCCCAAAAGCCCAGGCGCCGCCTTCGGGTTTCCATTGGGTCAGGCCGCGGTTTTCGGCGACTTCTGTAGGCCGGGATTTCTTCAGCCAGGAATAATACTTCAACTCCCCGGCTTCGGTGTCCTCGGATTTCAGCTTGGGCGTCAGCGCGTCGGCATAAAGCGCCTCAATCTGTTGCAACTCCATCGGGCCCATGGGGATTGCGCCAAACAGCACCACCTGGAACAAAAGGAAGCTGATCGCGGGGTCATCGGGCGGAATCTGGTCGCCCCAATAGACGTCGCACGACAGTCCCCATTTGTTGCCGCCCGCATAGATGACGATCTTGCCGCCAAGCCCGTGCTCCTTGATCCGCGTACCGTCGGACAAAAGTTCGTTGCGGAACATGCCGTGGACCGAGACCTCAACCACGTCTTCGACCTTCAACTCCGCCCCAAAGCCGTCCAACTTGAAGTCAGGCGCGTCCGGATTACCCGCAAGCGGTCCGCGTAGCCGTGTAAACCAGACCTTGCCCTCAAAGGGCGAGGTGTCCTGGCGGATCCCGCCCGAGATGCTGAAATAGGTCGCGCCGTGTTCTGCGACGAGTCCCATCTCATAGATCTCTAGCGCGAAGGGGCCGACGGTCAGCGAGGCATTGTTCTGGCTGACGATATCACCGGAGAATTCACCGCGATCCCAACCAATGTCGGTCAGAGCCAGTTCAAAGGGCAGCCCGTCCTCGGT
The DNA here is from genome assembly GCF_041537925.1 of Ruegeria hyattellae. Taxonomy (NCBI): domain Bacteria; kingdom Pseudomonadati; phylum Pseudomonadota; class Alphaproteobacteria; order Rhodobacterales; family Roseobacteraceae; genus Ruegeria; species Ruegeria hyattellae. The sequence goes on along the minus strand of NZ_JBGOSH010000006.1, from coordinate 113,232 downwards.
TTCAACTTCGACGGGGCTGTCCTCGCTTTCCTCATCGGGCTTTTCGCGTATCAGGATATCACCCAGGACCTGAACGGCCTTGCCCGCGTCGGGTTCGTCTTTGGCCAGTTCCTGCAACGAAACCCCGGCACGCAAGCGCATCACATCCAACACGACTTTCCAAAGATCGAGGTGAATCAATGGGATATCCTCGGACCCTGCAGGCGGCAGCGGGCGCGCGACGCTCACGCGCAAAACATCCCCGTCTATCAGGCCGATTTCGAACTCCCACCTGCTGTCTTCGTCGCTGCCGAATGCCACTGACAGCCCCGCTTCAAGGCTAAGGCCCTCGATCATATCTTTGCCAAGCTCCGGTGTCTTGAAATAGAGCTGGTTGAAGAACAGGCTTGCGCTGTCGCCAAGCGGGATGTTGATCGGCGCGCCTTCGAACGTCAGGTGATCTTCAAGCGGTTCGTCATCGTTGACCACCCGGCGCAGACCAATCGTCCCGTGCCGTGGGATTGGCGGGACGAAGAGCGCGGGCAGAACCACGTCTTCCAGCACCAGTTCCGCGTCGGAATCAAATTTCAGCGCTTCCGCAAGGCTTGCCATCGGGCTGTCTTCGGCGTCCCAGTCGACTTCGATACCACCCAAGCCAAGCGCCCCTCCGGCAACGGGCGGGAAGTCGCCCGCGTCCAAGGGACGGACGAGCCAGTCGTGAATGTTGTAGGCCCGGCCCGGCGAGGCGATCAGCGTAAGGTCGTGGACCGCCTTCATCTGGATCCCCATCAATCGGCAGGGCCCGATCGATATTGGTAAATGCGCTTCTAGGCGCAACGCGCCTTCGGGTTCTATGATAAGTCGGAAGGTGCGTTTGATGACCGTCCGATCGGCGCTTTCAGAGAGCTCAATTTCATCGTCCGTCTCGCGTAAGTCCTCATCGGGGTGCGCACCCAAAAGGTCGGCGGGCACCAGCACCTCTAGCGGTAATTCGTCAATATGAAGCGAAAATTCTCCCGTCGAGCGCAGCGCGAAATGGAACGTCGAAGACCAATCAATGTCACCGGCAAACGCAAAGCGGAAGGTGGGGAAGATGCCGCTTACGAACTCGGTCGGTGCGGGCATGGTTTCCAGTTTCATCTCGCCGGTCAGCGTGATGGTCCCATCCGGGCCGATATCCGTCGCGGCATCGTGGATGCGCACCGCGTTGTCGATCTGGGCCAATGTGACCCCGATGTCCCCGCCTCCGTCCGGAGGCCATTCGGTGTTTATGAACTCGCGCGGCCATGCGCTGCCAAAGCTAAGGAACAGATCCGAAAACCTCATGGCGCCACCTCACTTGAGGGGTCGATGAAGCTGTCGAAGATCGCGTCGGATTGCGTGCCCGCAACCATCAGGCCCATCCCGGCAGCGAGCTTGCCGATGAACAGGAGCCCCGAAAGCGCCGAGGTAGAGGCGGTGAAATCGGCCTGCACGGCGAATTCATTGGCGTAGGGTTGCGCCGCGAAGGGGGCGAAGCGGTTGCCGGTCACAAACTTGCGGTCGAAGATCCCGAGGTTGCGCGAAGGTTCGGCGAAGGCGGCAGCGCCATAGTCTTCTGAGACGCCTGCCAACTCGCTCCAGAGGCGTGTCCGAAGGTCACGGATCCAGTTGTCGCCATGGGTAAGGTCTTCGCGCAGCGCAAAAATGTTGCACTCACCATCCGAATAGAACCCGCGTCGGTTCAGATTGGCCGAGCCAATCGAGGCGAAGCAATCGTCGATCAACATGATCTTGGAATGTACATAGATGCCGGGGAAAATGCCGGCAGTGGCGGGTGTGTGTTTCTTGTGCTCGGCCGCCTTCGACCCCTTCCCGTCGTCAAACAGGTTCGTCATACTGCCCCGGTCAACGCGCAGCCGCACGCTTTCGTCCGTGGCCGTTGCAGCCGCCTTGCCGGTCACCCGCATCGCTTCGTCGTTGATTACCAGCCAAAATGGCGCACCCGGCACCCGGTCTGGTGGGCCAACGGAGATTTCGGTGTCGGTGTCGCCGATATCCTCCATCACCCAAAGCCGCCCTTTGGCCGTCGAGCGGTTCGTTTGCGTGCGCGAAAACTGCCCACGCATCGTGCCGACCTTCAGCCGGTCGCCCCAGGCAGCCTCTAGGTCTGCGATGAAGTCCTGGCGCGGGGCGAAACCGAAGGGCTGGTCAGGCGTCTCGGGCACAATGATGATCAGAGGGCCCGAGACCCAGGCCGCGGCCTCGATCAACGCCGAGCGGTATTCAAGCGGCGGGGTCAGGTACTGGTCTTCGATGTAGATATAGCGCCGTGCCCGCCTGATGGCGGCCAGCGAGGTGTCAATGATCGTCCGCTCACCGGAGGTGGCATAGGGCAGCGCGCGCGAAGCATCCGTGGTCGAGGGGCCGAAATAGGTGCGCGCGACCTGCACGATGTCAGGCCCATCCGTCGGCAAGCCCGAAAGCGCGCCTGCTGCGTCGACCGCAAGGGTTGTTGCCGCCCGGGCTGCCCATCTTTCCGAGAATGTCGTCGCAAGTTCACCCGCCGCCAGCCCGTCCACACGCGCATGCACGTCGTGGTAGGGTGCCCGTTTGCCGTGATCCCGGTCATCCAGCCTGTTCGGATTGAGGTCGATCCCGCCGCAATAGGCATGCAGCCCCGCGTCATTGCGCAAAACGGCGATCTTCTGATGGAAGGCGTTGAAGCGTTTCTGCGCGCCATGGGTCAGGGACACGAACTCATTGGAGGACACGCAGGCCGGGTTATCGGGGCATTCTGCCGGATACGGGTCCAGATGCGCCTCACTATTTGCAAGCGCGGCGAGGGCATCGATCGCGCCGCGGTTGATCTCAAGTTTCTCAAGGAAATCGCTGACGCTGCCAGCACCGAAGAACAGGGCAACGGCCAGCGCCTGGGTGTGCCCCCAGAAGCTGACCTGATCCCAGGAATTTGAATCCTGTGCGAATGTCGCGATGCTGCCTCCGACGGCCAGAAGCAATGCAGCGATCCGCGCGCCAAGTTCGACGTCGTCAACAAATCCGGGTTCAAGCTGCAGGAATTGGAGCGCCAGAAACCGCGCCTCGGCCCCGCCATCGCCCAGCATCGTCGCGGCATCGATCAGCGAGCGATTGGGAACACCGAGGTCGGCCGAGACCAGATTGGCGGAATGATCGATGGCGTATCCGGCAAGGTAGAAGAATGGGTTCGGACTGCCTGCAGGCGTCGGAAAAGTCGTCGCGTGAAGCTCGGTGAAGAGGTGGTCGAAAAACTCCGGCCCGTTGATGAATGGCGTGATCCGGCAGCCGCGGTTGTAGCGCTGGAGCGCCGTAGACCCTTGCGGCGCGAACCAGTCGTGAAGCGCAGCGACATCGACATGGGCTTCGTCTGCCGCGACCGGTACTGCCGCTGACACGGCCGTGCCGCCGCGCGTGCGTGCGGTGATATCTTCGCTCGTCCCGGCAACGGTCAGGGTCGCCGCAGTGCCAAGGGACGATCGCGCAACCCCGGTGGCGGCCAACACGTCGCCGCGATGTGATAACTCAAGCGTGGCCGTCGCCGTTCCACCGGAATGGGTCAGCGTGACCTCTCGCCCGGTTGCAGGCATTCCGCCCGGCTCCAATAGGCGCAAAGGCGCCTCCAGCCCGTCCATCATCGTCACGAGGTTGGCGAAGCTCGTGTCACCGATTCCGGCGGCAATCTGCTTGGCGCGCAGGTCCCGCAGGACCGCAAGCGTGTCCATCCCCGGCGCCAGCGGGTAACTCGCCACGATCGAGACCCAGTTGACCATGTGCTGGGTCCCCGCAACCAGTTCGAAGTTCTGGGTGGCCCTGCGTCCCTCGGACGGGATATCCTCGGCAAGCGGTGCAGCGGGGCCGTTGAACTGCAGTGCGATCAAGGCATTACCATGGGTCAGAAGCGGCAGTAGCGTCGGGTGGCGCACCGGATCAGCAGCGCGTCCCCAGACTGTATGAAGCGGCCCATCCTGATGATGGTGCAAGGGCCCGGTGAAGGGATAGTCAAGTCCCGTCATCGCAGTGGCGGCTCCGTTGACAGCAAGGGGCTGCACCACCGGCTCGGTCGCGCCCGCTGCCCCACGTGACAGCGGCGGGAAAGCCATCTTGAGTTCATCAGGCAAGGACGCCATCACGCCCAGATCCCAGGTCCAACCCGCAGTTGACGTAAGGGGACTTACCAGCATCAGCTTGCCTCCACCGGGTAACCGCGGAAAGCATGAAGCGGTCCTACAAGGCGTGAGGGTACGCCATCGGCGCTAACCGCATAGGCCCAGACGTGGAAATGCGCCCGTTCTGGCACGGCGAAGCTCTGGCTGACGGTACCGTCTGATGCGGGCGTGACCTCGGTCGTGTCCAAAAGGACGCCCTGATCGTCGCGCACGAAGAACCGGTCGCTGACGTCAATGTCTGGGCGATTGCGGATCACCGACATCTCGGCCTTTGCGACAGTTGAACGCGTGTCGTTGCTGGTCACCAGGAAGGTCCGCGCGCGCCTATCGCGGACCAGAAGATCGACAGTGGCGGTGCCCCCGGTCAATCCCAGGCCCGTCAGCTCTGGCAGTAACGCGCGCGCGGCCTGCGGGATTCGCGTCACCAGTTCCAGCACTTGACCTTCTTGTGAGGCACGCCCGCCCGCATCCAGCGCGCGAAGCCGATAGACCCAGCGCCCGGTAGAGTTCGGCAGCTTGTCGCGCAGCTGGGTTGCGGGGTTCGCGTCCGCAACGATCTGGAAGGCATCGCCAATGTCTGTGAGCCGCGCCGCAGCGTGCGCGAGGAAGCGATCCGAGATCGCGCGTGCGTCCGCCTCAGCCCGAAGCGCCGCTTCATCGGCCGGTGACAGCGCCCAGGGGGTGGCCGTACCGCCCGCATCGAGAAGCGAAATGCCGCCGCCTGTCTCGATCGCGATCCGCGGCAACACTGCGCTTGCCTTGGCGCGCTCGATCCGCATAGAGGGTTCCGCCGCGGGGGCCGAGGCTGGCAAAAAGGCCGCGGGGGTGAAATCTAGATGAACCTGGTTGGCCCCTGCCCGATCCAGGGTCAGCGTCGTCACAGGCCCCAAATCCGCAATCGCAAACATTGGGCGCCCGCGATAGCGCGCAACGACCTCGCCCCCGGAGACCGGGCTTTCGTTTCCCGTCCGCGGGGCAGACTCGACTGCGGCCCGCCGGTCGGCCACGTAGAATTCACGGTCCGCAGCGGTGACCCCAAAACTGCGTATCTGACGGCGGATTCCGGGTGTGACTCTGATCCAGGCGGCAGGTAGCGCGACCTCGTAGCTTTCAGTGGCTTCGGCATCCGTCAGAGGAGCGCGGGGCACGACCTGAAGACGCGTGTCCCAGGCCTCTGGATCTTCGGTATCTCCGTCGGTGCGGATCAGGGTCATCAGGCTACCGACGGGGCTTCGGCCCGGATCCGCCACCGCGGCGTCCAGATCGAAGATCGCAGAGCTGCCGCCCCCATGCGCCGAGATCCTGTAGGCAATCCCCAGAATCACCGTGGTCCCGACAAAGGCGTTCGGCTCTATGGGCCGCGACAGATCGCAGACCAACCGCCATCCTCCGGTTGCCGAGGGGGTTGGTGCGGCCGTGATTGTTGCCGTAATCTCGGCCAGACGCCCCTCTGCCTCATAAATGCGAAATTCCTCGACCTGCGGGTCAAGCTCGCGCTGATCCGGGCCCCACCCCCATTTCAGCACCACAAGATCGCCCTCTGCATCGACCCGCGCGCGCTCGGCGGGTGTCAAGTCCGGGTCGGTGGTCTGCAACATCCGCACCTGCACACCGGAGGGTGTCACCAAGGCGTCCGGCCCGGTATCCGCCGCCGCGGCCGACGATGTCGGCGGGGCGATCGGGATCGGCGGTCGACTCCGCTTTTCCAGCCGCGCAGGCGCCGACACTGCCCGCGTTGAAGGCCGTCCGATCGCGTCGATGCTCGAAATCCCGTAAGTGACCTCGGTCCCAAGGGGAGGCGGAACGTCATCGAAGGCATCGATTGCCCGCACGTCGGCCCCCTCGGCCAGCCCGGTCGCGTTTGCGGGCGGATAGACATCCAAGACGTCTGTGCCGGGCAGAAGGACATCCGTGCGCGGATCGCCGTTGCGCGACGGCATATGCAAGCCACCTGTCGAGTTTGATGGCGCGAAGGGCTGACCGTCCCATTCACGCTCCAACTGATAGCCCGCGACCTCGCTTGGGGGCGCGGTCTCGGCGTCCTCGGGCCACCAAGGCATCGCAGAGGAATCCACGCGCAGGGGCGGCAACCAAGAGACCTCGAACCCGATGGTGTCATCGCGCTGCTGACGGCGCGCGTTGCGAAGCGCGCTGCCTAGGTTCAACGCCGCAACATCGCTCGGCGGGTCGGGCGGGGCAGTCGGTTGGAACCGGATGCCTCTGATAACTTCGGACACCTCGACGGGTTCCTTGGGGTCCAGACCTGGTGCAAGGGGTCGGGGCATGAATGCTGTAAAGAACCCGGACCCGCGTACACGGATTTGTTGCACTGGCGTCCCAAAATCAAAGACCGTGCGTCCGTTTAGCGGCTCCACCACCGTCGAGACCGTCGCAAGCGCCAGCATCCCCATCAGCTCCAGCGACCCGTCAGAGCGTCCATCCATCACGATCCGCTCGGTCGGCTCGGGCAGAAACAGCCAGAAACCATCCGACCGGATGCCCTTCCAAAGCGGGTTCGGCGGGCCCGCGGCTTCCTCAACCTCAACGATCGCGTTGGACTGGTTCCAAATCCAAAGATCGCCTAGCCGAAAGCTGCGCGGCAGAACCTGCCCGCGCGGGACTGTGTGAAAATCAAGCCGCACTTCATCGCGGTCCGCGCGCGGTACGTGACCTGAAAGGCGATAGTCGTAAGCGACACCGTCGATCAGACCAAGGGTGTCCAGAAACCCGAACCCTAAGGCCCGCCGCCAGGCTGGATCGATCGCTGTTGCCGCAAGCACAAACCCAAGCGGTGTCGTGTCCCAACCCGACTGATTTGCGTCCGGATCATGGGTCGTCATATGGAAAGACGGTACATCGAACGCCCGTCCATAGGCCGCATTGCCATAGCGCGAGACCTCGTTGTAATCGCCATCCAATCCATCCGGTGCCGCCCGGGCATGGGCCAGCGCCTTCTCAGCGTCCACATCGGGCGTGGCGGGGTTCACCATATGGAAGGGCACTTGAACGTCGCGGGCGATAACTTCAGCACCTTCCCAGCCAACGTGGCCGGTTTCAGCCCCGCAGATCTGGATCGGCGCGCCTGGATTCGGCGTCACGATCCAAAGGATCGCTATATTCGGCCCCTGCAGGCGGCAGCCGGAAGAAACAAAAGACCGTCCCTCAACCACCGTTCCATCAGCGCGCGCGGCGAATGCCGCGATGGCATCTGTGCTGCTTAGCAACAGATCGTGATGGCTCTGGCGAAGCTCGATGCGATAGCTCCACGGCGCGCTGCCTGGCGCATCTGGGTCGGTTGGCGTCGCCCAGATGCGTGCTTCGACTATATCGGTGAAACCCTGATTGCGCGCCCGATCGAAATCCCCGGGCGAGATCACAAAGCACTTGAAGCGTTCCTGGTCCTCAAAGACGCGGCGTTCGATCGTGAAACCGTTTAGCGCATAGCCCGTCGGATGGGGCGGCGTCCAAATCAGATGGATTCCGTCTTGGTGTCCGCCGTCCTGGCGGGATATCGCATAAAACCCCAACACCTGGTCCAATGACCCTTGCAATAACTTGGTCGTCTAAATGGGCCGCACCGAGCTCTCTCGTGTCAAACTGGGATAAAATGCCCCACACCACCAAAATCAGAGTACCACATGATTGCGTATTGCGCCACTGATACAACCCTTGCGCGCTGAATCCGGCCGGATCGCGCAAGCCGAATGCGAGAAAATCATTGCAAATAATCGATGATCTCCGCCGATGGTTCCGGGATCGATTAAGAAAACACTTTTTTGTTCTGACGAACTTTGGCGCGCATGAATTGGATGCGCTGAGCGGCCCTATCCGGCGGGGCCAAATTTGATTGTTAGTGCATTGTCTGCCCTGTTCCCATTGGGAAAATGGTTTTGTGGGGCTGGCGGGCGGTAGCCCAATCCACTGTGTGGTCTCTTGGTATTGTAGCGTTTCCTCCATTCTTCGATGATGATTTGGGCTTCTTGGCGAGTATGCGTCCAAAACGAACCTCTGTTCCACCCTTCTCCCATACGCTTTCGAAAATGGCTTGAAATCAAGACGTCCTGGCGGTCCTTGGACTCTACCCGCGCACCGTCTGTTTCTGCCGAAGGGGCAATGATCTCTACGATGAATTACTGCGCAGCATCACGCACCTTTGCGGCGACTGAAGATCAAATCCGATTGCGCCGGGTGAACCAGCAGGGCGCATCAGCACATTCAGCATGCCGGTCTTTGACAAAGGCAGCTACGACGGTGGCGCATTGATCAAAATCGATCAAAATTGAAAGTGGCGCCTTTGCAAAGCGTCGTAGATTAGGGTGCGCGATCTATTCAATCGCAGTCAGTGTTGTGAGAGTAGCGCTCGAGATCGCAATGTCCTGCGCCACCGCCCTGACCTGCAACTCCTGGCGTCCCCAGATCAAAAAAGACAAGTGGCGGTCCGGAACCAGCTGCTGTAGACACTGCGCCTGATGGCGAGCCTGCAGGCCGGTTCCCACAATCAGGGCCTGATCGTACCCTGCAATTGCAAGCGCCTGCGTCGCCAGCGCCCCGCCAATCCCGGTTCGGATATCCGTCAGCCACCCCTCGTCCCGCAGAATCGACAGCGGCGCGCGGTCCGCATGATGTCCTGAAGCGAGACGTAGCTGCTGGGCAAAGTCATGCCAAAGCCCCCGCGTCCGAAAAACTGCGCTTCTCGGCCGCATATCCGGTTGTTTCAGGGCAATCCAAGCTCACACCTTCCACTTCAGCGCCTCCGGGACATATTTTTCGAAAGAATGGCAGGTGTGAGGTCTAAAAAAATAGGCTATTTTTGAAGTGAACTTCGGTGCCGCAAAATTAAGAAGTCCAAGCTTGGAATTCCGCCAGTGTTTTAAGGAAAAGATCCACGCGCTTGTCACCGTGCCCCTTACTGTTGACCAGCTTGATTTCTGTGTCATATGCGTAAGTTTCCGGAAAAAAGAGACTTCAGTTCCCCGCGTTCGATCCAGGGTTTGCAGGCGTGCTGGGGCAGATACCCCAGGTACAACCCACTCAGCACCATTCCCAGAATGGCCTCCATCGTGGCGGCCTTTGCGGCGCTGGAAAACAGCCCCTGCGCCTGATGCATGTCCCGGTCGTCAAAACTTCGTTCCGAGTATTTCGCCTTGGCCACCGCTTGTTCGACTTCGCGTCCTTCCTGAAGATCAAAGGCAGGGTGCGCAGGGCCGCAGCAAAGAAGCTGTCTTTCAACATAGACAGTTTCGGCCTTGGGCGCAGCAGACAGTTGCCGAAAGGTACCGATGGCAATATTCAACTCGTTGTTGAGCAGTGGCCGCTCCAACTGGGGGGGCTCATGATGGTGACATTCAGCGAAATCTCGTGGGCCTGTTCCGCGAATTTCTGAATGACCCTTTAGATCGGGCAACGCAGGTTGGTAAGGATTGCATCATCCATTGCGACGCTGAATTGCCCGTGCATGTCACCGCTAAAAGCCTCGATCGACCTCGTGAAGGTTCCAATCGCGTGGCTAAGCGGACGGAGCTCTTCGTAAACAAGTTTACCGCCTTCCGTCAGCTGTAATCCTCCGCGGCCCCGTTCGCACAGACGAAAGCCCATCCGTGTTTCCAGGTTCGAAATTGCGGCACTGATCGCCGAAAGGCTCATATTCTGACCGTATTGCGCCGGGGAAAGCCCGCCTGCTTCCGCTACGTGGGCAAAGACCTGCAACAGCTTGAGATCTGCATCGTGGAGGCGCAACTGGACTGATGCCTGTCTTTCCGAATTATCCGGCTGCAAAGTTGGCTGATCTTTCTGCAACAGACATGTCCCTCAATTTGACCATGCAGGAATTGTACCGGCATGCGCCACCCGTTGAAACAACGCAAAGAACGCTCCAAACCGAATAGAAATGAATAGCGGAACAATGAGTACTTTTGCGTTACCGGCCGTGGGCGGCGGCTTCAAGGTGAACGACCTGAGCCAGGAACAACGAAGTTTTGAAGGTTTCAATGTGGGGTATACATCCAAGACGGACCTCCGCGACCAATAGAGATATCTACAGCGTTGATTTAAAATCATATTCCAAACCAAACTCATCAATACCCAACATTTTAGCCAACAATATGGAATTGATGCTGGAACCAAAGTAGGTATCTGCGCTCTGTTGCAGGAATCGGCGCAACTGCCACCTGTTCTGAGCCACTGCGCCAATGAGTGACTTTCAGTTTGCTCGGTGTTTCTTGTGCAGCGCTGTATGCCTCGCGCGCGCCCAACAAAGAACGGGCACGCCCTGATGCGTGCCCGACTCCTTTGGGGAAACAATTGAACCGACGTCTTACTGACGTAACCACTTAACAATTCCAACATAATGCAAAACACTGCTGGCCATCAGTGAAGTAGTTCACGGTCGGGCAATAAAACTGTGCCCCTACTCCCCGAGCCACCCCCAAGGTTCTGGGCCCATTAACTTAGGTTCCGCCATCTCGGTTGCGTGATTCAAGCCCCAGGGTTTCAGGGGTGTATCCCGAACAAACTATTCTGGCTGAGCGAAGCACCCGGGCATCAACACGTCCCGTCGAGTAATCTTGTGATCAGCAATTCGATCGATCACGTCGGTGAGCCATGCCTGAGAATTGACTGAGTTTGGCTTGGCGGTTTCGATCAACGTATGGCGCCGACTCCGGCTCGGGCGGTCAAGCGTGAGTTTCGAGACCAAATTGATGTATAGTGGTACGATGCGATCAACGTCCAAGCAGACGTTGGATTGTATTGGTGTTGCACAACAGAAGTCATCGCCTTGACCTGACGAAGTTAGCGTGGCGGTGGCTACATTTCAGGAGGGGTGATGCAGGTTTCACGGCGACAGATGTTGGCAATGGCAGGTGCAGGATTGGTCTGCCCGTCGGCATCATCTGCGCAGTTGTTGCCTTCGTTTATTCCGATAACGGTGATTGATGCCGCGTTTGATATGACCCGCCGTAAGGGCATGATGGATATGCTGGTTGAGCGGAACGTACGGACTGTGTTCCGGTACTATGCTTACAAAGATCAACCCGAGCGGAACCTGCCACACAAAGTGCTGCGCAAACACGAGGCGCAAGCGTTGTGGGAGGCCGGAATAAACATCGGCGCGGTTTTTCAGTACAACAATGACAAGTTGGAAAGCATCACAGCTGAGCGTGGGAAAGCAGATGCCGAACATGCGTTGGAGTATGCGGAAAGTGTGATTGGGCAACCTAGAGGATCAGCCATTTATTTCGGGGTTGACGGCAGTTGGAATGGGGCAGCGCAAATAGCAGGGGTCATGGCCTATTTCACGTCTGTGCGTTCGGCGTTTCAACAGGGTGGCAGCCGCTACCGTGTTGGGGCTTACGGGTCCGGGCTGGTTTTGGGACGGTTGTTGGACGCAGGACTGGTTGATTTGAGTTGGCTGGCCTTGTCGCGCGGGTGGCCGGGCACGCGGGAATTTTATAATTCCGAGCGGTGGAACCTGTTCCAGTTTTCACATCATCTGTGGTTTGGAAAAAATCAGGTCGATGGGAATGTTGTCAATCCGATGGCCGCTGATATTGGCGACTTTGGGCGCAAAACTACGGCAGAGCCACAGGGTTTTGCGACGTCTTTTCTACTGAAGGATCAGTTCTATTTTTCGAATGTGCGTAAGGCGGAAGTTTTTGAGAAACCGAGCGACAAATCCAAAGTCGTGAAGACCCTGACACTGGCTTATAACCCAATCGTATTGCAATCGGCGGACGGGTGGCACGCGGTGTCGCTGGATGGCACTGATCGGATTGCCGGATATGTGAAATCGGAGGTTTTGGCACCGTCCGATCAGATGCCAACATATAAGTGATTTGCAATCGGTATCAGGGGCTTTTGTTGGCCAGAAAGACCAGAAGTTGCAAATTCGGACAGCGCGCCTCGAACGGCAGGAATGTCACATTCACACGATCCTGACTGACAATGGAATCCAGTTCGCCGAGCAGCTACGAAACAACAACATCACATTCAGGAAGATGCGGTTCGACTTGATCTATGAAGCAAAAGGCATTGTGCACCGGCTGACCAAGCCGAACCACCCATGGCCCAATGGCCTGGCCGAGCGCATGAACCGCGCCATCATGGGCGCAAAGCTCAAATTCCGCAAATATGACGGCCAAGATCAGCCCCGAGACCATCTCTCCACTATCTGCAGGTGCTCGACGGGCACACGCCCCAAACACATATCTGAAGAATCTGGACAGCGGAGCTAGATCTATTCATCCCAAATCCGATCCAGCAGAAACCGGAACTGAACAGCTAGAAGATGAAATCGCTTGCCTCCAATTCGGCAGATCCTACACCAAGAAGCGTCATAGAGTTCCCGGCGCCGTCGCTGATCAAAGCATCTATGGGGCCCGTCAGATGACTGGCTTGCAGATCGCTGAAGTCGGTGATGGACGAAACACCCGAAAGGTCGATCCGGTCACCCGGGCCAAAGTCAATCACCTGATCGACGCCGCCCGAGAAGATCACAACATCCGCACCTGCGCCGCCTTGTAGCGTGTCATTCCCAATGCCTCCGTTAAGCCAGTCTTCACCTGCGCCTCCCCAAAGCGAATCATCACCAGAGAATCCAAACAGCGTATCGTTGCCGACACCTCCAGAGACTGCATCATCGCCCCCGCCGGCCCATAACTGATCATTGCCATCGCCACCGCCGACAGTGTCGTTGCCATTGCCAGCATAGATCGTATCGTTACCGCCGCCTGCGTAAACTAAGTCGGCACCGTTGCCGCCAGTCAGTTCGTCACTTCCGACGTTGCCGTATACCGTGTCATTGCCATCGCCAGCCGAAACCGTGTCATCACCATCACCAGCGCGGATCTCGTCATTCTGCGACCCCGAGCCGACTTTGTCGTTACCGTTGCCACCGTAGACGGTGTCGTCACCCGAACCGCCCCAAAGTTCATCATCTCCATCACCGCCTCCGATTTCGTCAGAACCGAACCCGCCTCCAACCGTATCGTTGCCAACGCCTGCATAGAGTGTGTCGCTTCCCTCTCCACCGAGGATTACGTCATTTCCGTCAAGCCCGCTCACGTAGTCGTTGCCAGCACCGGCGTCGATGAAGTCGTCACTCGCGTCACCTTGCAGAACATCGTCGCCGTCGGTTCCTGATGCCTCCCCTGGGTTCGACCTGGCAGCAAGCAATTCCGAACTCTCCAGCTTTCGATCGAATATGGCAAAGTCGCTGATCGTGCCGTTGAAATGGCTGTAGACACGGTCGTTTTGTCCCGGAGTAGCACCCCAGCCATTTGCACCGACTACCAGATATTCCTGGTTGCCCGTAAGATTTAGGACGACGTCCGGATCGAAAGCCACCCTTTGCCCATCCATCAGGATTTCCACACCGGCTCCGTCGAAACTCAGCGCGAAATCGTAAGTCACGCCCGCCTCAACAGCTCCGCCAGCTTTGACATAATATGACCTTTCTGTGTCCTGGACTCGGACATGGATGCTGCCATTCTCATCGAGATACGCGGTCACATGGCCGCCGCCCGCATTTCCTGATGCATCCTTTGAAAACAGCACCTGATGCTCGATCAGCTTGTCTGCTGCGAAACGGAAGAGGATCGTTCCTTGGGATAACTCCATCGCTTGAGAATGTTCAAAAGACAGTGCCGCACGCGCCTCTTCACTGAACTGATGGCTATCCGTGATTCCGAAGACTGGTTTTGGGAGACCGTTGATATTGAGGTCGTCTCGGGAAGGGAGGTCGCCGGGCCGTGCGATGCGGCCGGTGTTAGTGCCGCTGGTGACCGGCTTCAGCGCCTCGTTCAGGTCGTCGATCGTGTGCACGATGCCGTAGGCGGGTTTCGCCGTGTGCTCGATATCGGATTCCTTGACAAGATCGCCATAGACTTTGATCTTGCCCAGCCAGTCATCGTTATGCGCGCCGCCATTCTTGCCCTGATCGGAGTAGAGCGCGATCACCGAGTGATCCATCACACCGTCGCCATTGGCGTCTCCATAGGTGATTGAGGCGATCTCGGTCGTGTGTCCTTCGATGACAATCCGGTCGCCCTCGTCGCGGTCGTAATCCAACACCACGTCATTGCCGATCGCATCGACCCAATGGTCATGCAGTTTGTCGTTCTCGCCCGCGACCCCATGCCAGTTGATCGAGCCATCGTCGCGCGTGTGCTTCTCGATATAGCGCTCCTTTGCGTTGATCAGGGTCTGGAAATAGAAGATATCGCTGCCCTCGCCGCCGTGCAGCACATCGTCGGCCGGAATCGGCTGATCGGGATAGAGCTTGCCATTGGTCAACTCGCCCAGCGGGTCGCCCTCGTCGCGGTTCGGATCATACCGGATCTTGGGCTCGCGCGCGTCCGCCCGGCTGATCAAAAGGTCGTTGCCATGACCGCCATACAGCGTGTCCTCGCCATGGCCCCCATCGAGGATGTCGTTCCCGGAGCCGCCGTTCAGCGTGTCGTTGCCGTAAGCGCCCTGCAGGATATCGTCACCCTTCCAACCCGCAACAGAATCATTGCCGAAACGACCGTTGATCCCGTCATTCGCGGCACCACCATTCAGGGTTTCACCGGCGTTCGTGCCCGTAAACAGCGCCGGCATCGTGGCGAAATGTCCGTGATGGTCAACACCATGATCACCTAATATCTCCTGGAGCGTCTCGGACCCGTGATGCAGGTCGCCCAGCACCGGCAGCAGATCCTCCATGGCGGCGGCCATAGCGGCCGCATCTTCCAGCGCCGGATCGGCTGCCGCGGCCAACGACAGCAGTTGGTTTTGCGCAAGCTGCTTGTTGAAGACCATCACATTGCCGATCTCGCCTTCGAAGAGCGAATGCGCGTCGTCCTGGTCGCTGTCGCGCCATGCCCGGCTGCCGCCGATGACCAGAGACCGGTTATTCCCGGCGATCCCGCCTGTCCATTCCGGATCCGCCGCAACAAGCTCCCCGTCGAGCCAGATCATCAGCCCGTCCGCGCCAAAGCTGAGCGCCAGGTGATAGGTCTGGTCCTGAGCCAGAACCAGATCGGGAACCCGGAGCCATCGCGTGTCGCCGCCGTTTTCCAGCGTCACGATCAGGCTGCCGTAGTCAATCCAGACCGAGAAATGACCATCTTGCGTTCCATCCCCATCCTTCGAGATCAGCGCCGACTTGCCTGCCAGATGCGACGAGGAAAAACTCAGCCCGATCGTCCCGGACGACAACGCAAGTGACCCATGATGCCCGGCATCCATGTAATCGCCGTCCAGACCGCTGAAAGTCCTAGTACCATTGATGGAAAAAATGGGCGCTCCGTATTGGTTGCCCGCGCTGTTGCCCGATGTCATGTTCACCATCTCCCGTCCGCTAGCCAGTTTGATATGCACAAAATGAGAGGATTGTTTGACCTAGGGGCATCGTCAAAGAGACGAAACCGGAAGTCGGCGACTTCTTGCCATGGTTGCATTATGCCGTTGGCGAAAAACAGCTTTCTGACATCACACGCATCAAGGCCAGTCGGGCATGTGGCAAAAAAAGGTCAGAAGTTAGACTTTTGGTTGTGGTTTCGACCCCTTCAACCTGGCGTTCTCCTCATCCAGCGTCTTCAGGCACTTCATCTCAGACTGTAATCCGTCACGGTTTTTGAGACAGGCAGCATAGTTTTGCTGAGCGATTGTCTTTCGCTCATCGTAATCCTTGAAACGATAGAAAATGAGAACGAGGACTGGGCCGAATGGATCGGTCGACAACCTTGTTAAAGAGACCAAGCGTAAGACGCGTCGGAAGTTTTTTGCAAAAGAGGGGATCCGGATTGTTCTGGATGGTCTGGCGTGGGAGTGTTCGGTTTCTGAGCCTTGCCGTCGCGACGGGGTCGCGGTGACCCCTTATTACAATTGGTCCAAGGAGTTCCTTAAAGCTGGGAGGAAGCGTCTGGCTGGTGACACGGAACGAGCCAGACGTCGAACCACCCGTGGACCAAAGGTCCGCATGAACCGAACCATCATGGACGCAACCGTCAAGCGCTACCACTGAGCGCCACGAGCAGGTGCAGCGCCACCTCGCCGACTTCCTGGACGCGTGCATCTACGCTCGCCGTCTCAAGATGCTCAACGGCCTAACTCCGTAGGAATACACCTGCAAAATCTGGACTTCAGAGCCAGAAAGACCCGTCGTTGACCCAATCAACCAAATGCCGGGATTGGACACCTAGATAATCGCGCCGCGTACTTTTGCGGACACCCATTCTGAAATGACAACGGCGGCGAGGATCACCAACAAGATCAGCGATACTTGCGGCCACGCCAAAACATTAAGTGACGATGACAGCTGCAACCCTATGCCTCCTGCTCCGACTAGGCCAAGCACGGTGCTCTCGCGGATGTTGATGTCCCAACGAAACACGGCGATGCCAGCGAAAGCAGGCAAGATTTGCGGCACAATTCCGTAGGCCATGACCTGCCAGCGCGATGCGCCTGTGGCGGTGATCGCTTCGACCTGGGTCGCGTCGATTTCCTCGATGGCTTCGTAGAGAAGCTTGGCACAGAACCCGATCGAGCGGATTGCAATGGCGATCACACCAGCAAAAACACCCGGGCCAATTATCGCGATCAACAGAAGCGCCCAAATCAACGAGTTGATCGAACGAGTCGAGACGATAATCAATAGCGCAATGGGCCGAATAAAAAGGGCTGAAGGTGTGGTATTGCGGGCTGCAAGAAAGGCGACAGGGACCGCCAGGATAAGCGCAATGATCGTCCCTAGTGTCGCGATGTTAAGCGTATCCCAGATGGGCCTGCCAAGCTGGGTAATATACTCCCATTTCGGCGGGGTGGCACGGGTCCAGATGTCATTTGCGATCCGGGGCGCATCCCAGACGAAGAACCATGTGGTGGACTCCGAAATCTGCTGCCAGCAGTAAGCAAATATCGCGACTCCGGCCAGCCACATCAACCAATGCGTCAGGCTTTCGCGCTGCGTGCGGCGCTGCCAAACCTTGAGGCTTCCCTGCTTGTGCACCGGCATTACTGCACCCTTGCCCGGATTATCCCGGAGAGGTACTCCAGAGCCATGACAATCACGATTATCAGTATCAGGATCGCTGCCGCCGTATCGTATTCATAACGGTCAAAGGCGGTGTTTAGCGTCGCCCCAATACCACCTGCGCCGACGAGTCCCAGAATGGCACTTTCGCGAAAGTTAATGTCAATGCGGTACATGGAAAGTCCAATTAGGCGCGGCATGACCTGCGGCTGAACTCCATAGTTAATCCATTGCAACCATTTGGCACCGGAGGCCTTGATAGCTTCGGCCTGAACTTTATCCATACTTTCAATATCTTCCGCCAAAAGCTTTGACAGGAAACCGATGGTAGCGAAACTAAGTGTCAGGAAACCGGCCAAGGGGCCGAAGCCAAAGATGGCGACCAACAGGATCGCAACGATGATCTCCTGCAGCGCGCGCGAGATCGCGATTATGCTGCGGCAAACCAAATAGACCGGCAATGGCGCAACGTTGCGAGCCGCACCAAGCGCAATTGGGATCGATATCGCGATACCAATAACCGAAGCAGCGACGGTCATGATGATGCTTTCCAGCATCCCCTCATAGATGTCGCCCGATCGGGTGGTGAAATCCGGGCTGGTGAAGGCCAGGACGAAGGCCTTGCCACGTGACAGTCCCTCATAGACACGCGCCCAGTTGACGTCGATGGTCAGGAAGGCAGCGATCAAATAGACAACGAAACCCAAAGCCAGAGTCCAGCGAAGCCAGGGGCGCTTGATAAACGGTGGTTTCTTCCACGGTTTCCCGATCAGGGTTTCAAGCTCGGTCGCTGATCCACTCATTCCGCAGCCTCGATTTCATCTTCGTCGTCGACCTTTTCGATAGTCGCTTCCCAGTCTTCCTCGCCGTAGATGGTGGTCAGTACCTCTGGCGTCAGAGCCCCGGGCGAACCGTCGAATTCGATGGCACCAAAACGCAAACCAATGACGCGCTGGACGAACATCTGCGCAAGAGCGACGTCGTGGATGTTGATGATGGCGGCCAGACCGCGTTCCTTGCAGAGTTCGCAAATCAGTCGCATGATCTGGCGTGACGTCTTGGGATCGAGCGAAGCGGTTGGTTCATCAACCAGCAGAAGCGCAGGGTCTTGGATGAGCGCACGACAGATACCGACCCTCTGTCGCTGACCGCCGGACAATTCATCTGCCCGTTTGTCGGCCATGTGGGCAAGGCCCACGCGGTCCAGCAGGCGGAACGCTTCGTCAATATCGGATTGCGGGTACTTACGCAGAAAGCTGCGCCAGAATCCCACGTAACCAAGTCGACCTGACAGCACGTTCTCCATAACCGTCAGACGTTCGACCAAGGCATATTCCTGAAAGATCATGCCCATTCGGCGACGTTCCTTTCGCAACGCGGCTGACGACAGGCTGGTCAATTCGGTATCGCCCAAATAGACGTTGCCCGAGCTTGGCTCGACCAGCCGATTGATGCATCGGATCAGCGTGGACTTGCCCGCACCCGAGGGACCGATCAAGGCCAGCACTTGACCCTCCGGGATCTCCATATCAACCGCCTTCAGGGCCTGGTCGCCAGTCTTGTACGTCTTCACAAGCTTCTCAAGCCGCAGCATGAAGCCACCCCTCAAATTCATACAGGAAGGGGCGGACCGGATGGTCCGCCCGACCGGGATCTAGTTGCAGGAGTAGCTGACACCGTTGGCCGAGTCGATTTTCCGGATGACTTCCCAGAAATCTTTGTAGTTCATGTCGATGAACTGGCCTTCATTCGATTTCTCGAACTCTTCCTTGAGCTTGGTGCCGTCCCATTCGAAGCTGAAGAACGCGTCTTTGATTTTCTCTTGCAGGTCCGGGGTCAGATTGTGGGCGGTGCCAAATCCGGTGGTTGGGAAAGTTTGCGATTTGTAAATCGTTATGACGTCGTCTTCCTTGATAACGTCGCGACGGATCATGCGAGACTTCACCGAGTTAGCAATCGATGCCGCCAAGTAATCCTTGTTCGCAACACCCAGAATTGAGTTGTCGTGCTTGCCCGAAAAGACCGGTTCGAAATCACGCTCCGGCAGCATGTCGAAATCACCCTTCAGAATTGCCGAGGGTGCCTTGAACCCCGAATTCGACGTGGGCGAGGTAAAGGCCAGAGACTTGCCCTTGATGTCTTCAACGCTTTCGATGCCCGAGCCGGGATAGGTGATGATCTCCATCTCGTATCCGAAATGGCCATCAAGAGAGGCCATGATGGTGAACGGGCGGAAGCCAGCACAGTTTACAGCCAGTGGGTTGGATCCGGTGTTAAAGCCGGCAATATGCAAACGTCCAGAACGCATCGCCTCAATCTGTGCGGCATTGTTCTGAACAGCGAAAAATACGACGTCCTTACCAGTTTTCTCAGACAAGTGGTCCATGAAACCTGCCCAGACCTCTTTGTAAACTGCGGGATCTTCGACCGGCGTGTAGGTAAAAATCAGAGTGTCTGGATCGACCAGATTGCTTGGATCACTGGGGATGTCGGCAACAAGGTCGCCATCCACATCACAGTAGCGCTCGTCAAGATCACCCCGCGGGCAGTCTTGTGCCACGGCGGGACCTGCAAGAGACAGCGCAAAAGCAAAGGCTACGCCGGACAAAAGTTTATTCATTATTTTCATTTATGTTTCCTCCCAGGCCAGCAGGCTATCTGCGTTAGGGAGATATTCAAGGTGTTTCTGCGGGGCTTTCAACCAACGTAGATATAACGGCTCGTCTATTCTCCTATCGATCCCACTCTGCTGTTTCGGTGTTGTCTTGTTGGGGGCTCAGGATTTGGCTACGGCGAGGTCAAAGTCGCTGAGATGGAATTGGCCAAGTGTGGAATCGACACTGTGATTGAAAAGACGTTTGGCAAGAGGCCTGATTGGGCAACGTAGCGATAGGCCTGACCATTCCAATTGTTAGCGCAACCTTGCCCCTACTCGGGGGTAGAGGGTAGCTGAAGTATTCGAAAATATGGGCTGAGGCTGCGTGTCCCCGTTAGTGGGTGACCGACCGCTCCCCCGGCTGTCCTTTTGTGATTCCGCGCGGCCTTGAAGGGATCAAGAGCTTTCGTCTGACAACCGAGCAATACTACATGCTGGTTGATCCCTCTAACGAAGTATTGCCCATTGCAACCTTTGGCTCGCGAAAGGTTGTAGTGGGTCTTTTTGCGTAGCAGTCCAAAAAATAGAGCCAACCGCGACGAAGCTCTGGCGGGAACAGTGGACCAAGAATTCCCAGCGGTTTACTAGGACTGCGGCACCTTGGCATTGTGCGTATTTAGCTGCTGAGCGAACAAAGACAGGCCCGCGAGCGCAGATGCGTCTGCTTCTATGATCGCAATATCGCGTCCGGCGATCATGAGCGCAGAACAATACGCTTCGGCAAGGGGACCACTGGCGACCAGTGATACTAGAGCGGATGTATCCCAGTTGATTCCGGCGATCTCCTGTCCAATCAACAACCCCGAAAGCCTCGATGAAAAATCTCTTTGGTCTGCTTCTGGGTCTAACAATGCTCTGGCTCGTATCGAGAACAGTTTGTGAATTGCGGAAGTCGGTTCGTGCAGCACTTCGAGGACTGCGCTTTCAAAAGCTGGTGTTTCGTAGAGTTTCGTTCTGATGCCACCGCAAAATTCAGACAAAGTGGACTCGGTGGACAGGAGTGCAAACAATTCTCCGGTCATTACGGTCTGCCAGGTGAACAGATTGCCATTCTCGATCCTGCACCATTTTGAGTGCGTCCCCGGAACGCAGAAAACACCGTCCTTTGCCCCATTCGATATGGCTCCGAACAAAAGAGTTTCTTCGCCGCGCATCACGTCAAAACGCCCTTCGTTCGCTATGCAGACGCCTGGCAGAATAGTGCAAGCATAGGGTCCGGCAGCGACACGTGCAGAATTGCGAACAATATCCTTCTGGGTGGCTGGCACCGAGACATAAGGCACCTCTTGCCAACCATCGCGCGCGCCCGCCATGCCGCAGATTATTACCGGAATCGAACTGGGAATGTCTTTTTTGCGCAAGGTTTCTTCAAGGTAGGGAGCAAACTCGTCGCGCTTGAGCTTGGACATTCCCTTGTCACTCTTGTGGATTTGGAGCGGTTCTACGTCGGGTCTGCAGTGCCAAGCTCGAAACGAGCTTGTACCCCAATCGACGCCGACAAATTCGAACGCAGTCATGTCAGCTATACCCTCCGCTTGAATAATGTTTGATGAAGTCACGGTTCGGCTCCACACCTAAGCCGGGACTGTTTGGAATTGCGGCAAATCCACCTGTCTCCGCTACCTGAGACTGAATGTTCAGCGGTTCCGCGAGCAATTCGTCCCGGAACTTGTTGTCGGTGGTGTCGAATTCAAGCATTGGCTCCCACGGAAAGAGCCCGCCTGGCAGGGGCGGCATGGCAGCAAGCAGGTGCATATTGGTCGCCACAGCGACGGCTGAACCCCAGACGTGGTTCACGACGGGAGTAAAATGTGCGTGGCACAAGGCCAGAACGCGCAGATATTCTGTGATCCCTCCAAGAGCGCAAACTTCAGGCTGGGCGATATCCAATCCCCGGCTTTCCAACAGCGCGCGCCATCCCCATCTGTTGAACTCGGCTTCTCCGCCCGAGATGTTGACGTTCAAACCGGCACGCAGTTCCCGGTATCCATCAAGATCTTCCGGGGCAACAGGTTCCTCAAACCAATAGGGGGCGAATTCCTCCATCGCGCGACCCACATAAAATGCATCATGTGTCGTATAGCCGTGGTTCGCATCGATCATGAAACGGTAGTCATCGCCGACGCCCTTTCGCACAGCCTCAATCAGGCGCACGTCCTCTTTCGGGCCAAGCCCCACTTTCATCTTGGTCGCGCAGAATCCCATCTCCCTGATCTCGGCAGCTTCGTCGGCGAAGCGGGAAACCAGACTGTCAGTGCTCTCAGGTCGGAGCATCATGCCATAACCGTAGACCTGAATACGGTCGCGATGAGTGCCCCCGATGAGCTTGTGCAGGGGCAAGCCCGCGACTTTACCAGCGATGTCCCACAGCGCGATGTCGACACCCGATAGTGACTGTAGCGGCATCCCCTTTTGTCCGTGGTCGCGCATCAGATTGTAAACCTTGTGCCAGATCACATCGCGATCCAGCGGATCCATTCCAAGAACCATTGGCTGGATCACCAGTTCCACGATCCCCTTGTTGGCCAGGGCGATGTTGCCCGCGCCAAAGCATTCACCCCACCCCGTGACGCCTTCGTCGGTCTCTACTTCAACCAGGTGCGCTGTGCGCTTGTGATAGTATTGCTGAGAATAACCCAGTGGCTCTGGCAGGTCGTAGCTTAGAACATGGCTGGTGACGCGGGTAATCTTCATGAGTTCAACCCTCTAAATCCGGTCGCATTGAGGGCGCGCGTGATCCGCTTTTGCACGAGGTATTCGTGTAACGCGAGGTTTGAGCAATCATGCCCAATACCCGACTGGCCGATACCACCATGCGGTAGATCGATATCGTACTTCACCCCATTGATTTGAATTTCGCCGTAGTGCAGATGCGCGGCATAGTGTTCAGCCCGGCTTAGATTTCGGGTGAACAGGTAGGCCGTCAGCCCGCCTTGCTCGCAATCATTGGCCATTTCGATCAACCGGGTTTCATCCGCGAAGGGGATCAGGCTAACGATGGGGCCGAATGTTTCCTGCCGGTAGACCCCCATCGTTTCGGTCACGTTATCCAAAACTGTTGGTGTGATGTAATGGCCCTTGTTCAGGTGCGGCGGTCTGTCCCCGCCGGCGAGTAGGTTCGCGCCATCTGCAATTGCATCGTCAATCAATCCCTTGATGCGCGTCCATGCGCGATCGTCAATCAATGGGCCGGTTGTTATGTCGGCTGTCTTGTCAAAACCCACCTTCGCCGATTTGGCGCGCGCAACCACCTTTTGCGTGAACTCGTCTCGCACTGTCTCGGCCACAAAGACCCGGTTAGGTGAGACGCAAATCTGCCCAGCATTGGAGAATTTCACGCCGGTCACGATGTCAGCGGCCAGATCCAGATCTGCATCCTCAAACACGAGCACCGGCGCGTTGCCGCCAAGTTCCATCGAATAGCGTTTGATGGATGTGGCACCGGTACGTATGATGTGTTGCCCGGTCTTGGTCGACCCGATCAAAGTCACTACTTGCGGAATGGTCGAGGCCGTCAGAGTGTCCGCGACGTCGTAACCATCGGTGCAAAGAATTTGCACCACACCTTTGGGCAAACCGATTTTTGCGCACAGCCACCCCACCGCATAAGCAGAGATCGGAGTGGCCTCGGACGGGCGGAGAATGATCGGGCACCCCGCTGCCATGGCCGGGCCAATCTTGAAAGCCAGATTCAGCAGAGGGAAGTTCCACGCGAGATATGCCACAGCCACACCTGCGGGTTCATATACCATGCGATGGGCATGGGTGCCTGCCCGGTCGGCGAGACCATAGTCCTGAATGCGGGCAATTTCCTCGGCATAGAAGTCCAGGGATGCGACCAGCCTGTCCCAGTCCTCATGCGTTTGTGCCCATGGCTTTCCCATTTCCTGATGCACGCAATCTCGCAGAAATTCTTCATGGGCAATCACTGCATCCCGCAGCCGTCGCATCCACATCTGCCGATCCGCGATCGACGTTGCAGCCCAGGTAGGGAAAGCGGCCTTGGCGGCCTGCAACGCGCGCTCGGCATCCTCGAAACCTGCTGTGGTTACAGTAGCGACACGCTCTTCGGTTGCGGGGTTGAAAACCTCTTTTTGACCACTGCCGATGACCAATTCGCCATCGATGTAGATTTGTGTTGGAAAGCCCATCGTTCCCTCAATCAAACAGCGTTTCGATGTTGGTTTTAATCTGGTCGCCGATATAGAGCGCCAGCGCCTGGATCGTGGAGGTCGGGTTCACCGCTCCAGCGGTGACAAAAATCGACCCATCGACGATAAAGAGGTTCTTCACATCATGGCAGCGCCCCCATCCGTTCACCACGGAAGTGTCGGGATCATTGCCCATCCTGCAGGTACCCATCTGATGCCAGCCTGCCCGCCACCAAACCTTATCGTCACCTTTTTGAAGGATGCGCTTGGCTCCGGCTGCGATCAGAACCTCCTTGGCGCGTTCTTCCCCATGTCTGAGCATGGCGCGCGTGTTGTCTCCTAACCGATAAGTGATTTTTGGCGCTGGAATGCCGTCGCTGTCAGTGAGTTCGGGATCAAGCGTGACGCTATTTTGCTCTTCGGGTAAGTCTTCCGTAACTACGGTGAGACCGGCGAGATAAGGATAGACGTCATCCATAATCTCGCGGTGCTCCGCCCCCCAGGGGATGGGGTTGTCGATCCCATACCCGCCAAGCGCGTAGGTCATCGGCGTGGTAGAACGCCCCGAATGCAGACCGTAGCCTCGTACAAAGCCACGGGTGGCGTCGCTCTCGTAGAATTCCTGAGAGAGGATCGAACAGGCCATCGGCCCTTCGTGCCCTTTCATCGGTTCGTCAAAAACGCCCGCAACCCCCGTGAGAGGATGAAACATCAGGTTCTTCCCGACCTTGCCGGACCGATTGGCCAACCCTTCTGGAAACATTTTGGATTTGGAGTTTAGCAGCAAACGAGGAGTGCCAACGCCGTTACACGCCATGAAGACCAGTTCGGCCTTTTGCTCATACACCTGTCCGTCGACCCCATGATAGAGCACACCGGTTGCGAATCCTGTGGACTCGTCCACAAGAATCTCACGGACGCGCGCATTGGTGCGCAACTCGACTCCCGCGTTTTCGAGCATCGGCCAATAGGTGAAATTTGTCCCACCCTTGGCGCCTGCCGCACAACCCAGATCGCAGGTGCCGGCGTTCACGCATTTCTGACGGCCGTCATCATCTTGACTAAGGATGGCCACATCAGACGGCCACCAATGCCAGCCCTTTTCGTTGAAGCCGCGCGCCAGCGTCCGCCCCAGCTTGCCTATCGGGATTGGCGGATGTGGCGGTGTATAGTCTGGATAGGCTGGGTTTCCTCCAAGCCCGGACACACCCGTGTTGCGATCATTCATGTCATAGAACGGTGCAAGCGTGTGGTAATCGACCGGCCAGTCCTCGCCCACGCCATCCAGTGATTTGGTTCGGAAATCTGACGGGCGCATGCGTGGCCAGTGGCCAAGGAAATTGATCGTGGACCCGCCCACGCCATTCCAGTTCACCGGAGTGATGCAGCTGTCATCCGAGTTGATCGGATAGTCCTGCTGCAGTTCGCGCACATTAGGGTCACAAGAAAACGCACCGTAGCGTGCAAGTTCATAATCCTCGCGTCGCGAAGGGAAATCCGTGTCTGGAAGATGATCGCCCTGTTCAAGGCATAAGATGCGCATTCGCGTTTCCAGCAGCGACCAGGCGATTGCAGCGCCCGACGCCCCTGCGCCAATGATCAAAACATCCACTGGTTCGTGACTCATGTCTGACCTCCTGCCGGATCGCGAAACACCGGACCGCGGGCACGAACTGGTGCAGTCAGTTCGTTCAAGAGTTCAGGGGTTTCGCGCGCAACCTCATACCCCGCAGGGTGTACGGGATGTGCACCAACCCCAACCTTGGCGCGCATGTCCGGACGGCTGTAGTACCCTTTATAGGTCTCAACCAACAGCAGCTTGAACGCCTCGGGCAATTCGGATTCCAGCTGTTGAACGGTATCGGGAGTAACATCATCCGACAGTTCCCCGGCGCGGGAAAGCAAGGCGACGAGTGCGCTCTTGAAAAAGGGAGCATGCGCAGCCGCCTCCGTGACAAATGTTGCCACACCAAGTTCACCTGCCGCCGGGATGTTTCGACCAGGATTTGCGGGGATAAGTACATCAAGGATTGCATCAAGTGCCGGCTGTGGATCGATATTCGTATGCTCAGACATCAATCGCTCCTATCTTCCATTTCCTGTGCCCGGACGGGAAAGCGCATCGATTGCAACGGCCAAAAGCAAGATGGCGCCAGACACCATCAGCTTGTCAGCCGCACTCGCCCCTGTCAGGTCCAGCCCGTTGCCGAGCGACCCGATAACCAGCGCGCCCAGGATTGCATTCCAGACCGATCCACGCCCGCCAAACAGCGACGTGCCGCCAATCACGGCGGCGCCAATCGCTTCAAGCAGAAGTGAACCGCCGGCGAAGGCTGTGTAAGAAACGGATCCGTAACGGGAAGCCCCAAATATCCCTCCGATTGCCGCCATGAGCCCAACTATTGCAAAGGCGGAAACTCTTAGGCGTTTGACTTTCATACCGACGCGTCGCGCGCTTTCTGCATTACCGCCAACAGCAAACAGGGATCGACCATAAGGTGTGCTGGTCGTGATCCAACCCAGAAGAGCTGTGATTGCGACAAGCAGCACAAGTAGCAACGGCAAGGAGCGATAGGCGTTGAGCGTCAAAACGACCGCCACAACGATAATGGAAAAAGCGATCACCTGACCCCACAACGCCAACGGGCTGTCCTGCTCCAGGCCAAGTGTCTTGCGTCGGGATTGCTTGCGCAGGTTGGCGTAGGCAAACATCCCTACAACAGCCAACCCAAGCACAATTCCCCACAGATCCGGGATAAGAACCCGGGCGATGCCACGCACGAAGGGATCACCGACGTTCAGGTTTCCAGTCGGCAGGATCTTTTGCATCAGGCCCTGATACCCAAGCAGCCCTGCGAGCGTAACGACGAAAGAAGGAATGCCGACGTAAGCAACCAGCAGGCCCTGTGCGGCCCCCATAACGATGCCCACGAAAATCACGATGATGCACGCCAACCAGCCCGGCACGCCGCTCAGCACGAGAACCCCTAACAATGCTGCGCAGACCCCCGCCGTCGCGGCTGCAGAGAGGTCAATTTCGCCAAGCAACAATACGATAGTGATCCCTACCGCCAGCGTGGCAATCACCGCAGATTGCATGAACAGGTTGTAGATATTGCGGGGACTTAGAAAGATCGCACGAAAGCTGTCTGCTTCCCCGTTCATTAGATCAAATAGCGGCAGAACAAGTCCGAAATACCCCCAGATTGCTGCCAACGCGAGGAGAACAGGAACAAAGGCCCCAAACTGGGTCTCGCGCATAGCGCTGAACCGATCGAGAAACGTCATTTTGGCCTCAGGCTGCATTGCCGTTCTCCGTGTCCAAACCGCGTGTCATGGCGACGACAATTTCATCCGGGTTCGTTTCTGAGGTTGTGTAAGTAGCGACGTTGCCGCCGTGGCGCAGGACCGTGATCCGGTCTGAAACTTCGAAAATATCACGCATGTTGTGCGAGATGTAGACGACTGCGTGGTCCGTTTCGCGCAACCGCTTTACCACCTCCAGCACCTGGCGGGTCTGCGCAACTCCAAGCGCGGCTGTGGGTTCGTCGAGCATCACGACGGTGCTTTCGGTCCCAACAGCCCGTGCAATCGCAATTGCCTGGCGCTGACCACCTGAAAGACCGCCGACCTTGGCTCGAACCGATTGCAAAGTGCGCACCTCAAGCCTGTCGATTGCTTTTTTTGCCTTCACTTCCATTTCCAGATCGTCAAGTGGGCGCAGAAGGCGCGGCAGGAACCGCCAGCCGGGTTTAACGGTTTCAGCCCCCAGGGACAGGTTGGCTGAAACATCCAGATTTTCGCACAGAGCAAGGTCCTGATAGACGATCTGAATGCCAAGCTCGGTTGCATCATTGGGCGAGGTTACTTCGACGGGCTTGCCATCGAGCAAAAACTCTCCATCGTCGGCAAGATGCGCTCCGGCGAGCACTTTCATCAGCGTAGATTTACCCGCTCCGTTGTCTCCGACAAGGGCCATCACCTCACCGCGCGCGACCTCGAAATCAACACCGCGCAGGGCGTGTACTCCGCCAAACCGTTTTTGAATCCCACGCACAGCAAGGTGGGCTGGTGGGGCAGCTTGCCCCACCATTTTGTTTTCAGACGTCATAACTTGACCTTGTTACTTGCAGAAGTCGGTTGCGGCTGCTTCGCCTTGGCAAACCATATCTTTGGTGATCGACGCATCGTTCTCGATCACGTAGGCGACACCTTCTGCGGCAATGGCCGAGTACGAGCCAACAGGCACATAAGCCACTTCTGCACCGACACCATTGGTTACGGTTTGTGGCGCAAGATCAGAAAAGTCTTCACCGTTCACCAGACGTACCGTGACCTGTGCTGCAGCGGCGGCCATGTCTTCAAGCGGGCGCCAGCCGCATTGGGTCTGCTTGCCCAACAACATTAATTGTTGCGCCTGAACCGTACAGTCCAGACCAGAGACCGGCACAGTGCCAGCCATACCCTGTTCTTCCATAGCAGCTATGGCAGCACCGGCGTTACCATCATTGGAAGAGACGACACCCTGAACATTGTTGTCGAGTTGTGTCAGCGCCTGATCCATCGAACGACGCGCGATTGCGGGGTCCCAGCCTTGCGTCCAGTTCTCGTAGCCCATGACCCTTGCGCCACTCTCAAACAGCGGTGTGAGTGCGCGTAGCTGACCGTTGTGGATTACCGCCGCGTTCGGATCGGTCGGCGACCCTTTGAGCAAAACGAGAGTATCACCATCTTTGGTGTTCTCGATCACGTGGGTTGCCTGATCGAACCCCATACCTTCCAGATCGGCCTGCACCCAGAACGTTGTGTTGGGTGAATTGATCATCCGGTCATAGGCGATCGTCGGGATACCTTCTTCGGCAGCCGTATCCGCAATGATGGCCGAGCTTTCCCCGTCGATGGGGATGACAACAAGAACCTTTGCGCCTTGAGTCAGCGCTTGTTCAGCCTGGCGTTGCTGTGTGGCGGTATCATTGTTGGCATTGAACACCTCAACTTTCACGTCGGGTGCAATCTCACCCATGGTGCGCACAAACGCCGCCGCATCCTGCTGTTCCCAGCGCGGATTCACGTTCTCTGGAAGCAGCAGAGCAACCATATCCTCCGCTGATGCTGTTCCGGCCGGCAGCAACGCAGACGTCGCGACAGTTCCAGCCAGCAGGCCTTTCGAAAGCTTTGAAAACATCATATCCTCCTCGTCGATGTTTCTGGCGCATTGCGCCGGATTATCTGGTGGAGTTCTCCCGTTTATTCGGGCCAACCTGACGACACGAGGCTGGGTAGAAGCATGTCTCGTGTCGTCTCCACTATCCCGACCACCTTTCCGGGCAGTGGACATCTCATCCCTCTTGTTCGCTTGCGCCACGGTTTGCGTTGAAATCCGGCAAAACACCTGAAAGGCGCTCATAGGTATCGGCCAGATGCTCTCGCATCGCCGAAGTGGCTGCCTGACTGTCGCGAGCCTCAATGGCCTTCAATACTTGCCGATGCAGCGGCAGCGATCGTTTGTTTTCGCGTGGATCGCTGTTTGTCACTTTGATTGAGCTCAGGAGAGCCGAAAAGATCACACCCTCCAACGCGATAAGCACTTCGTTGTTTGCGGCACGCAGGACAGAACGGTGAAACAACGCGTCTGCGACCACAAAATCTTGGATCGAGGTCGCCTGCTCCATGTCGTGCTGTGCATTGCGAATGTCTTCGATTTGTTCGGATGTTGCCGTTTGCGCTGCCCAACCTGCAGCATTGGGCTCCACCATTTGCCTTACATCCATCAGTTGGCGCAGGAACTCGGGTTTTGGTTCAATGCCCTGATGCCAAGCAAGCACATCGTCATCCAGAAGATTCCAGCTTGCACGCCGCCGCACGCGTGTCCCACTGCCACGACGCACCTCCAGTAGCCCCTTGCCCACCAGCAGTTTGATCGCTTCCCGGACAACCGATTTGCTGACCCCAAAACGCGTACACAGCTTGTTTTCGTCATCGATCAAACCGCCTTCAGAGAAATGCCCGGCGACAATGCGCCGCCCAAGTTCACGGCAAACCTGCGTCGCAAGGCCAGGCGCTACACCCGCTGTATCTTTTAGGTCATAATATAGAAGTTCACTCATAGGATGATTTTAAACATCTGATGTTTCGATTGTCCAGATGTTTTATCGCCACGTCACCGCTCCCTGCAAGATGAGAAAGTACGAGTGATGCTTAAGTGTTTAAAAAAATGTTGTTATGTAGCCTCGCCAAGGTTGCCCATGGCATCCAGTCCTTGGACAGCGACGGGGTTGCTGCAGGGCAAATGGGCTTTGAAAAGGAAGCAGGAATCATGAACCAGTTCTTCAGACTAGCTGTGCTAATTTGTAGCGCAACATTTCTGGCAGCCTGTGATACCGGACCGAATGGATTTGGCACCGCGCCTCCGGGTGTGTCACAGGCCGATTGGGACGCACAACAGCAGGCCAAGCGCGAAGCCTTTCATAAGTGCATGAGTGGTTCCAGACCCGGCGGAGGTTCCGGGGGGTGCTACGCGCTCAGGTGAGACGATCCAGACCAGCACTACGTCCTTGTCATATTCAGTGCCCTGGATCGGATCGCAGCAGGCCTCTTGGCAAGCCCGACCGGCCTGTGACGGCGCGCGCTGAATGATACTTAAGTCAACACCTGTCGACGTTGCGGTATACGGTACGACTTTAGTTGACCGCCCACATTGTGGGTTCGCTACAACTTACCGCGACGCTTTCCTCACTTCTGGTTTTCCCAACGTCTTGAAAGATGCCCGGATTCCTGTGTCAGCATCAGTTTCGACCACAACAAGCTTTCGTCAGTGCGACCTAAGGAGCAGTTTTTGAGGAGAGCCGTCAAATATAGTATCATGACTTCATGCTATCCAAGGAGTGCAGAATGCCCCAATACAACGATATGTTCGAGCTTTCGGTAGACGACATGGACCTGATCGAAAGGTCGTTGCGGAGCCTTACCGAGGCTTTGCCGTCACAAGGGGCAGAGGAAACAGAACGCCAAGTTCACGATTTATTGGGACGGTTGCACAACCAGAAGATCTTCTATCGGCCCAGAGACGGCGTTTATGTCGGTGGATAATCGAAGTACATTGCGCGTTGATGGAAATTTAGAATGAGCGGCCGATCAGGTCAGTGTGTGGCATGCGTCTGGGCTACGCATCGCGACTGCAAAGCCGTCAACAACAAGTCATGACCGATGTGCGGTGATCCTGTGTACATTCAGGGCGAAGACCGTCTGGCTGTCGTTTGGTTTGTGTTGGCCGTCGTTGCGTTCATGGTCGTTTTTGGGACAGTCACCATCACCTTGTAGTTGGACCGCATCCTGACCGCCAACCATACATACCGTTTGCGCGACCTTGCCCTGACTCGGGAGTAGAAGCCGCCAGCAGCGGTCGAGGCCTGAAGCGAGGATGCACGTCCCGTTGCTGAATTACATCCCGTGCCCGGTGGCCAGCTTCTGATCGAAGCGCTGCCTCACAAGCGAAACAGGGCGCATCTGCGTTCCATGAAAGTTTGGCTTATGTGATATTGTTCACTGCATCCGCCCCGATGTTCCTGCTAACTCGTTAACCATTGTTGAACTGCTCAGTGAGATCACCATGAAACTCAGTGCTTTGGAAGTTATCTGCATGTTTTTGGCGAGCGGCGTAGCCGCCTCGGGCTTCGTTGGGGCCGCAAACGCTCTGATTGCCGCAATATGACCTTGGCTCGGTTGCCGCCGACGGTCACGCCTCGACCTTTCGCTGCAACAATGAGCGCTATTTGGCGCGATTGATCGTCGAAGTGGCAAGAATTGGTAGAAACTTGCCAAAATACGGGAACGACATTGACGAAGCAAAAAACATGTGTCCAACAAGTACCCAAGAGAGAGAACCCGGATATTCATGCAGACACCATTTCCACAAATCTTAACAAAATCCCTGAACGCGCTGGACGACCAGGCCAGATGTGCCGACGCGGTGCATCTACTGTCAGAATCCCCTATTCCGCGGGACGTGGCCGAATGGCTGTCTGAGACGGTGGAGAGACTCGTGCGCGACGACGAACTGGCGCTGGACCTGCATGTTTGCCTGTCTATGGCCTCGAATGGCAATGCCCACGGATAGCGCTTGCGGGTCTTGGCGCCGACGCTGATCCAGTCTCGCCCAAGCACCCTCCCATGCCATCCTTGGCTGCGCTAACCGCGAATTTAGGCAAGGCCAGCGATCCCCTTGGCAGATGGCCCTTGACGATTTTTCTGAAGCTGGCACTGATTGAACCCGCAGGGCTGCAGGTCAATCCCGCAGCACCAATGCCCCTGATTTCATGATCGGCAACACAGGCAGTGGCTAAAAAGACGGATACCGAAAGCGAGGTCGGCCAGACGCTGCAGCGATTGCGGCTTGAGCGTGACCTGACGCTGGCCGATCTGGCCGGGCGAGCGCAGATATCGACCGCGATGATCAGCCGGATCGAAAACGGTCACGTTTCACCCTCGCTTGGCACGCTGCAATCGCTGGCGGACGCATTGGATGTTTCGCTGATGGCGCTATTCGCGCATTCGGATCTTGCGGCGGATGTGCATCACGTCCGGGCCGGGGATGGGCTTCGGGCCAGACGCATCACACCGGGTCACGCCCATGACTACCTGCTCTTGGGCAGGCATGGCGGGCCCGGCGGTACGTTCCAGTCCGCGCGGGTCAGCATTTCTCGTGAGGATTCGGGCGTTCTACCCACCTACCAGCACGAAGGGCATGTGTTTATTTTCATGATCGAGGGGCGCGCAACCTATCGCTGCGGCGCCGAGGATTTTGCCATGTCGGCGGGCGACACGCTGAGCTTTGACGCCAAGCTACAGCACGGGTTCCAAGAAATCCTGACCGACCGGATCGAATTCATCACTGTCTCGACGCGCCCGCAATAACCGCGCCCTTCTATAGTGATGTGGCAAATTCTGTGACCTATCCATAATCTGATGCTATGAGTGGGCAGACCCGAGCCCGATCCGGCCAGAGCAACAGGACAATCATGAAAATCACCTTCCGACAGGTTGATGCGTTCCGCACCGTGGTTTCGACCGGGACCGTGACCGAAGCCGCGGCGATGCTGGGCATCTCGCAACCTGCGGTCAGCCGCCTGATTTCCGATTTCGAGACCGAGGTCGGCTTCAAGCTGTTTCAGCGCGCGGGCCGGGTTCTCGTGCCGACGGAGGAGGCCCGCCTGCTGGTCGAAGAGGTGCGCCAGGCCGTCAGCGGCATGGAACATATCAAGGAAACCGCAGCGGCAATCAGCACCTTCGGCCATGCCCGGCTGAGCCTGGTGGTCACTCCGGCCGGGGCGTCACAGCTGGCACCCGACCTGATCGGCAGGTTCGCCACCGCCTGCCCCTGCGCCATGACCCGGATGGAGATCGCCTCGAGCGATGACGCGGTTGAATGGATGGTGTCGCAGAACTACGATTTCGGGATCACCACGGCCGAGCCTGCGAACCCGTCCTTCGACAGCATCGTCATTCAGGACAGCGACGTTTACTGCGTTGTGCCAACCGGTCATGCCCTGTCGCAAAAACCCATTGTCCAGGCCCGCGATCTGGCGGGCGAGAATTTCATATCCTACATGCCGTCCTCGCGGTTCCGCTTCGAGATCGATCAGTTCTTCGAGGCCAAGGGGATCGCGCGGCAGATGCAGTATGAAACCCGCACCACGGATGCGATCTGCCGCCTTGTCTCGCGAGGATTGGGGGTTTCCGTCGTGGGCTCCAGCCGAGACTTTCTTGAGACCATCCCCGATTGTGTGACGTTGCCCTTCGCCGCACCGCTGAGTTTCCGGGCGGTTCTGTTTTGGTCCAGGAACAAGCCGGTATCGGCGGTGGGGCAGACCTTTCTCGATCTCGCCCGTTCCAATCTTAGCGACGGTTGAGCGCTTGCCGGAAACGCGTGCGCGCCTCTGCGCTGTGGATATAGGCATAGTCGCGGGGATAGGGCTTGCCGGGCTGAACCTCCATCGCGATGAATTGTGGTCCTGCTGCTGCCAACAGCTGCGGCAACGCCGAGGTGAAAGGGTCAAGCTCGCTAAACCCATGCACCCCGGCAAAGCCGCTGGCGCGCGCAAGACCCGGGAAATCGACCTTGTCCGCACCGGGCAGTGGATGTGCGCCGTTCACTTCGTAAACCCGGTTGACCGACAGAAAATGATAGAGGTTCACCACACCCGCATGTGCAATCGTGACCAGCGAGCCAAGGTTCATGAGCAGGCTGCCATCACCATCCAGCACGATCACCCGCCGATCCGGATTGGCCAGCGCCAGACCCAACCCGTGCGACGAGGCCTGCCCCATCGCCCCAACCGCGACGTAGTTCAGCGGGCGCGGATTCAGTGCCAGCCAGTCGAAACAGCTCTGGTAGACGGCGACCACGATATCGTCGTCACGTATATGAGGGATCAGGGCCTTGAGCGCCGCATCACGATACAGGGTCATGGTGCCTCCGGGGAGCGGCCGATCAGAAAGACATGCGGCCGGGATGCGGCATAGGCTGACGCGACTGCCTGCGGGATATGGGCTTCATCCCCCGGCGCTTCGATCAGGGAATGCGACAGGCTCATCGCGTCCAGCACAGGCCGGATGATCTGCACACCGTAAGAGGCCGACTGATCCGGGTGAAGGTGTGGCTCCTTGCCCTGCAAACCCACCATCATCACCACCGGCAGTTCATATTCCACGCCAATGGCCCGGATTGCGTTCAGTGAATCCATCAGACCAGTCTGCTGCATCAACAGGATCGCGCGCGTGCCGTTGTAAGACATCGCCCCGCAGATGCTGACACCTTCGTCTTCCTTGCAGATCCGGGTCAGACGAAACTCCGTGTCGCGCGAAATCGGCCAGAGCAATCCGTCACTGGTGACAATATCCGGCACGGCCACAACCTCGCGCAAGCCCGCCGCCTTGAGCGCCGCGATGATCGCCGCACCCGAGGGATGTCTGACCTTGGTCACTTGCCCGACGCTGTGCGATATGCCTGCCATCAAGCGTCCCCGTTCAGAAATTCGGCAATCCCGTCGCGGGCTGCCTTCAGGTCCCGCGGATGGCCGATGGTGATGCGGATATGGTCGCGATAGGCGTCCGAGGTAAAGCGGCGCACGGCGATCCCGGCCTGACGCAACCAGCGATCCGCTGCTTCTGCGGATTTCTCCGGGTCGGGGAAATGAACCAGCACGAAATTGCCCTGGCTGGGGACCACGCCCAGACCCAGGGCCCGCATCTGACTGCTGATCCAGTCGCGACCGTTGCGGTTCGCTTCCTGAACAAGGCGCGTATGGGCGGTGTCCTCCAGCGCCGCCAAAGCGGCAGCGACCGAGGGAGAGGCCACCGGAAAGGTCACCCCGATCCGACGCAGGGTATCAACGACTTCTTCTGCCCCATAGACCCAACCCATCCGGGCGCCGGCCAGCCCGTAGGCCTTCGAGAATGTTCGGCACATGACCACGTTGTCGGCCTCTTCGACCAGCATATGAGCCGGTTCATAATCTTCGGCATCGACATATTCCTCATAGGCCGCATCGACCACAAGCAGCACGTTGTCAGGCAGGGCCGCGTGCAGGCGCCGGATCTCGTCGCCACTCAGATAGGTGCCTGCCGGGTTCTCAGGATTGGCCAGATAGACCATACGCGTACGCGCGCTAAGTGCCGCGATCATCCGATCGACCGAGGGCTTGAAATGGTCATCGGGCACAGACACCACCTCGGCATCATTGGCATAGGCATAGTTGGGAACCTTGAGATAACCATTCGCGCTGCGGATCAACTCGGCGCCCGGCCCCAGATAGGCCCGCGCCAGTCGCGCCAGCAGATCGTCCGAGCCCTGCCCGGTGGTGACGCGTGCGGCGTCCAAACCGTGATGGGCGGCAATCGCCGGGGCAAGAAGACGGTCAGGACTCTCAAGATACCGCTCAATCGAGCTGACTGCTGCCCGCGCCGCCTCCCGCGCGGCGGGGCTTGGCCCAAAGACGCTTTCGTTTGAGTTAAGCAGGATCGCTGGCGGAGGGGCGGACATGTCGGCCCCGACCATCATATGCGGCTTGATCCGTCCTATTCCGATTTTTGCCCGGGCAATGGTCATTCAATTCCTCCGGCACCACCAGCGGCGCATCCCGTAGTTATCCTTCATATCACATGATGCTCAATTATTTTCAATTCACTTTCAAAAAAATTATGCTATGAAACCTCATGTCCGATACAGTTCCAACCCGCCCCAGCAGGATACAGTTGACCCTCGATCTGGACGCGCCCGGCCGGAACATTGGCGATCTGATGCTCAGGTGGTCCGACAACACGGTTCCCCTGGGCTATCATCCGATCCCCGTGATTAGCCTGCGCGGGCAGCCGGGGCCCTGTGTTGTGATTCTCGGCGGCACCCATGGCGACGAATTCGAAGGGCCTGCCGCTATCCTGCGGCTGGCGGCGCGGCTGGAGCCTTCGGCGCTGACCGGTCACGTGATCCTGATCCCCGCCCTGAACGCCCCTGCGTTGCACGCGTCGGCGCGGGTGTCGCCACTGGATGGCCAGAACCTGAACCGGGCCTTTCCTGGCGATGCGGATGGCGGCCCCACTGCGATGCTGGCGCATTTTGTCGAGGCCCGGCTTCTGCCCCGCGCGGACGCGGCCATCGATCTGCATTCGGGCGGAAAGGCGTCGGTATTCGATCCCTGCGCCCTGGCCGCACGGGTCGAGGATCCGGGGCTGGCGGCCGCCAATATGAGCCTGGCGCACGCCTTTGGCTTGCCGTTGATCTGGGCGCTGGGACCCCATAACGACAATCGCTCGATCAATGCCGCAGCGGCGCGGGTCGGGGTGCCGATGATCGCTGCCGAACTGGGTGGCGGCGGCGGCGTTGACCCTGAGATCACTGATCTGGCCGAAACCGGCTTGATGCGCTGCCTGCGCCATCTGGGTGTCCTGCCCGGCGGCCCTCCGGCCCCGGTCACGGCGCGCCGTGTCGAAATCGCCGATCCGCTGCATTCGGTCTACGCCCCTGCCGATGGTCTCTTTGACCGGCGCTGCGCCGCCGGTCAGCACGTTGACGCCGGCGGCTGCGCGGGGATGCTGTACTTTCCCGAAGAACCCGAACGAGCACCGATCGAGCTGGGCTTTCCCGCCTCCGGCCATATCCTCGCCCATGGCAATCGCGGCATGGTGCGACGGGGCGACCTGCTGGCGCAGGTCGCGCAATCTCTGCCCGAGGAGCGCTGAGTGCGAACCTACGCCCCCTTCATCGCGGGATCGGTTCTGCCCTGGACCGGAGAGACCCTGCCCGGTATCGACCCTGCGACCGGGGCGGAGTGGAGCCGGATCGCGCGCTGTGACGCGCAGACTGCCGACCGCGCCATCCGGGAGGCCGACCGCGCCTTTCGCACCGGTCCCTGGGCCATTGCCAGCCCCGAAGAGAGGGCCGACTATCTGGACCGGATCGCCGATACTCTGGAAACCAGCTGGCCCGAACTGGTCGAATCCGAAATCCGCGACAACGGCAAACGGATCACCGAAGTGCGCGCTCAATTCGCTGGGCTGCATGTCTGGTTCCGGCATTTTGCAACTGAGGCGCGCAAACTGCGGCCCGAGCCACAAGCCAATTCGATCCCCGGCGTCCACAGCACCGGCCACCTGATGCCCTTTGGCGCGGTGGTGGCGATCACACCGTGGAATTCGCCGTTGATGATCCTTGCCTGGAAACTGGCGCCGGTACTGGCGGCAGGCAATACCGTGGTGGTCAAACCCTCGGAGCTGGCGTCGGCCTCGACATTGGAATTCGCCCGGCTGGCGTCGCAGGCCGGGCTGCCACCCGGAGTCCTCAACGTGGTCACCGGCCTGGGCCATGAGGTGGGCGAGGCGTTGGTCCGTCACCCGCTGACCCGCAAGGTCAGTTTTACCGGGTCCGACGCAGGCGGGCGCAAGGTAGCGGAAGCCGCGTCTAGTGGCGTGATCCCCGCAGTACTGGAACTGGGCGGCAAATCTCCGCAGGTGGTATTTGCCGATTGTGACATTGAAAATGCCGTCAACGGCGTGATGTCGGGCATCTTCCTGTCCAACGGCCAGACTTGCGTGGCGGGATCGCGGCTGATCGTCGAGGACGGCCTGAAAGAGACCTTCGTGTCCCACCTGATCGCCCGGGCGCGCAATTTGCGCTTTGGCGACCCGATGCTGCCGGACACCCAGATAGGCCCACTGGCCAACGAGCCGCATCTGCGCAAGGTGACCGCGATGATCGAACAGGCCGAGGCCGACGGAGCGATCTGCCTGCTGGACGGGAGAGAGACCGCGGCGGGGCGCAACGGGTTCTACCTCGGCCCGACGGTTTTCGACGGCGTCGCCCCCGACATGCGGCTCTGGCGGGAAGAGGTGTTTGGCCCGGTACTGGCCGTCGCCACCTTCAGAACAGAAAATGAGGCCATCGCGCGGGCCAATGACAGCGATTACGGGCTGGCCGCAGCGGTCTGGACCAGCGATCCCGACAAAGGCGCGCGGGTGGCAGGCGCCATCGACGCGGGCACGGTCTACGTCAATCACTACCGCAGCGTCGATCCCACCAGCCCGATCGGCGGCGTCAAGCTCTCGGGCTATGGGCGAGAGCTTGGCCCCGACGCCATCAAGGAATTCTGTCAGGTCAAATCGATCTGGACCGGCACCGCTCCGGTGCCGGACCCATTCGCATGACCAACACCGGCCCAGACATACGGAGGATGCCATGATCGACCGTTTCACAGCGCCCGAGGGCAATTTTCGGGGCCACGACCAGCAGAGTGTCTGGCAGAAGCAGCCCGATCCGGAACTGACCGAGGTCGGTCCTGGCACACCCTGTGGCGAATACCTGCGCCGGTTCTGGATGCCGGTGGCGATGACAGACCAGATCGGAGATCTGCCCTATCGCCTCCGCATCCTGGGCGAGGATCTGGTTCTGTTTCGCGAGAAGAAAGAGGGCAAGCTGGGCCTCACCCACCTGCATTGCTGCCACCGCAACATGAGCCTTGAGTTTGGTATCGTCGAAGAGGGCGGCATCCGATGTTCGTATCACGGCTGGAAGTACGGCCTCGATGGTTCCATTCTGGAAACCCCTTGCGAACCGCCCGCCTCTCAGGTCCGGACCAGAGCCTGTCTGGGAGCCTATCCGGTGATCGAATACAAAGGCCTGGCCTTTGCCTATATGGGTCCGGCGGGCGACCAACCCCCGTTTCCGGTGATGGACACATTTGACGAGGACGGTGATGAGTTGGTGCCCTATCTCATCACATCGCCCTGCAACTGGCTGCAGGTGATGGAAAACGCCTGGGACCCATTTCATGTGGTCTATCTGCACACGCTGGCCGTGCGCAGCCAGTTCATCGACGCCTTTGCCGAGATGCCGATGATCGAGTTTCACGAAAGCCGGACAGGCGATTTCTATACCAATGTACGGCGTGTGGATGACATTGTCTGGGTGCGCATCCATGATCACATGCTGCCCTCTTTCACCCAGAATGGCGGACATTTCCCGGTGCCGGACGGGCCGCGTTATTTCGGGCGCTGCGGATTGTCGCGTTGGATCACGCCGGTTGACGACACAAACACGATGGTCATCGCCTGGCGACACTTCCGCGACGCAGCCGCCAACGATGATCCGAAAGGGCTGACCGACAGGACCAAAGTGGGCTATGGCATGACCGATTTTTACGGCCAGGACCCCGACCGCTCGTATGAGAGGCGCCAGCGCGATCCCGGCGATTATGACGCCTGGGTCAGCCAGGGGCCCAGAAACATCCATGCGCGGGAAAACCTCGGGTTTACCGACCGGGGAGTGGCCAAGGCGCGGCGTCTCTTGCGCAATGCCATCCGCGCCCTGCAGAACGGCGCGCGCCCGGCCCAACCCACCGACAATGTCCCCGGCAACGTGATCCCGACCTATGCGGGCGATACCATGCTGCGCATCCCTGCGCAGGACGGGCGCGATGACGGCGCGGTGCTCAAGGAAATCTCGCATCAGGTGGCTGATATCTACCGCTCGGCAGATCACCTGCAGGGCGCTGCCCGCAAGGAATTCATCACCGATGCGCTGAAGGCTTACGAGGCAAGCTGGTCATGACCACACGTATTCCCCACAATCCGGGCCGGGTCGAGTGGTCGGGAGAAAACCCTGGCATCTATCTGAAACAAGACCCCGCGCAGGACCACTATGACACGCTGGCTCTGTTCTTTCGCGTGGTTCTGTCACCTTACGGGCGGGGCCATGCGGCGCTGATCCTTGGCGCGCCGGAGCGGGCGCAGGGCTGGCCGGAGGTACCGAACCTGCTGATGACCGACAACCAGCGCATGATGCGCTGGATCGTCGATGGCTGGGTGAGCAAGATGCCCACTTTCATTGGCAAACAGGGGCTAGAGGCGATGAGCTGGCTGGATTGCGACAGTGTCGAAAAGCGGCCCGGCGACCTGAAGGCGCGCTATTCCGAGACTTTGCGCGGCTCGGGCATTACGGTCGAGATGATCTGGCGGGACATGGGTCCGCCCCTGCCGGTCGAGGTGACCAAGGAAAACTCGGCCACCAAGGCGCATGAGATGTATTCGGTGTTTCTGGAGGCCGGAACGGCGCAGGTCGTCATAAACGGCACGCCCCTGCCCGGTCAGGTCGCCAGCCGCGAATTCTTTGGTCGCACCATGTCCACCGCCTTTCTGGCCTTCTCCGAGACCTGGGTGACCCCGCAGGAGGATCCGTGATGCCATTGAACGAACCTATCACCCCCGGCACTGTCGACTGGACCGGTGAAAATCCGGGCATCCTGCTGAAGGATGACGCGGGCAATTTCAACGCCATGGCACTGTTCTTTCGCGTCGCCTGGTCGCCGGTTGGTCAGGGTCAGATGCTGCTGCTTTACGGCAGCCCGGATCAGGTCGCGGGACCACCCGAGGCCCCCAACGTGATCCTCAGCGACAATCCCGATCTGACAGCGTTTCTGAAGACCAACTTCATCAGCAAGCTGGCCGCCTTTGCGGGCGCGCCGGGTTTTGCCACCCTGCCCGAGGTCGGCGCGCAGGCGGTGCGAACCAGCGGCGACCCGATGAGCCACCGGTATACCGAGACCATCGCCGGACCGGGTCTGACCGTAGAACTGGTCTGGGAGGGGTTCGAGGTCCCCCGCGCGCTGGAGCTGTCCCCGCATGAGGTGGCCTCGGGAGAACAGAACATGTTCTCGCTGCTGGTGCCCGCGCGTTCGGCGCAGATCATCGTCAATGGACGGGCGCTGCCGGGCGCGCTGGGCACGCGGGTTCAAGCAGGCTACGAGACGACCACTGCGTTCCTCTATTTCTCGGAAACATGGATCATCCCGCCGGAGCCCGCGTGATGTTGCATCCTGCCGACCAGCTTGCCTTTGACCGGGCGATGGTGACGCAGCCGGTCTGGAACCGGTTCGACACCGCTGCCGAGGCGCTGGGTCTGGCCGCAAATGTGCTGCTGCACGCGGGCCCTGCCTTTGACAGCCCCGACCAGATCACCGCGCCGATCCTCAATTCCGCCTGTGTCGCTGCCGTCTGGCAGGGTCTGGCGCGGGATTTCGATCAGGCCGAGGCTATGATTGTCACCGGTGAGATCGTGCTGAAACCGGCGCAGGATCATGACGTGGTCACGCCGCTGGCGGCCGTGGTGTCGGCAGACATGCCGCTGCACGCAGTCTATGATGCCTGGCGCGGGCAGCAGCGGGTCTATGCGCCGATCAATGCGGGCAACCGCCCGGCCATGCGGTTGGGGCTGCGCACCGAGGCGGTGCTGGACCATATACGCTGGCTCAACACGCGATTTCTGGATGTCCTGGACAAGGGGCTGGCCGAAGGGATCGCGCTGGTGCCGCTGGCGGTTACCGGGCTGATGGCAGGCGATGATTGCCACGGGCGGACGCCAGCGGCGACCGAAGCTCTGGTCGCGGAGCTCAAGGATCGGACGCCCGGCGGCATTACCGACGATACGGCGCTGGCGTTCATGGCGGACTCCCCCTCACTGTTTCTCAACCTCTGGATGGCGGCCACCAAATGCATGATGAAACGGGCCGAAGGGATCGAAGGATCCAGCTTTGTTACTGCGGCGGGCGGCAATGGGTGCGTGGTGGGCATTCAGGTCTCGGGCCTGCCGGGGCAGTGGTTCACGATCCCCGCTGGCCCACCGATTGGAGCGTTCGATGTCGATCTGCCCTGGGACCGTGCGCTGGGTGCCATTGGCGACAGCGCGGTGATCGATACTTTCGGATTGGGCGCCATGGCCATCGATCTGAGCCCGGCGCAAAAAACAACGCTGGGTGGCTTTCTGCCCAAGGATGCGACCGCACGCATGTCCGGCCTGTCGGTCGGTGCGCATCCCTATTTTCGAGCACTGAACATTCGGCTGGGCAGCACCGCACGCCGTGCGGTGGCGCAAGGCGCAGGGCCAGTGATCGGGTTGGGCATCCTCGACCGGCTAGGTCAGGCCGGACGGTTGGGTGCGGGCATCTATGACATGCCGGTCACACCCTTTGCGGCAGCACTGAACGTGCTGGAGACCTGACCGGGCGCAAGTGTCTCTGCCTCGGTGAACCGGCACGGCGGATTTCGGTGTGGAGCCTCGGTCTCTTGGTGGTGATGGCCCCATATCCGGGCCGCAACCCGTTGAAGGCTCACATCTCGGCGTCTGCCTCGTCGCTTATGACGCCCATTGCATCGATTTCGACCAGCAGGGCCGGGTCGGCCAGCCCCTGCACGACCACCCCCGTCGAACAATGATGCACCCCCTCGAACCAGCGGTTGATCGCCTCATAGACCGCCGGGCGGTACGAGATATCGGTGACATAGACCGTCAGCTTGCACACATCCGCCAGGCTGCCACCCGCCTCCTCCATCCAGCGCTTGATGTTCCGGCAGGCCTG
Source organism: Ruegeria hyattellae (assembly GCF_041537925.1). Classification (NCBI taxonomy): domain Bacteria; kingdom Pseudomonadati; phylum Pseudomonadota; class Alphaproteobacteria; order Rhodobacterales; family Roseobacteraceae; genus Ruegeria; species Ruegeria hyattellae. Next base: position 70,348 of record NZ_JBGOSH010000006.1, on the reverse strand, counting down.
ATCCGCCTGTGCCCCCGGATCATCTTCGCCCACCACTGTCCCATCCAGCAACGTGCCGACCTGCCCCTGCATGAACACAAAATCGCCCCGCGCCCGGATCGCCTTGGAATAGGTCGCCTGCGCGTGATAGCGGGTCTGGTACTTGTGGATATGGGTGCGGGTCATGATCTCTCTCTTCTCAGGCGGTGGCGCGGGTCAGGTAATCCTCGACCATATCACCAAAGCTCTGCTCAACGGCAAATTCGAACCCGCCCGCACAGCGCAGCACAAGGGCCTTGAGGCCAAATACTTCGGTATAGGCGACAGCATCCACACCAAACGCGGCCTCATGCAGGTCCAGCGGGCAGGCGATGGCCATCACCTCGGGCGCGTCCGGCCCGGTGACGCGAAAGAAGCTCAGCGTGTCCGAAACGCGCACGATGCTGATCTCTGCCGGGCAGGTGGCGGGCTGGAACTGCGCTTCCAGCATCTCTTCCTGCTCCAGCGGGGCGCGGGCGAGCCAGTGATCGCGCCCGATATGACAAAGTTCCAACGCGCCTCCAGAGGTGCGGGTATTGGGGCGGTCCGGCCAGTGCGGCAGGGTGTCCCCAGCCCAGTCCCGAATGGCACCGGCCTTACCCTTGAGATCGAAGAGCGCGTCGAGGCCGCAGCGCTGGAGGGTGACGTCATAGCTCATATCAGGACCTCAACCGCGGGCCATCAGGATCGTGAAAGACCGGTTCTGTGACCGTGACCGGGATCACCGCGTCCCGCAGCCGGACATGGGCGGTTTCGCCATGCCGCGCCTGTCCGTTTTCCAGCAATGCCAGCCCGACCCAGCGCCTGTTCACCACGCTCCAGACGCAGGCGGTGACCAGCCCTTCGGTGGCTTGCCTGTGCCCGCCGGGGGTGAGTGGCGCGCCTTCGGGGATCTGCTGGTTGGGGTCTTCGGGCAGGATGCCCACCAGCTCGCGCCGGGTCGCGCTGCCCGCACGGCGCAGCATCACCGAGCGTTTGCCCAGATAGTCGGGCTTTTTCTTCGACATGACCCAACCCATCCCCAGATCATAGGCGTCGATGGTGCCGTCCACCTCGTGGCCCAGCGACAGAAACCCCTTCTCGACCCGCAGAACGTGGTTGGATTCCGAGCCAACCGGAAGGATACTGAACGGCGCGCCGGCGTCCATCACCTTGTCCCAGAGGGCGGCCATATGGCGGGGGGCGACGTTGACCTCATAAGAAAGCTCTCCGGTAAAGCTGACCCGCACGACCCGCGCTGGAAACCCGGCGACGGTGCCGTCGCGCAAGGACATGAACGGGAAGGCCTGCGGCGAAAGATCGATATCGGTGCCCAGCGCCTGCATTACTTCGCGCGCACGGGGGCCACAGATGGTGGCGTTGTTCCATTGGCTGGTAACGGTGGTGATCATCACCTGCCAGTCGGGATACTCGGTCTGCAGCAGTTTTTCCATATGTTGATTTACCGTATCCGCATGCCCGGTAGAGGTTGAGATCATCCAGCGGTGTTCGTCCAGCCGAAACGCCACACCGTCATCCAGGATCAACCCGTCATCCGACAGCATCAGCCCATAGCGCCCGTCGCCGGGTTTCAGGCTGGACATCACGTTGGAGTAGATGAAATCGAGGAATTCTGAAACATCACGCCCCTTCAGCTCGAACGTGCCAAGGGGCGATCCGTCATAGACGCCAACACCCTCGCGCACGGCCCGGCATTCGCGGTTCACCGCCTCTTGCAGGCTCTCGCCGGGCTTGGGGAAGTACCCCGGCCGCCGCCAGCGGGCTCCCGCCTCGTACATCACCGCGCCGTTGCTCTTGTTCCATCGGGTTACCGGCGTGTGTCGATAGGGAAACAGCACGCTGTCCTCGCGCAACCCGCCGATCGCCCCAAAAGAGACCGGCGTATAGGGCGAGCGGAAAGTGGTCGTGCCGACCTGCGGCAATGCCAAACCCTGCTGCATCGCGACAGTGCCGATAATGTTGATATTGCCGGTCTTTCCCTGATCTATCCCCATGCCGCCGGTGGTGTAGCGTTTGACGTGCTCGACATTGCAATAGCCCTCGCGCAGGGCCAGATGCACGTCGCTGACCGAGACGTCGTTCTGTATGTCCAGAAACGCCCTGCCACGCTGCACCGGCACGTCGACGCGCCAGAGCGGTTCGATCGCATAGGGCAGGTCCGCGCCGCCTTCGACGATCTGGTCCAGCGTCAGATCGCCCGCCGCAGCCCCCACGGCGCGGCAGGTTTGTGCTGCCTCGTCGGGCAGGAAGGCAGCCATCCCTTCGTCATAACGCAGCGAGCTGCGCGACTGCGACCACAGATGCACGGTTGGATTCCAGCCGCCGGAATGGGCCAGCACGTCGCATCTGATCCATTTGGGCGTGCCGCCCGACACCGGGGCGGCCAGAACAGCACGCACCCGCTTGTGACCGAATATGCCCGCTGCGACGGTTGCGGCATGCACCGGCAAATCGGGCACCAGTTCCAGCGCCTCTGGCGGTACATTTTCGCGGCTGTCGAGGATGGCGGTCACGATGATCCCCGCCGCCGCCAGATCAGCCGCCACCGCATAGGCGCTGTTGTTGTTGGTAAACAGCGCCACCCGTTTGCCGGGCGCGACCCCCCAGCGGTTGACATAGGCCTGCACCGACGAGGCCAGCATCACGCCGGGCCGGTCATTGCCGCCAAACACCATGGCGCGTTCGGTGGCCCCAGTGGCGATCACTACCTCACCCGCGCGCACCCGCCAGCTGCGCTCCAGAATGCTGTCCTGTTCAGGGGCGCGTTCATTCACGATCAGCAGGTTATGCTCTCGATAAGCCCAGACGGTTGCATTTTGCAAATGAGTGACGTTCTTCATCCCATGCAGTTCCGCAACCGCATCGGCCACCCAGCCCATCGCGGGGCGCGCGCCGATTGTCAGGGTCCGGTTCAACAGACTGCCGCCTGCCTCGGTTCCTTCATCGGCCAGAAACACGCGTTTGCCCGCCCGACCGGACTCAAGCGCACCCTTCAGACCAGCAGGTCCGGCTCCAACCACCAGGACATCTGCATGGGCATGACGCGCTTCGAAATGCCCCGATGCTGGAGGGCTGGCGGGAGCTGCAGCCAATCCAGCCGCCTTACGGATCGAGGGTTCGAACAGATGCCAGTTTGGCCATTTGAATGTCTTGTAATAGAATCCGGCTGGCAGGAAACGGGCCAGCACCTGATTGACACCGCCCAGATCGAAGCCCGGCGAGGGCCAGCAATTGACCGAGCGCGCGCTGAGCCCCTCTCGCAGCACGACCGTTGTCGCCGGGCGGTTGCCCGAGGCATCCTCGCCCTCCAGCTCCACCAGCGTTGCCGGTTCCTCGGGGCCATGCCCGACGATGCCGCGCGGGCGATGATACTTGAAACTGCGGGCGGTCACGCGCACTCCGTTGGCCAGCAGCGCCGAGGCCAGCGTGTCGCCCTCAAAGCCCTGATACACCCTGCCGTTGAAGCGGAAATGGAGCGGGCGGTTTCGGTCGATACGTCCGCCCGAGAAAAGACGACTACTCGATCCCATCGGGCGCCTCCACGATATCATGGGTGCGCGTGTCGCGCCAGATCGTCAGCCATTCACCACAGCCGCGCGCGTGCCACCACCGTTCCTGCACCGGACCCAGCGGGTTCGGCGCAACGGTCAGGTAGTCCACCCATTCCGCATCACTGACTGCATTTGGGTCGGGTCGGTCCGCCCCCACCGGGCCGCCATGAATGAACTCGCTTTCATTGCGTTTACCGCAATACGGACAAGGAATGAGCAACATGATCCGGTCCTTTCCTATCGCGCCGTGGTGGTGCCGGCTTCCATCACGAAATCCAGATGCCGGAACCGGTCCAGCGTGAAAGAAGCCATCAGCGGGTGCGGTTCGCCCTTGGCCACCAGATGCGCCAGCGTCAAGCCACCCGCCGGGATCGCCTTATAACCGCCCCACCACCCGGCGGTTATAAAGAGGCCGGGCACCTCGGTCTGATCCATGATCGGCGAAGCGTCATGGGCAATATCCAGATGCCCTCCCCATTGCCGCATCAGCTTGAGTTTCTTGAAGCTCGGGAACAGTGACAGCATTGCGGTGACCGTATCTTCGAATACGTGCTGCTTGATGTCGCGGCGAAAGCTCTGCCCCATGTCTGGCGCGCCGCCGATCACCATTTCGCCCTTGTCGGACTGGCTGAAATAGAAGCCGCTATCAGGGCAGTTCACGATCACATCGACCAGCGGCTGCACCGGCTCGGACACGAACGCCGTCAGGTTCATGGTGCACAGCGGCAGTCGCAAACCCGCGGTCTCGGTCAGCGTCGTGGTATGGCCCGAAACCGCCACCACAACCTTATTGGCCCGCACCGTCCCGCGGCTGGTTTCGACCCCTTCGATGGCGCCGCCCGCACCGCGCAGTAGCGATTGCACGGCGGTCTGCTGGTGAATCTCGACACCCATCGAATCCGCCGCACGGGCATAGCCCCAGGCCACCGCATCATGCCGGTTCACGCCCGCATCGGTATGCACCATGCCGCAAATCACCGGCAGGCGTGCATCCGGCCCGCCCTCGGTCAGCACCGGAATGCGTCGGCGCAGTTCTTCGGTCGTGATCTGTTCATAGGTGGAGCCGTAAATATCCATCACCAATTGCCGCCGCCGCAGCTCGCGCAGCTTGGGCCAGGTCTGGACCACATCCACCATTGTACGCTTGGAATGCATCATGTTGAAGTTCAGCTCACGGGTCAGCCCTTCGTACATGGCGACGGATTTCACATAGAACGGGATCGACTCGTCGCGCATGTAATTCGACCGGATCGTCACCGTATTGCGCGCGATATTGCCGCCGCCCAGCCAGCCACGCTCCAGCACGGCGACATCAGTGATGCCAAACTCCTTCGCCAGGTAATAGGCCGTCGCCAGCCCGTGCCCCCCTGCCCCGATGACCACCACGTCATAGCGGTCCTTCAGGGGCGGGCTGCGCCAGGCCAAAGGCCAGTTCCGATGTCCCGATAGGGCGTTCCGGGCAAGCGAGAAGATAGAATATTTTTGCATGACAGTTATAATATTTACCATGAATTACACCACGTCAATGATTTTGAGTACTCTGGGATGCCACGACGGTCCCCGAACTCTCTAGGCCAATCAGGCAAAAGCGGCTATGCTGTCAGGGTGAAAGGCGCCATGATGGATTCCCGCATCCGACAGTTTCACCGAAACCTCGCTGGCACTTGGTCGGCGCGATCGGCATGGCCCTGCTTCATCATCAACTGCCGCAGTTCTCCGTCCTCCTGACAGCCGCGATTGACCGGGCGCAGCGCGCCCCTCTCGAAACCCGCATCGCCAGAATGGCGGATCAAGCGGAGGGAAGACACATGACTAAAACACCCGATCTCAAAAAGGTTCAGGACACTTATGCGCGCGACGGGGTCGTGCTGCTGAGGAATATCCTGTCCCAAGAATGGCTGGACAAGCTGCGCCACGCGGTGGACGCCAAAGTCGCAGAGGGCGACCGGTATTTCGCCTACAAGAACATGCGCGAAAAACCGGGCGTGTTTCAGGATTATTGCCTGACATCCGATATCGGTCAGCGCGTGTCCGAGGTCGCGGGCAGCCCCTGGACCTCGCTGATCTATGATCAGATATTCGCGAAGGAACCGGGAACCGCGACCCAGACCGGCTGGCACACGGATCAGCCCTATTGGCCGGTCTCGGGGCCGATCATGACCATGTGGATCGCGCTGGACCCCGTGGACCCCGACAATGGCGCGCTGGAATTCGTGCGCGGCTCACATGCTTGGGGCGCAAAGTACCGCCCCTTCAAAACCGATCAGTTGGGCGGGTTCCTGCACTATCTAGAAGAAGACAATCCCAACTATATCGACATGCCAGATTTTGAGGCGAACCGCAGCGATTACGACATCTTCCACCATGACGACATGGCACCCGGCGACGCACTGGCCTTCGACGGGATGACGGTGCATTCGGCGATGGGAAACCGGACATCGACCCGGCGCAGGCGCGGATACGCAATTCGGTTCGCGGTGGAAGGCGCCACTTATGAGCCGCGCGACGCAGTCACAGAATGGCTGCATGATGCAAGCCTGCAGCCCGGCGCGCCCTTTGCCGGGGGGCGGTTTCCAGTGATCTACCAGAGCACCTGATACCAGAGGGCCGGGCTATCCGGCCCTCTGCATCAGGCCTGTTTCAGGACATCTTCAGCTACGGCAGTCTCGGCTTCCATGGCGCGGTCCAGCACCCGACGGAACAGCTTGGCCCCGGCATCCAGCCCCAGGTCGATATGGGGTGTTTTGGCTTGTTTCATGCCCAGATGCACCTCTTCCAGCACCTCTTTGTCCTCCAGAAACGCCATCCGCGCACCGTCATTCATGAAGGTGGACACCTCAGCATTTTCGGGGTCGGAATTGCGATGCTGGAACCAAAAATACCGGGTCCGGTCTTCATCGATCGGGGTCATGAAATTATACGAAATGTTGATGAACGTGTCCGCAACCGGCGGTTTGTCATAACCGCCAGTGCCGACGGGTGTATAGATCGACTTGTTCAGCCCGATCGCAGGCAAGCACATCTCATAATGCTGCAAGCGGTCGCAATCGCCCTCGAACACCACCAGCTTGGCGTAATAGGGCGATGGCGGCTTGTTCTCGATCCAGCGCGAGACGATGACACCGCGATCGGTCTTTTCGACTTTCAGCGGTTCCTCGTCGGTCCCGGCCCCGGCAAATGACGAGACATGAACCCAGGCCACATGGCTTGGATCAAGCAAATTGTCGCAAACCCACAGGTAGTGGCAATCGATATCCATCACCCCGCCATCGGTCAGACCCCAACTGGGATCATCGAAATTCTCGACCGGGAATATCTTGTCGGGGTCGGCAAGCGCCGGGTCGCCCATCCAGATCCACAAAAGGCGATAACGATCCACCACCGGATACGACCTGACCACCGCCCGTCGCGGGGTCATGCCGCGCTGAGTGGGACTGTCGATGCATGCACCGGAACAATCGAAGGTCAGCCCATGATATCCGCATTCCACCAGATCGTCTTTCAGGTTGCCCTTTGACAGCGGCAGTTTGCGATGCGGGCAGGCGTCCTCAAGCGCGACCGGTGTGCCATCGAGCTGGCGATAGAACACGATGTTTTCACCCAGATAGGTCGCGGCCGTCAGTGAGCGGTCAATGTCCTTGCTCCAGGCGGCGACATACCAGCAGTTTCTCAGGAACATGGGATCGCTCTCCGTTTCGTCAGGTGGCTTAAGTTAGTATGGCTCAGCAATGGCCCCCTGAGCCATGCCGGAATGGTAATGGAATATATAAGGTAAACTAATTCAAATGTTCGCAGCTGACGGAATATCGGGCTGCGCGCTTGCCTGGGAACGGATCCAATTGAGAAACTCGTTCACCTTCTGGCTGTCCTTGCTCTCGTGCCGCCGCACCAACCAGTAGGACAGCGGCGATTGGGTCAGCTGCGCAAAGGGTCGGACCAGCCGCCCGTCGCAGAGCGCATCAATGACCAGAGGTTCGCGCCCCAGCGCAACGCCCAGCCCCTCGATGGCGGCCTGCACGACCATGTTCGACTGCCCAAAACGCCGCGTGCGCAGCGGGGATGGCAGGGTCAGGCCGCATTGGCGCGCCCAGAACTCCCAGGTCGGGCTGGCGGCACCGTGATGCAGGTTCTCGTCCACCAACAGGCTGTGACGAGTCAGGTCGTCAATCCCGCGCAGCTCTGGCAGCAGGGATGGGGCGCAGACGGGAAACAGCCGCTCGGCCATCAGCAAATCGACCTGATAGCCGGGAAACTCGCCCAATCCATAGCGAATACCGATATCCGCATCAGCCCCAGAAAACGGATGCAGCCCGGTATCGGTCGCGATCGAGATCGACAAGTCGGGATGCGCCAAATCGAAGTGAATAAGCCGCGGAAACAACCAGTTGAAGGCAAAACCGGGCAGGCAGGAAATTACGATCGTGCGGTCGGTACGGGTCTTGTCGCGCAGCTGCGCGCAGACATCCGAAATCCGCCCCAGCCCCTCGGATATGGCAAGCGCCAGCTGCTCGCCCTCACGGGTCGGGCGCGACTGCCGTGCGCCGCGCACCAGCAGATCGCGGCCAAGCCACTCTTCCAGCGAGCGCACATGCTGGCTGACAGCACTCTGGCTGACCCCCAACTCCACTGCAGCCGAGGAAAACCCCGAATGGCGGACCACGGCCTCAAACGCGCGCAGGGCAGAATAGGGCAGGTTCACAATCATATTAGTCACCCTAATGCTTGCCATTATCACTTTCAAATGGATCGGACCCCGGATGGGGCGGTATTTTGGGGCCGGTTAAAGGACGGAGAGGTTGATGTCCGACATGACGCCCGAACGGGGCGCGCGCAATCTGCTGCTGAACTGCGCCCGCGCCAGTGCCGGTGACCGATTGCTGATCGCCTATGAACCGCCCGAGTTCGGCTATTTCGACGCCGACAGCGTCGGTATCGTCACCCGCACCGCCCGGTCGATGGGCCTGTCGGTCGATGCCGTAGACGTGGGCTTTAACCCCGACAATCCGCACCTGTCCCCGGGCCTTCTGGCGCGGTTTGAGGCTGCTGACATCATTCTATTCCTGGCCCGGCTTGGCGACCAGCTGCGGTTCTCGGACATGCCGCAGGGCAAGAAGGTCATCGTCAGCTTTGCCCTGACGCGCGAGCTATTCGGGTCGGGGTTCTCCAACGGGCATCATGACGCCTTCATGGAGATCAAATCTGGGATCAACGCGGTGCTGAACGCTGCGGACGAGGTGCGGATCACCTGCCCGCTTGGCACCGATGTGCGCGGGCGGCCGGTGATGAACCTCGCGCCAACGGGCGACACCTCGATCCTGCGGTTTCCGATGTCGGTCTTCACCCCGGTTCCGGCGCACAGCTTTTCGGGGCGCGTGGCAGTTGGGTTCCTGACCGGCACCGGCTCAAGGTATTATGACAATTACACCATCGAATTCGACCGCCCGGTCTTTGCCCAGATGGAGCATGGCCGTCTGACGCAGTTTGCGGGCGATCCGGAAAACGCGGCGCGGGCCGAGGCCCAGTATGACCGTGTGGCGCGACAGTTCGGCATCGATCGCGATTTCGTGCATTCCTGGCACGCGGGCATCCATCCGGGATGCGGGTACCCCTGGGACATGCGCGAGAATTTCGAGCGCTGGGGCGGCGCCGCTTTCGGCAATCCGCGCCTGCTGCATTTCCATACCTGTGGCGCATATGCGCCCGGTGAGATCAGCTGGAACGTGATCGACGCCACTATCGTGATCGACGGCGTAACCTATTGGGACAATGGCGTGTTCCATGCCGAGCGCCTGCCCGGGGGGCAGTCGATTCTGGCCCGGCATTCCTGCGCCGCGGCGCTCTTTGCCAATCCCGATCCCGATATCGGCCTGCGCGCGGCGATCTGAACGCGCCGGGCTTGATCGAATCGCCTTACGTCGGGATAATCCTTTGTTAATAGGGCCGGTTCGAGTTGGCCCTATGGTGCGGAGCACTCCCGTCTCCGGTGCCGGTACACGCGTTGAGGGCCATGCCCCCACACCGGTAAAAAAAATGTGGAACTCACATGTCAAAAGCAATTGTCACGCCGCTGACCCAGGCCTTGGCCGAGGGAAAACTGACACGCGAAGAACTCAAGGGCTTCATGCAGCGCTCGAACGGTCCGGGGCTGCGTCATCTGGCGCTCTGGGTGCTGCTGCTGGCGATCACCAGCACGCTTATCACGCTGGCCTGGAACAGCTGGCTGATCTGGCCAGCCATGTTCGCGCAGGGTGTCGTTCTGGTGCACCACTTCTCGCTGCAGCATGAATGCGTGCATTATACCGTGTTCCGGACCCGATGGCTCAATGACCTGATGGGTCAGATCTGCGGGTTGATCATCATCCTGCCGCACCGGTTTTTCCGGTATGAGCATTGCGATCACCACACTTATACCCAGCTTACCGGCGAAGATCCCGAACTGATCCCTCTGCCCCGGACCATCGGTCAATATCTGCTCTACCTGTCGGCGCTGCCCTATTGGCGCGGCAAGTTCACCGAGTTGTTTCGCCATGCTGCTGGTCGCCTCAGCGAGGCGGAGCTGCGCTTCATCCCTAAGGTCGAACACAAGGCGGTCTATCGCGATGCGCGGCGGATGCTGGCGATCTATGCGGCGCTTTTTCTGGCCATGGTGCTGACTGGTTGGTGGGGCTTGATCTGGTACTGGGTCATCCCGTTGTTTCTGGGCGAGCCGGTGATGCGGTTCGTGCGGATGACTGAACATGTGGGCCGGCCCACTGTCGCCCGGATGTCGGAAAACACCCGCACCAATCTGGTCTCGGCCCCGATGCGGTTTCTGTGCTGGAACATGAACTATCACGCCGAGCACCACTATGTCGCCTCGGTCCCGTTCCACGCCCTGCCGCGCCTGCATGAAAAGCTCAAGGATCACATCTTTATCGAACCCGGCGGCTATCTTGCGGCGCATCGCGACATCCTGCGGCAGATCCTGAACGACACCCGCCAGCAAGATGCCGGGGTCTGAGCCATGGCACAGGACAAACCCTGGCGGGACGTGATCGCGGCCTCGCGGCTTGAAAAGAACTGGGTCACGCGGGTCGAGATCGGGCCGCGACTGATTGCGCTTTATGATACGCCCAGCGGGATCTATGCCTCGCTGGCGCTGTGCAATCACGGCGGCGCGGATCTGTGCGACGGCTATTTCGACGGGCATGTGATCGAATGCCCGCTGCATCAGGGGGCGTTCGATGTGCGCGACGGCACACCGGTTTCGGCCCCCGCCACGCGTCCTATGCGGGTCTTCGAGGCAAGGGTGGAAAACGGCATGGTTCAGGTCAGGATGTGACGATCAGCGCTTATCCGACTTCTTCTCGAGCCGCGCAAAGATACGGCTGAGGCCAAAGCAAACGATGAAATAAAACGCCGCCGTAGTGATCCACGCCTCGAAGATCATCCGGGACGAGGCCACAAGCTCGACCGTCTTATAGGTCAGTTCCTGCACCGAGATCAGCGACAGGATCGAACTGTCCTTGATCAGCGAGATGAACTGGTTGGCCAGCGGCGGCACCACTTTCTTCATCGCCTGCGGCAGCACCACATAGCGTAGCTCCTGCAGGCGGCTCATCCCGATTGAGCGCGCCGCCTCGTGCTGGCCCTTGGGGATCGACTGGATACCGGCCCGGACGATCTCGCCTACAAAGGCGCTTTCGAACAGGGCCAGAACGATCACGCCGGACACCAGCGAGGGGAACCGCCGCATCTCGCCAAAGAAGAAGGTCCAGATCTGGTTATCTTCCTGCCGCGCAATTCCGCGCGCCCAGCGCTCCAGGTTCAGCGCGTCGATCAGTTGTTGCGACAGAAAGAAAAAGAAGATGAAGACCACAACCACCGGCGGCACATTGCGCAGAAATTCAAGATAGGTGCGCGCCAGCATCCGGATGGTCAGGTTGGCCGAGCAGCGCGCGACCCCCAGAATGGTGCCCAGAATCAAGGCCAGTATGCCGGAATAGATGCTGATGCGGACCGTGGCGGCCAAACCCTGCAACAGCAGGTTGGCAAAGTATTCCTCGCGGCTGGAATGCCAGCCGACGATATAACCGGGGATCAGCTCCCACCGCCATTTGTAGTTGAGCGTGCCTTCGATCGAGAGCCAGATATACCCGAAAAACGCAACCACCACTGCCGCGATCAGGTAGTCGGGCCATCTGAGTTTTTTCAGAAAGGATTGCACCGGGCAGGCTCCGTTTCGGGTTCCGGGGGCGATGCAGGCGCCCCCGGGTCGTTTCAGTTACTGCGCGACCTGATCAGCCCACTCTTCAGTGGCGAACCAATAATTGTGGCGCTCTTTCAGCCAGCCGGACCGCCAATTCTGTGCGATCCAGTTATTGAAAAAGTTCATAGCGTCCGCATCACCTTTGCGCAGGCCGAAAGCCTCACCGCGTGGATCAAAGAGTTCACCTTCCATCACACTCAGTGTCTCGGGGTTGCGGCCGGCCTCGCGGTTCGGGGTCGGTTGCGACGCCATGGTTGCGTGGGCGTTGCCGTTCAGGACTTCCTGTGTTGACGCGCCGTCCTCATCAAAAAGCAACAGATTGGCATCCGGGAATGCCTTGGCGATCACGGTCGCCGGGGTTGCCCCACGTCGCGCTGTGAAGGTTACGTCCGGCGAGTTCAGATCGTCGCGCGACATCCCGTCTGTCATCTCTTTGTTCACCAGGATCGCCAGCCCGGAATAGGCGTAGGGATCGGTGAAGTTGATGGTCAGGTTGCGCTGCGCAGTCACCGACATGCCCGAGATGATCACGTCGAAATTGCTCGACACCAGCGCCGGAATAATACCGTCCCAGGCGGTTGGCACGAATTCAACCTCGACCCCCATGTCCTCGGCCAGTTTGCGCCCGACATCCAGTTCGAACCCGATCAGATCGCCGTTCTTGTCGCGCATAGACCAAGGCACGAACAGTGAAAGGCCGATCCTGATCACGCCGTCCTGTTTGATGGTTTCGATCACACTTTCGCTGGATAGTTCCTGGGTCGCGCTCTGCGCCCAGCTTGAGGTCGTCATACCAGTCGCCACGACCGCGCCCAGTGCAACCCCGAGCATTCTGCGGGAAAGCTTCATCTTGGTTCTCCTTGTTGTCCGGTAAATTTTTCAGATTTATTGGTCGACGGCATATTTCTTCTCCAGATGCGATACGCCGATCGACAGGATCAGGGTCACCACCAGATAGACCAGCGCGATGGTGAACCAGATTTCGAAACTCATGTAGGTATCGGAAATGATGTTGCGCCCGAACGTGGTCAGTTCGGCAACTGCGATCACGCTGACAATCGCCGAGGATTTGATCAGATGCACGACCTCGCCGGTCATCGGTGGCAGCATGAACCGGACAGATTGCGGCAGAATGATATAGCGATAGGTCTGATAAGGGCTCATCCCGATCGACTTGGCGGCCTCCCACTGGCCCGCGGGAACGGCGTTGATCCCGGCGCGCAGGATTTCCGAGATCAGCGCTGAATGGAACACGGCAAGGGTCAGAATACTGGCCGTATAGCGATCGAAGCCAAAGATCGGCCCCAGCACGTAATAGAACAGATAAAGCAGAACCAGCAGCGGGATGTTCCGGATCAGTTCCAGATATCCTACCGCAACCGCCGACCCGATCACCAGACCGGATAGCCGCAACAACGCCACCAGCAGACCGATCGCCGTGGCCAGCAGAAAGGCGGTGACCGACAATTTGATCGTGGCGACCAGCCCGATCGGTATCTCGCCCCATTCGAAGCCGACCTCGGTGTTGCGGTAGAGGAATTGCGGCACCCGGTACCATTGCCAGTTATATCCCATGCCCTGCGCCCCGGCATAGGCGCCATAGGCGATCAGCCCGACGATAATCGCGTAGATGGTGACCGAGACCGGAACCGATCCGAAGAACCGCTTGTGAAACGGAGGTTTAGGCAACTCCTGACCGCTTGGCCGTGATATTCCCAGATCGCTCACCTCAATGGGCCAGAATCTGGTCCAGGAACAGCCGGCAGCGTTCGCTGGAGGGGTTGGTAAAAAATTGCTCGGGCGGTGAGATTTCGACGATCTGGCCCGCCTCCATGAAGACCATTGTATCGGCGACCTTGCGGGCAAAACCCATCTCGTGGGTGACGACAACCATGGTCATGCCGGTCTCGGCCAGTTCGACCATCACGTCCAGCACCTCGTTGATCATCTCGGGATCAAGTGCGGATGTCGGCTCGTCGAACAGCATGATCCGGGTTTCCATGCACAGAGACCGCGCGATCGCCACGCGTTGCTGCTGGCCGCCGGACAACTGAGCAGGGTATTTGTCTGCCTGTTCGGGGATATGCACACGGTCGAGATAGTTGCGCGCGGTTTCTTCGGCCTGCGCCTTTGGAATTTTGCGCACTTTCATCGGTCCGATCATCAGGTTTTCCAGAACCGTCAGATGCGGAAACAGATTGAACTGCTGGAACACCATGCCCACTTCCTGGCGCAGTTCGCGGATGTCCTTGGCGCCCTCATAGACCTCGATTCCGTCGATCACGAGACGCCCGGAATTATGCCATTCCAACCCGTTGAAACAGCGGATCAGCGTGGATTTTCCCGACCCAGAAGGGCCGCAGATCACAACCTTCTCGCCCTGATGAACGGTCAGGTCGATATTCTTCAGCGCCTGAAATGCGCCATAGAACTTGTCCAGGTTGGTCACTTCGATCATTGGATCAGCCTGGGTCATGTGGTGCCTGCGATGTTTGCAATGTCTGGCCCGTTGCGGGTTTTGACCGACTCAGAGCGCCGGTCCCCGTTCAGGCAGGAACCGTTCGCATAGCGGGCGCCGGGCTGGCGATGCGACTGGGTGGAGCAATCGGGCAAGGCCTCAGAATCCCCAAAATTGTTGCACTCTGTTCAATATGGTTGCTTAATATGCAATACTCGTCAATAAAAAACTCAGGGTCTCGCCTCAGGCTGCCCCAGGGTTGAACCGCCGATCAAGAGAGGAGCCGTGAATGTCTGCCTGGATCAGGATGATATCCGACGAAGATGCCGACGACCAGTTAAGCGCCGCTTTGGATCTGGCGCGCACGCCGCACGGGACGGTGGACAACGTGATGCGGGTGCACTCGCTGCGGCCCAACACAATGAACGGGCATGTTATCCTGTACCGTGCCTGCCTGCACGACCCCGCCAATACCGTGCCGATGTGGTTTCAGGAGGTGATCAGCTCTTACGTGTCCACGCTGAACGCTTGCCCCTATTCCTATGCCAACCACTGGGCAAACGCCCGCCACCTGATCGGAGACGACGCCCGCGCCAATCGGATCGAGGCGGCACTGAAGGCCCGCAGCCCCCAGGAAGCCTTTGACGGGGCAGAACTCGCCGCGCTGCGTTATACCGAGAAACTGACCCTGTCGCCGGGCACGATGGCCGAGGCGGATGCGGCCGCGCTGAAGGCGTCGGGCTGGCAGGATGGAGAAATCCTCGAAATCAACCAAATCGTGGGATATTTCAATTACGCCAACCGGTTATTGAACGGGCTGGGCGTAACCACCGAGGGCGATGTTGTGGGATATTACGCCAGCGAGTGACAGGATGAACCATGCAGGGTGACGCACCAGGAAGGCAGATCGACCGCGCCATCGGCGCCTCGCTGAAGGAGTTGCGCCAGAGCCGCAAGCAATCGGCCCGCCGCCTGGCCGAACAGTCGGGCATATCCGCCGCCATGGTCAGCCGCATCGAAAACGGGCTGGTCTCGCCCTCGATCGACACGCTGGCTGCTCTGGCCGAGGCGCTTCAGGTCCCCATCGTCTCGCTGTTCCGCGAAGCCCGCACCGATCACACCGATTACACGCTGGTGCGCCATGGCGAGGGGTTGAAATCGACCCGAATCGCCGGGGACCACAGCCACGAATATGTCAATCTGGCGCTGCATTCCCGCACCGACCTGCGGTTTCAGGCCCGCCGGGTGACGCTGTTGCGCGAAGGTGGGCACCCACCCACCTATATCGGCCACGGTGTCGTCTTCGTGCAGGCGCTGGAGGGCGAGGCGATCTACCGCTACGGCGAGGCCCGCTTCACGCTGGTTGCCGGGGACAGCATCAGTGTCGACGCCGAGCTGAACCACGGTTTCGTTGAGGTGCTGACGCCCGAGTTTGTCTTCCTCACCGTTCAGGCCGAACGCCCGTGACGGGCAGCTGACATGGCCGGGCCCGTCGAGCTTGACCTGACACGCGGGCCGATCTCGGGGCATTTTCGCGCCTTGGCCATACCCGCCGCGGTCGGAATGCTGTTCAACACGCTCTACAACGTCGTGGACATGTTCTTTGCCGGGCTTTTGTCGACCAGCGCACAGGCCGGGCTGGCGCTGGGGTTTCAGGCCTTCTTCGTGGCCATCTCGGTTGGCGTCGGCCTTGGCGCGGCAATGAGCGCGCTGGTCGGCAATGCCCTGGGCGCAGGCGAGAACCGCACTGCCCGACGGCTGGCGGCGCAGGGGCTGAGCTATGGGCTGGTCGCGGCAGTCCTGCTGGCGCTGGCCGGGCTCTGGTATGGCCCGGCGCTGATCCGGATGGTCTCGGAACCCGGCGACTATCGCGAGGCGGGGCTGCGGTATTTCCACTGGCTGTTGCTGGCGCTACCGGGGTTTCTGCTGGCCTTCGGGTGCAATGGCATTTTGCAGGCGCATGGCGATGCCGTGTCGATGCAGCGCGCGCTCATGGTCGCCTTCTTTGCCAATATCGGGCTCAATCCGCTGCTGATCTACGGCATACCCGGCCTGATCCCGGGCATCGGGTTCGATGGTCTGGCCGTCTCGACCGTGCTGAGCCAGACCGGAGTGATGGTGTTCATGATCCGGCAGGTTCTCAGGCGGCGTCGCATGCGCCGGCTCAGGCTGGCAAACCTTGTCCCGCGCCTGTCGAAATTCGCCGAGATTTCAATGCAGGCCCTGCCGACCGCCGTTTCGTTCATGGTGATGCTGCTATCGGGTTTTGTGCTGCAGTTTGCCCTGAAGACCTTTGGTGAGCACGCCATCGCGGGCTTTGGGGTCGCCATCCGGCTGGAACAGATCCTGTTGCTACCGGTTTTGGGCGTCACCGGCGCGCTGCTGCCGATCGCGTCGCAGAATTTCGGCGCGCGGAATTTCGACCGTGTCCGCATGGCGGTCTTCCAGTGCTGGAAAGTTGGGTTTGTCATGACAGCCATCGCTGGGCCGGCACTTTGGATCTTCGGTCGGGCCTTGCTGGGGTTGTTCACCGACGACCCCGAGGTGATCCGCGTCGGCCTGAGCTATCTGCGCGTCGACAGCGTGATCCTGCCGGCCTACATGCTGCTGTTTTCGATCAACTCTTTGCTGCAGGCGCTGAAACGGCCCATCTGGACGGTCTGGATCAGCCTCTACCGACAGGCGTTTGGCGTGGCATTCTTCGTATGGGTGTTTGTCGGCGTCTGGGGCTTTGACGAAATCGGGGTCTGGTTCGGAACCGCAGCCGCTGTTGTCACCGGATTGATGATTGCTCTGCTCATGACAACACATGTGGCCCGGCACGAGATCGGGGGCCTGTGGCGCCCTCTGCGCCGGTCCTGAAACTCTGCCGGGATGTGCTCTGTTTTGGTCGCCCTGTTCGGATTCCGGCCAATGGATACCGCATTCCGGCCACGCTATTGATGGGCACCCTCTGCTGCTTACTTGCGGTTTGTTCTTCACGGAACAAGGCTGGGCGAGGGTTCGCGACCCGGTGACCCCAGCCTCCCGTGAAGGTAACGCAACCCGTGAAAGGACCAAAGGATGCTGTGGAACAACAAAGTTGCGGACGCCGTGCAGAAGCGGACGCATGACCTGCTGGATATCGTGAAGGCCGGGCAGGATGCCCGCCTGAAGGGATTGACGCTGGACGACAACCCCTACTGCATCCTGTCCGAACGGCCCTTCATGTTCATGTGGGACAAGGGCTGGAAAGCTGAAGACTGGGCACAGGCGACCAATCCCGACATGGCGTTGGATGTGATCGCACCGAAAGTGACCCACTGACCCTGCGTGAACCTGGCATCCTGTGGCAGAGATGCTCTCGCATCTCTGCCCCGATTGCCTATACTTACCGCTGATGACTGACGTCCCGATCCCCTATTATCCGCCCAAAAAACATCGCACCCATGAGGCCTGCGGTGCCGGTGCGGTGTTTTTCGCCCTCGTGCTGGCCGCGCGGCTGGACGGACCGGTGATCTGGGTGCGCGAAGCCTGGCAGGCAGCGCAGCTTACCCCATCGGGGTTCCACCCGATCCTCGACCCCGCCCACCTGCTGATCGCCTCGGCCAGGGACCAGACCGACGCTCTGGCGGTGACCGAAGAGGCGCTGCGCTCGGGAGCGGTGTCGCTGGTTGTGACCGAGTTGAGCAAGCCGCTCGACCTGACTGCCGGGCGGCGGCTGCAACTGGCCGCACGTGACGGCAAGGCCACCGCGCTGGCACTGATCCCCGACGGCATGGGCAGCAACGCGGCTGAGACGCGCTGGTCCTGCGCGCCGGTATTCGATCCGCAGGACTCGACTCGGCAGCGGTGGGAGCTTATTAAGAACAAATCAGGAACATTGGGGGTCTGGGATGTTCGATGGGATCACTCGGCGCGTCGTATCGCTGTGGTTCCCCCGGTTGGCCAGCGACCGGGTTCTGCGGGCGCGCCCGGCTGAGGGGCCATTTGCCCTGACCCTGATTGAAAGCAACGCCAACCGCCTCTATTGCCTGAACCAGGTGGCCGAGGATCAGGGCCTGAACCGGGGCATGTCCTATTCCGATGCCCGCGCCTTCTGCCCCGATCTGATCAGCCAGCCCGCCCATCCGCAGGCCGACGAGCGGTTTTTGATCGCCCTGCGCCGCTGGGCCACGCGTTATTGCCCCTGGGTCGGGCTTGAGGGGCGCGACGGGCTGGTACTCGACGTCACGGGTGCGACCCACCTGTTGGGCGGCGAGGCGGCACTGATCCAAGATATCCACCAGCGATTCGCCCGGGCGGGAATCACGGTGCGGGTCGGCATGGGGGACACCCGCGGGGCCGCCTGGGCGCTGGCCCGTCATGGCGGCGGTGTGGCCGCGCCGGGCGATATGCTGGAAGCGATCGGAAACCTCCCCGTTGCCGCGCTGCGGGTCGAGGACGCAACCTCCGTCGCCCTGCAACGGCTGGGTTTGCTAACCATTGCCGATCTGTCCCGCACATCGCGCGCCTCATTGGCGCGCCGGTTCGGGACTTCTCTGATGATGCGGCTGGATCAGGCGCTGGGCACCCAGCCCGAAGAGCTTTCTCCGCTCGCCGATCCGCCCCATTACGGCACCCGCATGACCCTGCCCGAACCCATCGGCCTGACATCGGATGTGATGGCGGGCACCGCGCGCCTGCTGGACCAGCTCTGCGCCAAGCTGAAAGCGCAGGAGACCGGCGCGCGGGTGCTGACCCTGACCCTGCGCCGGGTCGATCAGGACAGCCAGCAGGTCGAGCTGCGGCTGGCCCGCGCCTTGCGCGATCCGCACCGCATCCTGCCGCTGTTCCAGCGCGGCGTGGACGCGGTGGATGCGGGTTTCGGCATCGACCAGCTGCGGCTTGAGGCGGTGCAGGTCGAACCGCTGCCGGTCCGGCAGGTCAGCCATGTCGCAACCGGACGGCAGGACCGGCTGGATGACCTTGTCACCCGGATCGGCACAAGGATCGGGCTGGAGAATGTGCAGCGCTTCCTGCCCGCCGACAGCCATATCCCCGAGCGCAGCTTCCTGATCGCGCCCGCCGCCTATTCGCGCCCCGAACGCGGCTGGAGCGCGCCACGCCCGCGCCCGCTCTGCCTGTTCCCGCCCGAACCGATTGCGGGCACCGGTCCCCATCCGCCGCGCCAGTTCCGCTGGCGGCGCATGTCGCTGACCACCGGTCGCGCCACCGGACCGGAACGCATCGCGCCAGAATGGTGGCTGAGCGATGACAACTGGCGGTCGGGCCTGCGCGATTACTGGCATGTGGAAACCCGGCAGGGCCGCCGGTTGTGGCTGTTCCATACCCCGCAAAACCCCGGCTGGTTCGTGCAGGGAGAGTTTGCATGACCCTGCCCGACGCTGCCATCACACCGCCAGCATCGCGCTATGCCGAGCTGTGCGTGACAACGAATTTCACCTTCCTCACCGGGGCCTCGCACCCTGAGGAAATGGTGACCCGCGCCGCCGAGTTGGGGCTGTCGGCCATCGCCATTACCGACCGCAACTCGCTGGCCGGTGTGGTGCGGGCCTTCCGAGCGCTGAAAGAGCTGAAGCGCGGCGTTGAAGAGACGATCCGCATCCCCTCGCAGCACCGCACCGATAGCTGCTCGCGTCAGGAAATCGGCAATCCGAGTGACATTCCGCGGCCCGAAACAGTGCATCTGCCCCGGCTAATCACCGGCTGCCGTCTGGTGCTGCGCGACAGCCCCGCCCATTGGCTCGCCCTGCCCCGCAACCGCGCCGCCTATCAGCGGCTGACACGGTTGCTGACGCTGGGCAAACGGCGGGCCGAAAAGGGCGACTGCCATCTCGATCTGCGCGACTTGCTGCAAGCCGGGCACGGCATGATCCTGATTGCCCTGCCGCAAGGCCCGTTGAAAGCGAATATCAGCGCGATTCGGCAGGTTCAGCGCCGCTTTCCCGGCCATGTCTTTCTGGGGGCCGCGCCGCGCTATGACGGGTCGGATCAGGGCTGGTTCAATGCCTGTGCCACGCTGGCGCAGCGCTGCGCAACCCCGATGGTGGCCGTGGGCGATGCGCTGATGCATCGTGGCGGTCGCAAACAGCTGGCTGATGTGTTGACCTGCATGCGCGAGCATATCACCATCGACCAGATCGGCACCCGCGCCCTGCCCAACGGGGAACGCCGCCTGAAAGGGGCGACGGATATGGCGCGCCTCTTCCGCCACCACCCCGCCGCGCTGCGCCGCACCGTTGAGATTGCCGCGAAATGCAGCTTTGACCTGAGCGAGCTCAGCTATGAATACCCCGACGAGATCAGCGATGGCGAAGCTCCGCAGACCCGGCTGGAGCGGCTGACCCGCGAGGGGCTGCGCCGCCGCTGTCCCGATGGCGTGCCGCAGCGCTATCTGGAAATGGCCGCAAAAGAGCTGAAACTGGTCGCCGATCTGGGCTTTGCCGCCTATTTCCTGACCGTGCATGACATCGTGCACTATGCCCGCAGCCAGGGCATCCTCTGCCAGGGGCGCGGTTCGGCGGCCAATTCGATCCTGTGTTACGCGCTGGGGATCACCGATGTCGGCCCCGACCAGATCACCATGGTCTTTGAGCGGTTTGTCTCGAAATACCGCGGTGAGCCACCCGATATCGACGTCGATTTCGAACATGAACGCCGCGAAGAGGTGATCCAGCATATCTACCAGACATATGGCCGCCACCGCGCCGGGCTCTGCGCCACGGTGATCCATTTCCGCTCGCGCGCCGCGATCCGCGAGGTGGGCAAGGTGATGGGGCTGTCCCAGGACGTGACCGCCAGCCTCTCGGGCCAGATCTGGGGGATGTCCAATGGCGGAGCTGATCTCGACCGGATTCGCGAACTGGGGCTGGACCTGAGCGACCGGCGGCTGGCCCAGACCATCCGCCTGATCGGCGAGATCATCGGCTTTCCCCGCCATCTCAGCCAGCATGTGGGCGGCTTCGTGATCACCAAGGGACGGCTGGACGAGCTTTGCCCGATCGAAAACGCCGCGATGGAGGATCGCACGATCATCGAATGGGACAAGGACGATATCGACGCGCTGAACATTCTCAAGGTCGATGTGCTGGGGCTGGGCATGCTCAGCTGCATCCGCAAGGCCTTTGACCTGATGCATCTGCATGAGCGTCAAGACCTCAGCATCGCCACGGTCCCGCAAGAGGACAGCGCCGTCTATGACATGCTCTGCAAGGCAGATGCGGTGGGGGTGTTTCAGGTGGAAAGCCGGGCTCAGATGAACTTTCTGCCCCGGATGCGCCCGCGCAAATTCTACGATCTGGTGATCGAGGTCGCCATCGTCCGCCCCGGCCCCATTCAAGGCGGCATGGTGCACCCCTATATCAACCGCCGACAAGGGCGCGAGCCGGTCGCGTTTCCCTCGATCGAATTGCAGGAGGTGCTGGGCAAGACGCTGGGCGTGCCGCTGTTTCAGGAACAAGCGATGCAGATCGCGGTGGTGGCCGCCGGTTTCAGCCCCGAAGAGGCCGACCGCCTGCGCCGCTCGCTGGCCACGTTCCGCAAGATGGGCACGATCGGCAGTTTCCGCGACCGCTTTGTCGGCGGGATGCTGGAGCGCGGCTATGAACTGCCCTTTGCCGAACGCTGCTTTTCCCAGATCGAGGGATTCGGAGAATATGGTTTTCCCGAAAGCCATGCCGCCGCCTTTGCCATGCTGGTCTATGTCTCGGCCTGGCTGAAATGTCATCACCCGGCCATCTTTGCCTGCGCGCTGCTGAATTCGCAGCCGATGGGGTTCTACGCCCCCGCCCAGATCGTGCGCGACGCGCGCGAACATTCGGTCGAGGTGCGGCCGATCTGCGTCAATGCCTCGACCTGGGACAACCGGCTGGAACGCCGCGCCGACGGGGCGCTGGCGCTGCGGTTGGGATTCCGCCAGATCAAGGGCTTCAAGGAAGAGGACGCAGGCTGGATCGTGGCCTCACGCGGCAATGGCTATCCTGACCCCGAGGCCTTGTGGCTGCGCGCCGGGATCAGACCGGCGGTGCTGGAACGGCTGGCCGAGGCGGATGCGTTCACTGATATGGGCCTGACCCGCCGCGACGCGCTCTGGCAGGTCAAGGCGATCAGGGGGCAGCAGCCGCTGCCGCTGTTCAACGACCCGATCGACGGCGAAAGCATTCGCGAACCGCAGGTCGATCTGCCGGTCATGCATCTGGGCGAGGAAGTGGTGGAGGATTACGTCTCGATGCGGCTCACCCTGCGCGCCCACCCGATGGAACTGCTGCGCCCCTCGATGCCCGACCTGACACCGCATGATCAACTGTCCAAAGCGCCGCTGAACCGCACCCATGTCTGCGGTCTGGTCATCACCCGCCAACGCCCCGGCACCGCCTCAGGCGTGATCTTTCTGACGCTGGAGGATGAGACCGGGGTCAGCAATGTGGTGGTCTGGCCCAAGGTCTATGGGCGGTTCCGACGCGTCGTGATGGGCGGGCGGCTGTTGCGGGTGACCGGCTATCTGCAACGCGAAGGCATCGTGGTGCATCTGATCGCGCAGGACATCCAGGACATGTCTCACCGCCTGACCGAGCTGGGCCACCCGATGGATGAGGCCATCGGCATCACCCAGCCGCAAGCCGATGACGCCCCACGCCCGCAGCGCCAGCCACCCCGCGCCATGCATCCGCGCGAACAGGCCAAGCGGCTGTTCCCCAGCCGGGATTTTCACTGAAACATGTCGGGAAAGGGCGGCCCCCGCAGGGCCGCAGAGGTGAACCGGGGCACGCGCAGCGCCCCGGTTCGGTTTTGTCAGTGTTCGAACTTGCGAATCTCGCCGCTCTGGAGGCGGGAGGAATAAGAGGCCAGCTCTTCGCGCACTTTCTTCATCAGGAAGTAGAGCGCAAAGACGTTTACAACCGCCATCGCAAAGATCGCCGCATCCGAGAAGTCGATGACCGGGCCAAGATTGGCGGCAGCACCGATAACCACGAAGATGCAGAAGATGACCTTGAAGATCAGTTCCTTGGTGTGACCTTCGCCGAACAGATAGGTCCAGGCCTTGAGGCCATAGTAGGACCAGCTGATCATGGTCGAGAAGGCGAACAGGATCACCGCGACCGCCAGAATATACGGGAAGAAGCTGAACGCGCTGCCGAAGGCGGCAGAGGTCAGGCTGACGCCCGAGTTGCCGTCTACGGTTGCAATCGCAGTCCCGGCTTCGTTCAACATGTAGTTCCCGGTTTCCGGATCGATGATCAGCTGCTGCGTGATGATGATGACCAGAGCAGTCATCGTACAGATCACGACCGTATCAATGAACGGCTCCAGCAGGGACACGAACCCTTCGGTGATCGGCTCTTTGGTCCTTACCGCCGAGTGAGCGATGGCAGCCGAGCCGACACCTGCTTCGTTCGAGAAGGCCGCCCGTTTGAAGCCCTGGATCAGTGCACCGACCATACCGCCGGCAACGCCCAAGCCCGTGAAGGCACCGGCAAAAATCTGGCCGAACGCCCAGCCGATCATGTCGGCGTTCATGATGAGGATGACCAACGCGGTCAGCACATACAGAACACCCATGAACGGAACGACTTTTTCGGTCACCCGAGCGATGGATTTCAGGCCGCCCACGATCACCATGAACACCACAACCGCAAAGACCAGACCGGTGATCCAGCCGGGATAGTCGCCGACAATGCCCGCGATCTGCTGATGCGCCTGATTGGCCTGGAACATGTTGCCCCCGCCCAGCGCGCCAAGGATACAGAAGATCGAGAACAGGATTGCCAGGAAGCCACCACCCGGCAAGCCCAGCTCTTTGAAGCCCTTGGACATATAATACATCGGACCGCCCGAAACGGTGCCGTCTTCGTATTCGTTCCGGTATTTCACGCCCAGCGTACATTCAGTGAATTTCGATGCCATGCCCAAAAGGCCGGCAAGGATCATCCAGAAGGTTGCACCCGGCCCGCCAATGCCAACGGCAACCGCAACACCGGCAATGTTACCAAGACCCACCGTGCCTGACAGCGCAGTGGCAAGGGCCTGAAAGTGGCTGACCTCGCCCGCATCATTAGGATCGGAGTAATCGCCTTTGACCAGGCTGATGGCATGGCTGAAAAACCGCAGCTGCACCAGGGCAAAGTAAATTGTGAAAACCGACGCGGCGACGACAAGCCACATCACGATCCATGGAAAGCTCGTGCCCGGCAAAGGCGCGAAGATGAAGCTGACGAACGGCCCTGTCAGATTGGCAAATGCCTGATTGATCTTTTCATCCAACCCCGGCGCTTCCTGCGCAATCGCAGGATTGGCAAGAAGGGCCGTCGCACCGGCCAGTGCGAGTTTGTTAATCGTTCTCATTGCTGTCCCTCCTAGTTCACGACCGTGACTGGCACATCGGCATGCATGACCAGGTTCTGGGTCGAGCTGCCGAAAATGCGCTTGGTAAAGCCGTGTTCCGAGGCCCGGCCAACGATGATCTGCGCGCCCCCGTTATCCACCGCGATGGTGTTGAGCGTTTCGGCAACGTCGCCATGGCGCACGATGCCGCTGGCGTTGAAGCCCGCCTCTTTCAGGGCGCTGACCGCGGGGTCCACCACGCGACTGGTCGCAGTTTCAATCTCTTCTTCACGCCGCTTGTGCCGCGTTGCGTTTTCCTCGGGTGTCTGGAAGGTGAAGGGTGACCATTCGATCACATAGGCGCAAAGCAATTCGCAAGCATCCAGCCGCGTGGCCAGATCCTTGGCAAAGTCGATCGCGCGACCTCCGGTTTCCGTCCCGTCCAGTCCAATGACTATCTTGACGGTCATTTCTGTCCTCCGTTTTGTCTTTTCTTTTCTTTGGTCGGACCATCAGGCCCCAAAAAGGCTGTTGCGACAAGATGTCACTTCTAGGCCAGCCTTTGTGCAGTATCAGGAATAATCACTAGGGAATGGGTTTATTCTTAGGGAAATTGCAGTAAAAATTCTTTCTGTTAGCGCATTTCAAAGGGAAAAAACCTGATGGGCAGGGAATTAGATCGCATCGATCAACGTATTTTGGCCGAACTGGCGGCGAATGGTCGCCTGTCGATCGTCGAGCTTGCCGCGCGCGTCAACCTGACCAATACGCCCTGTTCCGAGCGTGTCAAACGGCTGGAACGGAGCGGCTATATCAGCGGCTACCGTGCCCTGCTGGACAAGGAACGTCTGGGGCAGGGCCACCTGACGGTGGTGCAGGTCTCGCTCGCAGCGACCGCCGATACGTCGCTTGAGGATTTCAACCGCGCGGTTCGCGACATTCCCGAAATCGAGACCTGCCTGATGGTCGCGGGGTCCTTTGATTACCTGTTGACCGTGCGCACCCGCGACATCGCGCATTTCCGCGATGTTCTGGGCGACCGGATCAACCGGTTGCCGGGTATTCACCAGACCAATTCATTCGCGGTCATGGAAACTGTCCGGCATCCCGATATGCGGCCAGCGCAAGACCATCGACCACAGCAGTAAACGCGTCCGAATAAAGCTGCTCTGCCCCCGGGCACAGCACCGCGATCTCATCGGCGACAAACCGCATCAGACTTGACCCGCCCACGAGGATGACCCGCCCGATCCGCTCCGGGGTGACACCGGCACGTGCCAGCGTCTCGGACATCGCCTTGCGCAGCAGCGCCCGGTTCTCTGCCAGCGCGGCATCCAGCGCGTCCCGCGTGACGGTTGCGGCCAGTCCCGGCTCGATGAACCCCATCTCGATCCACCCCGCCCCGGCACCGGAATTGGCCGCAATCTTCCCCTGCTCGACCGCAAAGGCCAGTTCGTGGCCAAGCTCCATCTCAAGCACGGTGGCGAAGCGCCCCATCGGAACCGGGTCGACGGCCAGCCGGGCCATCCCGGCCACCGCCCGGCGGGTTTCGCCGGTATAGAGGAACGGGATTTTTGCCCAAGTGGCCAGATCAACATAGGGTGCGCGCGGCACCGGCAGCAGACCCGGCCCCATCTGCCGCCGCAACTGCCCGCCCAGTCCAAGCCGCGGCATGGCATGGGCCATCGACACCGCGTGATCGAAATCGGTGCCACCAAGGCGGATCCCGTGGCTGGCAAGGATCTCCGGCCCCGCGCTCGTGCTGCGAAAGACCGAGAAATCCGAGGTGCCGCCGCCGATATCAACGACAAGCCCGATCTCCTCCGCATCTCCCAATCCATGGCTGGCCAGGGCTGCAGCCTCGGGTTCGGCCAGAAAAGCGACATCCTCGAAGCCCGCCGCCAGATAACAGGCGCGCAGATCGTCATCAGCCTGCGCATCCAGCGCCGGGGCGTCGGAATGAAAATGCACCGGTCGCCCCGACAGCGCCCGGCGGAACGTCAATCCCGTCGCCGCCTCCGAGCGCTGGCGCATCTCGGACAGGAATGCGGTGATGATCCCCGATAGCGTGCGCCGCCGCCCGCCGATCAGACGCTTTTCCTGCAACAAAGGCAGACCCAGCACGCTTTTCAGCGCGCGCATATAACGCCCTTCTTCGCCCGCGATCAGCGCCTCGGCCGCCCGTGCGCCGATCTGCATCGGCCCCTCGTCGGCGGGAAAGAACACGGCGGTCGGCAGGGTTTCGCCCCCCTGCTCCACCGGTATCCGCGCCACGCCCCGCTCTGTCACGATGGCGGCGGCAGAGTTCGACGTGCCGAAATCTATGGCCAGAATATCCGTCTGCATGGCTTCACCCGATCAAAAAAGACGCCCCTGCTAAACAAGTTCGAAACCACGTGCAACCGGCTTTCCCGCAACGCCCGATCCAAGGGGCGCAAAGAGCACGTTTTTTCCCGCATTACGCGACTGCCTCTTTGCGCGGGCCATGTCCACCGCTATGACTTGGCCATGGCAGAACCGTCATTGACGATCGAGCAGTCGTCGAACAGCACGAGGATCACGATTCTGGGTGAGCTGCTCACCCGGTATGTCGGCGACGTGCAACCCGCTTTCGACCGCATTTCTGCCGACCTGCCCGATGTGCAATTGGACCTTTCGAAGCTTGAAAGCATCGATACCAGCGGCGCCTGGCTGATTGCCGACATGCAAAGACGGCTGCAACACGGCGGTGCCACTTTGCAAATCACCGGCGCAAGCCCGGCCCATGCCGCCTTGCTGGACACCGTGACAGAGCACCTGCCCGCAGAGTTGGATGCAGACGCCCCCGAACGCGGCATCAAGCCCTTTCTGATTTCGTTGGGAGAGGTCACCGTCTCGGGCTGGCAAGGCTTTTTGTCGGCGCTGGCATTTTTTGGCGAAACCCTGGCCGCGTTGGTTCTGACGCTGCTGCAGCCTTGGCGCCTGCGCCGGGCGGCGCTGTTCAGCCAGATGGAAAGTGCAGGCCTGAAGGCGGTGCCGATCGTGGCGCTCATGGGTTTCCTGATCGGTGTGGTGCTGGCCTTTCAGGGCGCCGCGCAACTGAAACAATTCGGGGCCGAAGTATTCGTGGTCGAACTGATCGCCATTTCGGTCCTGCGCGAGCTGGGCATTCTGCTGACAGCGATCATCGTCGCGGGCCGGTCCGGCTCGGCTTTCACCGCCTCGGTCGGATCGATGAAGGTGCAGGAGGAGATCGATGCCATGCGCACCATCGGCCTGAACCCGATCGAGGCGTTGGTGGTTCCACGGGTGCTGGCACTCATCATCATGATGCCGATCCTGGGTTTTATCGCCAACATGGCCGGGCTGTTCGGCGGCGCACTGATGAGCTGGATCGACCTTGGCGTGACGCCCGGCATGTTCATCACGCGGCTGAAGGAAACCACCGATGTGTGGAACCTGCTGGTCGGCATGATCAAGGCGCCGTTTTTTGCCCTGATGATCGGCGTGATCGCCTGCTGGCAGGCCATGCAGGTGCGCGGATCGGCCGAAAGCGTTGGCCAGCACACCACCGCCTCGGTGGTGCAGTCGATTTTCATGGTGATCGCGATCGACGCGATGTTCTCGATCTTCTTTTCCGAGTTGGGGGTGTGATGCAGATGCAGGCGCCCCAGACCGCCACAGCAGCCCGCGAAGCGGTGATCGAGGTGCGCGGGCTGCGCAACCAGTTCGGACCTCAGGTGGTGCATGACGATCTGAACCTCGATGTCTGGCGCGGCGAGGTGCTGGGTATCGTCGGCGGCTCGGGCACCGGGAAATCGGTGCTACTGCGCACCATCGTGGGGCTCAACACCCCTGCCGCAGGCAGCATCAAGGTGCTGGGTGTCGACGTGGTGAACGGCAGCGACGAAGACCGCCAGAGTGTCGAGCGACGCTGGGGCGTGGCGTTTCAGGACGGCGCGCTGTTTTCCTCGCTCTCGGTTCTGCAAAATGTCGAAGCACCGATGCGCGAGCACCTCAAACTCAGCGAACACCTGATGAGTGCGCTGGGGCAGCTCAAGATCAGTCTCGTGGGTCTGCAGCCGCTGGCCTGTGGCAAGATGCCGTCCGAGCTTTCGGGCGGCATGCGCAAACGCGCCGCCCTGGCCCGCGCGCTGGCACTGGATCCGGAAATCGTGTTTCTGGACGAACCCACCGCCGGGCTCGACCCGATCGGGGCGGCAGCTTATGACGAGTTGATCGGCGAATTGCAGCATGCGCTTGGCCTGACTGTCTTTATGGTGACCCATGACCTCGACAGCCTTTATGCGATCTGCGACCGGGTTGCGGTGCTGGCGGAAAAACGCGTCTATGTCGAAGGCCCGATCGAAATGATGCCCTCGGTCGACCACCCCTGGATACAGGAATATTTCACCGGTCCCCGCGCCCGCGCGGCCCAGACCAAAACCGACACCGCGAGCACGGAAAGTTAGGCGTCCGATGGAAACCAAAGCGAACTATCTGCTGATCGGGGCCTTCACGCTGGCCGGCATTCTGGGCGCATTCCTGTTTGTGCTCTGGCTGGCCAAGGTGAATGTGGACAAGCAATACGACTATTACGACGTCCTGTTCGACGATGTCTCGGGGCTGAGCACGGCGGGTGACGTGCGTTATAACGGACTACCGGTGGGGCAGGTCACATCGCTGCAACTGGACGAGAACGACCCGTCCAAGGTGCGGGTCAAAATCCAGGTAGATGCCGACACGCCGGTCAAGACCGACACCACCGCAACCCTTGAATCGCAAGGTGTCACCGGCGTCAGCTATATCGATCTGCGTGGCGGGTCTGCCACCGCGAAAGCGCTTGAGCAAGACGGCGTGATCACAAGCAAGCGCAGCGCGTTGCAAAGCATCTTTCAGGGCGCGCCAGAGCTGATGGACAATGCCATCGACCTGCTGGAAGAAATCAAGAAGCTGGTCGATCAGCCAAACCGCGAGGCGGTCACCAAGACGCTGGCCAATCTCGAAAGCGCCTCGGGGCGGCTCAACGATGTGCTGTCGGATGTCGAGGGGCTGTCGGGCGACATCCGCAAAACGGCCGGAGATATCTCGAAGTTTTCGGGACGGCTCGGGGAGTTGTCCGATACAGCTGAGAGCACCCTGAAAACCGCGCAAGGCACGCTCGACTCGATCAAGGATACCTCGGACAATATCGACACTATCATCAAGGAAGACGGCAAGGCGATGGTCAGCGAGGCGCGCGAAACCATCGCAACCATCAACAACACCGTGAAAAACGACCTGCCCGGCCTGGTCGAGGATGTGCGCGGCGTCGTGAAAAACGCGAATACCGTGATCGAAACCGTTGGCCTCGACATTTCGCGCGTGACCGACCGGATCGACACCCTGTCCAGCGAGGGCAGCACGGCGCTGTCGGCGGCCACCGTGACGATCGAGAATGCCAACAAGACGCTGTCGGATATCTCGGGCGCGATGGATGCGGCCAAGACCACGCTCGATACCGCCGACCAGACATTCACCAAGGTCAACAAGGTGATCGACGAAGATGTCGATGTGGTGGTCAGCGATGTCCGCAAGGCGGTAAGTGAAATCAGCACCACCGTGCAGACCGTGACCAAGAATGTCGACCAGATCTCGCAGGAGGTGCTGAGCGCGTCGAAATCAGCCTCGGACCTGATCGGCACCGTTGACGGCATCATTCAGGAGAACCGCGTGCAAGTATCGGCCTTTCTGCGGGTCGGCCTGCCCCAGACCCAGCGCTTCATCGAAGAAGCGCGCCGTCTGGTCGTCAATCTCGAACGCCTGAGCGACAGGCTCGAAAGCGACCCCGCCCGCTTCTTTTTCGGAACCCAAGGCTCGGAGTATCGTCGATGACACGGCCCGGATTTGCCCTCATCTTTCTTCTTGCAACCGCGCTCGGTGGCTGCGCCAGTCTCAGCGGTCTGAGCCAGGCCACCAAGCCCAGCAATCTCTACGCGCTGACGCCCAAAAGCACCTTCAGCAAGAACCTGCCGCGGCTGAGCCAGCAGATCGTGGTCGAGGAACCCACTGCCACGGCAGCGGTGAACACCGACCGTATCGCCGTGCAGCCCAACGTGTTCGAGGTGCAGTACCTGCCACGCTCGCGCTGGGTCGACCGGGCGCCATTGATCATCCAGGCGCTGATGATCGAAAGCTACGAGAATACCGGCAAAGTGGCCGCCGTGGGCCGGTCTGCGGTGGGCCTGCGATCCGATTACAATGTCATCACCGACCTGCGCGAGTTCCAGGCCTTTCAGGTCTCCGACGAACCGGGCGACGACTCGCTGCGCGTCGTGGTGCGGCTCAACATCAAGCTGGTGGATGCGGTCGAGGACACCATCCTCGCCTCACGGTCCTTCGAAGAGGTCGCGATCTCGGCCGATGACGACCCGCTGACGCTTGTCACCGCCTTCGATCAGGCGCTGGGCAACGCAATGAAGGATTCAGTGGAATGGAGCATCCGCACCATCCATTCCTACGCTCGGAACAATCCCAGTTCGTTCTAGCGATGGTGTCGCTTTGCGGACTTTGTTGCCGTTCGTTCCAATCTTCTACATCTGGACTTCGGAGCCAAACAGATTCACTTTGAACCAAACCCACCAAATGCCAGAGCTCAAGTCCTAGTTAGTTGAGGAGACCGCATGTACTTTCAAATTTCGGCATTGCTCGCAACGGCGCTGCGGCATGCGAAGAATGCCTATCTTTGGGTCGTCGGCAGGTTCTTAAGGCTTGTTTTTATGGTATTTGTCTTAGGTCTTGGGACGGCAATTGCGCCTATTATTGTACGAAATCTCGGTGGAAATATATTCTGGGAGCTCGGGGTTATTGGGTTGGGAGGGTTCTTGACCCTCCACTTTGCGATGCAGACAAGGAAGTTCATAAGCCCCGACGAATAGACCGTCGACTAACGCACAGGTCTGGACTGCAGCAAAAGGTAGAATGGGCTCGAAGCAGACCTTTGCCTCTTCGTATGGGCTTTGTGAGGTTCGCATCCAATCGGCCGCAGCAGCCCTTTCCCGCATACCCAACCCTCACAGCCTGTCGCGCAGGCTGTACCAGAGCATCGCCAGCACCAGCAGCGGTGACCTCAATGCAGCACCGCCCGGAAAGCGGGTGGTCGGGACCTGCGCCATCAGGTCAAAGCGCTCGGCCTGTCCGGCGATGGCCTCGGCGGCGATCTGGCCCGAGAGCGTGGCCATGCCCACCCCATGCCCGGAAAAACCCGATAGTGACAGGACATTGCCCGCCAGCCGCGCATAATGCGGCATCCGGTTCATGGTGATGCCCAGCGTTCCGCCCCAAGCATAATCGATCCGGGTCTCGCGCAACTGCGGAAATATCTCCAGCATCGGCTTGCGCACTTTCGCGGCGAGATCGGCCGGGAAGCGGTAGCCATAGCTTTCGGTGCCGCCGAACAGCAGCCGGTGATCGTCGGAAAACCGAAAGTAGTTCACCACGAATTTGCTGTCCGCCACCGCAACATTGTTCCGGATCAACTCTTCCTGCTGGTCCGGCGTCATCGGTTCAGTGGCGAGGATGTAGTTGTTGATCGGCATAACCCGCGCGGCAACGTCGCGCTGCAGACCTCCGAGATAACCATTGCAGCCCAACACGACATAGCGCGCAGAAATGGTCGCGTCCGGGGTTCGCAGCTGTGTGGGATTGCCCGCATCCAGTTCCTGAACCTTGGAGCGCTCGAATATCCGCACCCCCGACAACAGCGCCAGACGCGCCAGGTTAAAGGCAAATTGCAAGGGGTGGATATGCCCCGCCCCCATGTCGATGGTGCCGCCGTGATATGCGGGAGAGTTCACCAGATGGCGGCATTCCTCGGCGTCCAGTGGTCGGATCTTGTCATAGCCATACTCAGTATTGAGTTTGTCCGCATAGTCCCAGCTATGGGGCACATAACGCGCGCGGTGGTCGGCGTGAACGATCCCGTCATGGAACGGCATATCAACTTCGGCACAGAGGTCGCGCACCAGGTCGACCGATTGTGTCGCGATCCGCCACAGATCTTGCGCATGAGATTTGCCCAGCATCTCCTCAAGCGCGTCTTGCTCCACGCGCTGTCCCTGCCCCACCTGCCCGCCATTGCGCCCGGACGCACCAAAGCCGACGCGCTGCGCTTCAAGCAGGATCACGTCATAGCCGCGCCGCGCGAGATGCAGCGCTGCCGAAAGCCCCGTGAACCCACCGCCCACCACGCAGGCATCGCAGGCCAGCGCGCCGCGCGCGGGAGGGAAAGGATCCTGAGGTCGGGCACTCGCCGCGTAGTAGGACGGGGGGTATTCCCCCGGCCGGTCATTGGCGGTCAGCAGGTCCACCCGATCAGGCCGCCCGATTCAGGCCGTCCGCCTCAAGCCGCGCCAGGCATTCATCCAGCGACAGGTGTGCCCGCGCGATCAGGATGTCGATCTCGTCCGGTGTGATGATCAGCGGCGGCGAGATGATCATCCGGTCGCCCACATGGCGCATGATCACGTTATTGGCAAAGCACCGGTCGCGGCAAATATGGCCCACAACGCCGGGGTCCGAGACAAAGGGCGCGCGGGTTGCCTTGTCAGGCGTCAACGCGACCGAGGCCATCATGCCGACGATTTTCGCCTCGCCTACCAGCGGATGATCCAGCAACCCCTCCCATTTCTCCTTCAGATAGGGCGCGGCGACGTTCTGGACGTGACCGACGATGTCCTCTTCTTCCAAAATCCGCAGGTTTTCCAGCGCCACAGCCGCCGCCACGGGATGTCCCGAATAGGTATAGCCGTGGTTGAAGTCGGTCCCCGACAACACCTGCGCGATCTCGTCCGTCACCACCGAAGCCCCGATCGGTTGGTAACCGGAGCTGAGCCCCTTGGCCATTGTCATGATGTCGGGTCTGATCCCGAAGGTCTGCGAACCGAACCAGTTGCCGGTGCGACCAAAACCGCAGATCACCTCATCCGCGATCAGCAGGATGCCATATTGGTCGCAGATGCGCTGGATTTCCGGCCAGTAGCTCTCGGGCGGGATGATCACGCCACCAGCGCCCTGCACCGGTTCACCAATAAAGGCCGCGACCTTGTCCGGGCCGATCTCCTTGATCTTGGCCTCCAACTGGCGGGCGCGCTCCAGTCCGAAGTCTTCGGGTGTCATATCGCCGCCCTCGGCCCACCAGTTGGGCTGGTCGATGAATTCGATGCCGGGAATCGGCAGACCGCCCTGCCCGTGCATGCCCTTCATCCCGCCCAGGCTGGTGCCGCCGATGGTCGAGCCGTGATAGGCGTTCCAGCGCGAGATGATCACGTTCCGCTCGGGCTGGCCTCTTTCGGCCCAATAGGTGCGCACCAGACGGATATTGGTGTCATTGGCATCCGATCCGCCCGTCGAGAAAAACACATGGTTCAGATCGCCGGGCGCCAGTTCGGCCAGTTTTTGAGCCAGCATAAGCGCCGGTGTATGGGTAGTCTGGAAAAACGTGTTGTAATAAGGCAGTTCGCGCATCTGCCGGGCCGCCACATCGGCCAGTTCGTCGCGCCCATAGCCGATATTGACGCACCAGAGCCCGGCCATCCCGTCGATGATATCGTTGCCGTCGCTGTCCTTGAGCCAGACGCCTTTTGCGCTTTTGATCACACGGGCGCCCTTTTGGGCCAGTTCGCGGCCGTTGGTGAACGGATGCAGGTGATGCGCCGCATCCAGCGCTTGCAGCTCTGCGGTGGGCAGGTGGTTGGCCATTATCGTCATGTCAGATCTCTTGAGCTATGGCGTTCAGACCGGCGGCTGGCACAGGCGGCCAACAGGACCGGAATGATCCCGCGGGGATGAAGTCAGGGTGGTCCAGAGGATTTTGATCAAATTATTCGACCGCGTCAATCCGCCTCGCACGCCAGCAGGGTTCCCGGGTGTCCGGGGTCATTCGTCGAACGTTTGCCGGACGAAATCCAACCCCTGCCGGATGTCCCCCTCGATGGCGTCGGCGACTTCCTGCGGCGCGCCATCGCGCAGGGCGGCAATCGCCTGCCGATGGAGGTCCTTGAGGTTCGACGTGCCATAACGCCCGCAAACCACCCGCAGCGACGGACCGGCCTGCAACCAGAGTGATTCGGCAATCCGGCGCAGGATCGGTGCGTCCGCCGCGTCATAGAGCGTGAAGTGGAACCGAAAATTTGCCTCCAGATATCCCCGGATATCTCCGGCCCGGATCGCCAGATCGACCCGCGCATCCAGCCGCTCCAGGTCCGGAATCACCGCAGTTGCCGCCCGATTTGCAGCCATATAGGCCAGTTTGGGTTCAACCGTCAGACGCACAAGGTCGATCTGAGCCAGCCTGTCAGGCGTCATCACCGGCACCTCGACCCGGCGGTTTTCACGGGCCGCCAGAGCCCCTTCAGCGGTCAGGCGACGCATGGCTTCACGCACCGGCGTGATACCTGCGCCGATCATGTCAGCAAGGCCGTGGATGGTCAGCGGCTGGCCCGGCACGACCTCGCCAAACAGAATCAATTCCTTGACCTGAACATAAATCGCCTCGTGCTCAGGGCGTTTTGCGACAAGCCGGTTCATTTTTTTGTCTTTCATCCGGGTCCAAGGGGGCTGCGGCATCATTTGACTCTACTCAACTGTCAAAAATCTATCATACTGTCACCGGGAGAGGAAAAAGAATCGGTTTTGATCAAACTCCGGCACTCTCTCTCAGAACCAACAGGAGGATTGAAATGCCAAGAAAGATAACTCCCGCCCTCGCAACGATTGCGCTTCTGGCGCCGTTTGCGGCCTGGGCCGAAGAGGTGCGTGTCTATAACTGGTCGGACTATATCGACGAAGACCTGCTGAAGAAATTCGAAGAAGAGACCGGCTATGACCTGATCTACGACGTCTTCGACAGCAACGAAGTGCTGGAAACCAAGATGTTGGCAGGGGGCTCGGGCTATGACGTTGTGGTCCCGACCGGCGATTTCCTGCAGCGACAAGTTTCGGCAGGTGCTTTTCAGAAGCTCGACAAGTCCAAGCTACCCAATGCAGGAAACATGTGGGGTATGATCGAAGATCGGACCGCGCAATACGATCCGGGCAATGAATACTCGATCAACTATATGTGGGGCACAACCGGCGTCGGAATCAACGTCGGCAAGGTCAAGGAAGTGCTGGGCGAAGACGCGTCGCTCAACAGCATGGATCTGGTGCTGGATCCCGCCAACATGGAGAAACTGGCCGATTGCGGGGTCTACTTTCTGGATGCCCCGACCGAGATCGTGCCCATGGTGTTGCAATATCTGGGCGAGGACCCAGACAGCAATGATCCCGACGTGATCGGCAAGGCCGAGGCCCCCCTGATGGCGGTCCGCCCGCATATCAAGAAGTTCCACAGTTCAGAATATATCAACGCGCTGGCCAATGGCGATATCTGCGTGGCCGTCGGCTGGTCGGGCGATGTGTTGCAGGCGCGTGATCGCGCAGCCGAGGCTGATAATGGTGTCGAGATCGCCTATCACCCTTTCGCGCAGGGATCGCTGATGTGGTTTGACCAGATGGCCATTCCGACCGATGCACCCAATCCCGACGGCGCGCATGCATTCCTGAACTTCATCATGGAGGCCGAGAACATGGCGGCGGCGTCGAACTACGTCTATTTCGCCAATGGCAACAAGGCGTCTCAGGAGTTTCTGGCAGAGGACGTGATTGGCGACACCGCGATCTATCCCGATGATGCGACGTTGGAGAAGCTCTATACCAAGTCGCCCTACCCGTCCAAGGTTCAGCGCGTGGTCACGCGGATGTGGACCAAGGTTAAATCCGGCACCTGAGCTGGACCCCGGCGGGGCGCATTAGCACCCCGCCGATTTCTTTTAGAACAAGGACCTGCCGTGGACGCCTCACTCTTAGCGCCTTGGGAAGATCCCCAAGCACAGCCGCTGATCCGGTTCAAGAACGTCACCAAGTCATTCGGCGCGTTCACTGCCATTGACGACCTGTCGCTGGATATCTTCGAGAAAGAGTTCTTTGCCCTGCTGGGCCCCTCGGGCTGCGGCAAGACCACCATGATGCGGATGCTGGCCGGGTTCGAGGCACCCAGCAGCGGCGTGATCGAACTGGCCGGTCAGGACATCGCGCCGGTGCCGCCCAATCAACGCGCGGTAAACATGATGTTCCAGTCATACGCGCTGTTCCCGCATCTCAGCATCTGGGACAACATCGCCTTTGGGCTAAAACGCGACAAAATGCCAAAACATGACCTGCAAGAGCGGGTCGAAGCGATGCTCAAACTGACCCGGTTGGAACAGTTTGCCCGCCGCAAGCCGCATCAGATCTCTGGCGGGCAACGGCAGCGGGTGGCGCTGGCGCGCTCGCTGGCCAAGGCGCCGAAACTGCTGCTACTGGACGAGCCGCTGGGCGCGCTCGACAAGAAACTGCGGCAGGATACGCAGTTCGAGTTGATGGATATTCAGGAAACCACCGGCACCACTTTCGTGATCGTCACCCACGATCAGGAAGAGGCGATGACCGTGGCCAGCCGCGTCGCGGTGATGGATCATGGCCGCATCATTCAAGCCGACACGCCCGACCGCATCTACGAAACGCCAAATTCGGTCTATGTGGCTGATTTCATTGGTGATGTGAACATCATTCAGGGGCAGGCAAATCCCGGTGAGGGCGAAGGCTATCGCCTGTTCTGGACCGAAGGTCAGCCGCCCCTGATCGCAAACTCGACAAAGTCGTTTTCCGCAGGGCAGACCTGCCATCTGGCGATCCGTCCCGAGAAGGTGACGATCAGCGCCGAACGCCCCGAGGAGGCCGCAAATGCGGTGCAGGGCAAGGTTCTGGACATCGCTTATCTGGGTAATCTGTCGACGTATCACGTCGAACTGCCAAATGGTCTGGTCATCAAGGCGCAGACCGCAAATACCCGCCGCATCTCGCGCCGGTCCTTCACATGGGAAGACCCCGTATGGCTGTCCTGGACCGCCACCGCGGGCGTGTTGTTGGCGAATTGATGCGACGGTTTTTCCTGATCGCCATTCCCTATGCCTGGCTGCTGGTCCTGTTCCTGATCCCCTTCGTGATCGTGCTCAAGATCTCGCTGTCGGACACCGAATTGGCCATCCCGCCCTACACGCCGACGCTCGACCTCTCGGCAGGCTGGGCTGGCATCCGGGAGTTCTTTGCCGGGCTTGATCTGGAAAACTTCGTCTGGCTGACCGAAGATGATCTCTATTGGAAGGCCTATCTGAGCAGCCTCTGGATCGCCACTATCTCGACCCTGCTGACATTGCTGCTGGGCTATCCCATCGCCTATGCCATGGCGCGCAGCCCCGAGCAATGGCGTGCCACGCTGATGATGCTGGTGATCCTGCCCTTCTGGACCTCGTTCCTGATCCGGGTCTATGCGTGGATGGGCATCCTCAGCCAAGAGGGATTCCTGAACCAGCTCCTGCTCTGGATCGGCATCATCGACAGCCCGCTGACCATCCTCAACACCAACAGCGCCGTCTATATCGGCATCGTCTATACTTACCTGCCCTTCATGATCCTGCCGATCTATGCGGCTCTCGACCGGCTGGATGGCTCGCTGATCGAGGCGGCAGAGGATCTGGGCTGCTCGCGCCTGATGGCCTTCTGGCTTGTCACGATGCCGCTGTCGCGCCCCGGAGTCATTGCCGGCAGCTTTCTGGTCTTCATCCCCGCACTGGGTGAGTTCGTGATCCCGTCGCTGCTGGGCGGATCAGGCACGTTGATGATCGGCAAGGTGCTGTGGGAGGAGTTCTTCTCGAACCGCGACTGGCCGGTGGCCAGCGCCGTGGCTGTTGTGCTGCTGCTGATCCTGGTGATCCCGATCGTGCTGTTCCAACGTAACCAGCAGAAACAGCAGGAGGCCGAGCAATGACACGCCTGAGCTGGTTCAATGTGGTGTCGCTGACGCTGGGCTTTGCCTTTCTTTACCTGCCGATGGTGATCCTGATCATCTTCAGCTTCAACGAAAGCAAGCTGGTCACCGTCTGGGCGGGTTTCTCGACCAAGTGGTATGGCGAGTTGCTCCAGAACGAGGCGTTTCTGGATGCCGCCTGGGTCACGCTGCGGGTGGCGGTGTTCTCGTCGACCATTGCCACGGTGCTGGGCACGATGGCCGCTTATGTGCTGGTGCGCGGCGGGCGGTTCTTTGGCCGGACACTGTTTTCCGGCATGATCTACGCGCCGCTGGTGATGCCCGAGGTGATCACCGGCCTGTCGTTGCTGCTGCTCTTCATCGGCATTGGGTTGGATCGCGGCATCTTCACCATCGTGCTGGCGCATACGACCTTTTCGATGTGCTATGTCTCGGTTGTCGTGTCCTCGCGCCTCGTCACCTTCGACCGCTCGCTGGAAGAGGCCGCACTTGATCTGGGCTGCTCCCCAGCCGAGGCATTCCGGCTTGTTACGCTGCCCATCATCGCGCCCGCGGTAATCTCGGGCTGGCTCTTGGCGTTTACGCTGTCGCTGGATGATCTGGTGATCGCGTCATTTACCTCGGGCCCGTCATCGACCACCTTGCCGATCAAGATCTTCTCGTCTGTGCGACTGGGTGTCAGCCCCGAAATCAACGCATTGTCGACGCTGATGATCGCGATTGTCGCCGTGGGGGTCATCATCGCCTCACTGGCCACCAAACGCGCCGCCCTGCAGCGTCAGCGCGAAGAGCGTCAGGCGGTGCAGACGTGACCGGCGATGCGGCTCTTTGAGGATCGGGCCTATGGGCCAGAGCCCATCGCCAACAGCTATTGGGCCACCACCGCCACCGCGCCGTCCTATCCGCCACTTGCCGGCGGGCAAAGCTGCGACACCGCCATTATCGGCGCGGGTTATACCGGGCTGAACGCGGCGCTGGAGCTGGCCCGCGCGGGGCAGGATGTAGTGGTGCTCGAGGCTGAACAACCCGGCTGGGGCGCCTCGGGGCGCAATGGCGGGTTCTGCTGTTTGGGCGGCTCAGCCGCTGGGTTCACCGCGATATCGCGGCAGGTTGGCCGCGATGGGGCTTTGACCTATCTGCATACCGAGCGGAATGCGGTGGATTTCGTCCGCACCCGGCTGACTGAGTACGGGATCGACGCGGACACCCATTCACGGGGCGAGACCTGTCTGGCGCATTCGCCAAAAGCTGCGGCAAGGATGCGCGACGAGCTTGGGGAAATCCGCGACATTTACGGGATCGATGCCGAAATCCTACCGCGTGAGGCGCTTGCCTCAAACGGGTTCGCCAGCTCGGAATTCCACGCAGCGCTGACGATACCCTATGGCTTCGCACTGAACCCGATGAAATACGTCGCCGGGCTGGCGCGGGCAACAGATGCCGCGGGGGCGCGCATTCATGGCAAAAGCGCCGTGACGGGAATGCAAACCGCACCCGATGGCAGGCACCTGCTGCAATCGGCACAGGGCGAGCTGCGGGCGGCAAACCTGATCATCGCCACAAATGGCTACAGCTCGGACAGCATGCCACCATGGCTGGGCGGGCGTTACCTGCCGGTGCCTTCGGCTATCATCGCCTCGCGCCCGCTGACCGAGGATGAATTGGCCGCGCAGGGCTGGACCAGCCGTCAGATGTGTTATGACAGCCGCAACCTGCTGCATTATTTCCGCCTGCTGCCGGAGAACCGCATACTCTTTGGCCTGCGCGCCGCCTGGCGCTGCACGGAAGCAAGCGACGCGGCAACGCTGGCTCAGGCGCGCGTTGATTTCGCCCGTTTCTTCCCGGCATGGTCGGAGGTCGAGATCACCCATCACTGGTCCGGCCTGGTGTCTCTCTCGCGCAATCTAACCCCCTTTGCCGGTCCCGTTCCCGGCATGGACCGCGCCTGGGCGGCGCTGTGTTATCACGGCAACGGGGTGGCGATGGGCAGCTATGCAGGTGCGCTGCTGGCCGCGCAGATCACCGGGCAAGGCCCCGCCACGCCCGCGCTCATGACGCGGCCCCTGCGCCGGTTCGAACTGGGCCGTTGGCGCCGCGCGATCCTGCCACTCATCTATGGGTGGTACGGCCTGATGGACCGGCGCGGCTGACCCGCCAGTCGGTCCCGATTGCCCATCGCCCGCGAAAAGAGCTTGAGAAATTGCCTCCCTGCCCCGATAGTCCAAGTGGATCAGTGACATAGTAAGGCGGGTAAGCGTGATGAAATCAGCCCGGCCCCCGGCGGCCCTACCAGTTCTGGTTGTCCCGGTCTTGTTGCTTGCAGCGGCACCCGCGCTGGGTGACAGCAACAGCTTCATGGACCCGCAAGGCCCAGTGGCGCTGGCACAGAAGGATCACCTGATCCGCGCCACCGCTCTTATCATGATCGCGGTCATCCCGGTGCTGTTGCTGGTGCCGTTGATCGTGTGGCGCTACCGGCGGCGCAAGAACTCCTCTGCCGCCTATCGGCCCAAATGGGAATTCTCTCCCGTTTTGGAGACCACGATGTGGACCGTGCCGGTGCTGATCGTGGCAATCCTGTCATTCTACCTGTGGAAATCGACCCATCGGCTCGACCCCTATGCCGCCAATTTCGGCACCGATCCGGCGGTTGAAGTTCAGGTGGTCGGCCTCGATTGGAAATGGCTGTTCATCTATCCCGACCTGGGCATAGCCACTGTGGGCGAAATGGGCATGCCGGTGGACAGCCAGATAGCCATGGAGCTGACCACCGACACGGTGATGCAAAGCTTCCTGATCGCCGCGCTTGGCGGGCAGATCTATGCCATGCCCGGCATGACCACCCAATTGCATCTGTCCGCGAGTGAGCCGGGCCGGATGCAGGGCGAGAACACGCAATATAACGGGCGCGGCTTTACGGGTCAGAAATTCGACGCGGTTGTGATGCAGGCGGATGATTTCCAAAGCTGGGTCGATACCGTGCGCAGCAAAGGCCGGGTGCTGGATGACACAACCTATCGCATCCTCGCCCAGCGCACCGACCGGGCCGAGGTGCAGCAGGCGCTCGGCACGCCCGACATGCCCGAGACCGCGCTTTACTTCACGCTGCCCGACGCCGGGCTCTTCGACAAGATCGTCCACCGCTACCACAGTGACGCGGCGCTGCCTGTCGCTGATCAACCCGGCACCCTCGTTTACGGACAGGAGGCCACTCAATGAGCTCCGTCGAGTCCACCGTCTTTGGCCGCCTGACCTGGGACGCCCTGCCCATCGCCGCGCTGATCAAGAACCCCGGCACCAATGAGATCGTCGCCAATGCCGCCGGCGCCATTTTGGTGCTTGGCGCGGCGGTGGTGCTGTTCATTCTAAGCTATTTCAAGCTTTGGGGTCCGCTCTGGCGCGACTGGCTGACCAGCACCGATCACAAGAAACTTGGCATCATGTATATCGTCTTTGCGCTGGTGATGCTGGCGCGCGGCGTGCT
The DNA here is from genome assembly GCF_041537925.1 of Ruegeria hyattellae. Classification (NCBI taxonomy): domain Bacteria; kingdom Pseudomonadati; phylum Pseudomonadota; class Alphaproteobacteria; order Rhodobacterales; family Roseobacteraceae; genus Ruegeria; species Ruegeria hyattellae. The sequence goes on along the minus strand of NZ_JBGOSH010000006.1, from coordinate 28,423 downwards.
GGAAGGCGTGGTGATGCGCGCCCAGCAAGCCGCCGGCCCCGGTGACGGTTTCCTTGAGGCCGGGCATTTCGCCCAGCTTTTCAGCACCCACGGCACGATCATGATCTTCTTTGTCGCCGTGCCTTTTGTGGTGGGCTTCATCAACTTCATCATGCCCCTGCAAATCGGCGCGCGCGATGTGGCCTTTCCGGTGATGAATCAGATCAGCCTCGGCCTGACCGTCTCGGGCGGGATGATGCTGATGGTGTCGCTGGTGGTGGGCGAATTCTCGACCGGTGGCTGGACCGCCTATCCGCCTTATACCGGTGCCGCCTTCAACCCCGGTGTTGGGCCGGATTACTGGATCTGGGCTATCGTGGTCTCGGGCGTCGGCACAACGCTCAGTGGGATCAACTTTGCGGTTACCATCTACAAGATGCGTGCCCCGGGAATGGGGTTCATGCGGCTACCGATGTTCTGCTGGACGGTGATCTGCAGCTCGATCCTGATCATCTTTGCCATGCCGCCCCTCGGGGTTGCCGCGCTGTTGCTGGCCGCCGACCGCTACCTGGATTTCCACTTCTTCACCAATGACCTTGGCGGCAACATGATGAACTACGCCAACCTGTTCTGGCTGTTCGGCCACCCTGAGGTCTACCTGCTGGTGCTGCCCGCCTATGGCATCTATTCCGAGGTTTTCGCCACCTTCTCTGCCAAGAAGCTCTACGGCTATGTCTCGCTGGTGATCGCCACCATGTCGATCGCGGTGCTCAGCTTTACCGTCTGGCTGCACCATTTCTTCACCATGGGTCAGAGCGCGCTGATCAACGCGGTGTTTGGCGTGGCTACCATGCTGATCGCGATCCCCACCGGCGTGAAAGTCTATGACTGGATGGCCACCATGTATCGCGGCCGCATCCGGCTGTCGGTGCCGATGCTCTATGGGATCGGTTTCCTGATCCTCTTCGTGATCGGCGGGCTGAGCGGCGTGATCCTCGCCAACCCGACAATCGATTTTCAGGTCCACAACACCCTCTTCCTGGTCGCCCATTTCCATAATGTGCTGCTGCCCGGCGTGCTGTTTGCGATGCTGGCGGGCGTCAACTATTGGTTCCCAAAAGCCTTTGGGTTCCGGCTGGATGAGCGGTGGGGCCGCATTTCCGTGGCTCTTTGGGTGGTGGGGTTCCTGTTCACTTTCATGCCGCTCTACTTCGTGGGTCTGATGGGCATGCCGCGCCGATCGTTCAGCTGGGAGGACCCCAGTTTCCACCCCTATATGATCGTCGCTGTGATAGGCGCCCTGATAATTCTGTTGGCATTGCTGTCGGTGCTGGTGCAGCTTTATGTCAGCATCCGCGACCGCGCGCGGAACCTTGTACCGGTGGGCGATCCCTGGGATGGGCGCACGCTGGAATGGTCGATCTCGGCCCCGCCACCTGCCTATAATTACGCCGTCCTGCCGCAGGTCCGCGACCGCGATGCCTTTGCCGAGGCCAAGGAAAGCGGCAGCGCTTACCTGAAACCCACCGGTTATGACGATATCGAGCTGCCGAAAAACACCTCGATCGGCTTCCTGCTCTGCGTCCTCAGCGGGGTGTGGATGTTCGCGCTTGTCTGGTGGATCTGGTGGCTGGCGCTGGGGGTTACTGTCCTGATGCTGCTCATTGTGATCGTATGGAGCTTTGACACCGAAACCGAGATCGTGATCCCCGCTGCGCAGATCAAACAGGAGCACGAGGCCTGGCTTGATCTGGTCGCACGCACCCCGGCCGTGGACCGCGATGACGAGGCCGCGCCCGCCAATCTGGGCTATGCACGGCCCGACATGGAGGGCGCCACTTGAGACATTCCGACCACCAGACCTATCCCGGCATAAACCTGGGCGATATCGACCCCAGGCATCAGCAGCGGGTCGAGACCGCGCAGTTTGGCTTCTGGGTCTTCATCATGAGCGATCTGGTCTATTTCGGCCTGATGTTCGCGATCTATATCACCATGATCGACGCGCAGGCGGGCGGACCGGGCCCGCATGAGCTGTTCGACCTGCGTAGCCTGTTTGCCCAGACCGTGCTGCTGCTGACCAGCAGCATGACCGTGGGGCTCGCCTCGCTGGCGCTGAAATACCATCTGGGGCTGGGGCGGGTCTATCTCTGGCTGGTGGCGACGCTGTTGCTGGGGTTTGGTTTTTTGACACTCGAGATCATGGATTTCATGAATATGGCCGCCAAGGGCGGTGTGCCCCAGCGCAGCGGCTTCCTGTCGGCTTTTTATGGGCTGGTGCCGCTGCACGGGCTGCACGTGGCGACCGGGTGCCTGTGGCTGGTGATCCTGATGATCCAGATGCAAGTGGTCGGAGTGACCGATCAGATCAAATCGCGGCTAATGCGGTTCGGCCTGTTCTGGCACTTCCTCGACCTGATCTGGATCGGCATCTTCACCATCGTCTATTTCGGAGGGCTGGCCTATGGATGACAAACACGCCATGCACGCGCGCGAGCGCAGCCGCTATGTGCGCGGTTTTCTCTTTGCGCTGGCCTTGACGCTGACAGCATTCGGGATCGGCCATCTCTACGGACCGCAGACGCCCTATGTCTACTTGGCCATCGGGGTGCTGGGCCTGCTGCAACTGATCGTGCAACTGGCCTATTTCCTGCATATCGACCGCCGCCGCGACAGCCGCGAGGATCTGGACCTGATCCTCTTCTCGACCATGGTCCTGCTGATCATCATCCTCGGAACAGTCTGGATTCTGGGCGATTTGCATATGCGGATGCATATGGGTATGCAGCTGTAGAATAGCTCACCAAATTGATTTGTGATTTTGGCCCCATGTCGGTTCAATGATAGGGGGATCTCAAGAGCCGAGTGCAGCACCCCGTTGACTTGGGCCCGAGCGGCAAAAGCCGGGTAGTTGGGAAGGTCATCGCAATGCGAAAAAGATGGGTTTCACTGGTTTTTCCTGCAATCGCGTTCGCGACGTTGGTCGTTGGCGCAGGCCCAAGCCTGGCCGGTGACTGCGGCCGTGTTCGTGCTCTGGAGGAATTTGCCTCCACCGGATCCGAGCCTTCCGGATCGCGCTGTGAGACGTTTGTAGGGCTGACCTCCGGAAACGGCGTGTCATGCTATTGGGAATTCCCGTTTCGGGATGGTGCAGCTCTTGCATATTACGAAGCGACATGGTCCGAGCTGACCACTTGCCGAGGCGGTATTCAGTCCGCCGCCGAAAATCCCGTGAACCATCCCGACAGCTACGACATTCGGGAACTGAGCGTTGCGCAAGATATCTACCGTGTCACGATGAAAGACAAAGGCCGCTTGAACCGCACTCTGGTCTTTTTCAGTTTCGAGCAAGGCAAAACCTACGAAACCGACTAATCTGCCGGAGCGTCGCATATGCTTCTGCCTCAGGCTAGCGCGCCCGGTCAGGCGCCCCGGGGTCGCGGGGCAACAGGGCCTCGATCTCGGCCATCACGGCGGGCGGCAGCGGACCCTTGGCAAGAGCGCCTGCCGTATCGGTGATCTGCGCCGCCGTTCGCGCGCCAGGCAGAGGGATACAAGCAGGCGACCGCCCCCAGAGCCAGCATATCGCCCCCTGGGCAAGGCTGCGCCCGCCCGATTGCAGCAATTCGCGCACCGCCTCGAGTCGTGTCAGAAACTCCGGGTTCGGGCGCGCATTCGTGAAATAGGAGACCCAGTTCTGATCGCTCGCCCGGACGTCATTACCGGGCAGCATGCTATCCGCGCCGTAACCGCCTCCTAACAGACCCATTGCCAGCGGCGAACGGATCAGCGACGTCAGCGCGTGTCTGTCCAGCGCCGTGCACATCCTTGGCGCGTCGAGAAAAACATTCATCGCATGCTCCACGGCGACAAAGCCGTCGCGATCCGCCATCGCCTCGGCATTGGCGCTAAGATCGGTGCTCCAGCCATACCCACGGATTTTGCCCTCCGTGCGGGCGCGCTCCATCTGATCAAAGAGCGGTTCTGCCTGAGCGACATCCATGTCATTCAGGTGCAGCAAAAGGATGTCGATGCACTCCCGATCGAGCCGGTCGAGGCAGCGGTCGAGCGCTGGCATGACATGAGCGGGATCAGGATCGGGCTCGGTCACCTGTTTGGAAACCTCGTCAACCTGCAGCCCGATCTTGGTGACAATCATCGTCTCGCTGCGCCCGCGCAGCGCCTGTGCCAAGAGCCGGTCAGCATGACCCGCCCCATAGGCGGCGGCGGTGTCGAACAGGTGAATGCCCGCATCCAGCGCCGCATGGATCGCCCGGATCGCCTCCGCATCATCGCTGCGGGAATAACCCAAGGAGGTTTCGCCACTAAACATCGCACCGCCAATCGGCCAGCATCCCATGCCCATCAGATTTGTGTTCGGTTCAAACAAGGTCATCGCTGTGGTCTCCTTTGCTTTACCCACAGCCTGCACGTCTGGTTCTGGAACATCCACGAACGATACTGTAACTGTCATTTCATGCATGAAACGAACTTGGATTGGGATGATCTGCGCCTCTTCCTCGCGGTGGCGCGCGGGGGCGGTCTGGCAGCAGCATCGGACACGACCAAAAAAAGCGCCCCGACACTGGGAAGGCGCATGGTGGCTTTGGAAAAGCGGCTGGGGGTGGATCTGTTTATTCGGTTGCCGCGCGGATATGCGCTGACCGCTGAGGGCGAGGCACTACTGGCAAAGCTCGCGGAGGTCGAAAGCCGTATCGTGCCGCTATCAGAGGCGGGCAAGGAACGCAAACCGCTGGTCAAGCTTTCGGCGGGCACCTGGATGACCCATCTGCTCTGCCGCAAGGCGCAGTCTATTACCGGTGGGGACGTGGCAATCCGCTTTATCTCGGCAGATCACGTGCTGGATATCCGGCGCCGCGACGCGGTGATCGGCATCCGCAACCACCGCCCCGATCAGATCGGGCTGGCCTGCCGCCGGGTCGGCAGAGTGAGTTTCGCGGCCTATGCTACTGGTCCGGAGGTCACCACTTGGGTGCGGGTCATGGGCCAGACGCCCTCTGCCCGATGGACCGCGCAGGCAAGCGCCGGGCATCCGGTGATCGAAGTGACGGGCCCACGCAACGCGCTCGACCTTGCGCAGGCGGGTGCGGCACGGGCTGTGCTGCCCTGTTTCATTGGTGATGACACCGCCGGGCTAACCCGCATCGCGGGCCCTATCGACGCGTTGGCCCATGATCAATGGCTTGTCACCCATGATGAGGAACGGTTTGCACCCGAGGTTCGCATGGTGATCGGACGCGTCGAGGCTCTACTGCGCGATCTGCATCACCCAAGGGCCTAGATCAAATGCCTGCCAAAATTTCGGGCGGTGTCGTGGAAGACCGCATGCAGGTGCAGTGGCTGATCGCGCAGGCTGGCAAACTCGATCAGGATGTCCTGCCCTGTCAGCCGGTAATAGATTGAGCCGTCCAGATCCGCCCCGCCCCAGGCGAAACGCAGCGCCGTCATATCCTGCTGCGCGTTCAGGCCCGTCTGCGCGGCGGCCATCGGTGCGGGCAGCACCTCGGTGGTATAGACCTCGACCAGTCGCGCGGCCATATCGGCCTGATCTTGTGGCAGATCGCCCAGTGCGATACCCGCCAGTTCTGCCGCCAGGGTCCGTTCGGTCCCGCCATTGGACAGGATATTGCCCGGCGAGCGCGGCCAGACCAGCGCGCGCTGGCGGGCCGTGTCGCTCAGCCCGGAATACAGCGCCCGGGCCAACGCCTCTTCCTCCTTGAGCACCACAAGACCGCGATAGGGCCCCGAGGGCACGGTGTTGGGCTCGGAGGAATACGAACTTGGCGTGGTCGAGATCACCTGATCATCCAGCAGCGTGAAGCTCAGCGACAGGTGGTGCCCTTCCCACCGCCACGCCCAGGTGCCAGTTTCCGAAGGCAAGCCGTAGAGCTGCACCGAAAAACGTTCGCGGTTGCGATCGGCTGACCCCTTGCCCCATTCATCGCGCAGGATGTCCTGCTGCAGCATGATGTTCATCGCCTTTTCAAGCCCCGGCGCGCTGGCAGCAGTGGCAAGCAGATCCAGCGCCAGATCCTTCTGGGCCGGTGTCATCTGCTCCAGCGCCAGCCCCGGCGCGCGGCGCGATCCGGTCATGAAGTTCCAGGCCAGACGATTGGGCGTATGAAAACCGAACAGCGCCGCCGCCCGCTGGGGTTCATCGAGCGCATCAAGCAAGGACTGCGCGCGCGTCCGCATCTCCGATCCAGAGGGCGCGGCTGCAAAGGCTCCGGCAAATGGCAGGGCGGTGACAGCAGCGCCTGCTGCGAGAAACATGCGTCGGTCGATACTCATGCGAAACCCTCCGTTGTGGCTTGTCTCTGAGTATAGCCCGTTTTCCCGCACCTTCCGATCAAAGCACCGCGATCCCGCAAAGCTGTGGTCATTGCCGCCCGGTTCGGGCATATCCCGATGAGACCCTTGCGCAGGAGACCCCATGAGCCAGATTATCCACTCGCTGAGCGATGTGTCCGACCGGTACCGCGCGCTGTTCGTCGACCTCTGGGGCTGCGTCCACAATGGCGTCACCGCTTTTCCCGATGCGGTTGCGGCGCTGAAAGACTATCGCGCGCGTGGGGGCATCGTAGTGCTGGTCACCAACTCGCCCAAACCCCGCGCAGGCGTGATGACCCAGCTCGAAGGGTTCAACGTCCCGCGCGACTCCTATGACACCATCGCCACCAGCGGCGATTCCGCGCGCTCGGCCATGTTCCGGGGCGCCGTCGGGCAGAAGGTCTATTTCATGGGTGAACCCCGTCGTGATGCAGGGTTTTTTGAACCCCTGCACATCCTTGAAAGCCCCATCACCATCGAACGTGTACCGCTGCGCGAGGCCGAAGGTATTGTCTGCTGCGGACCCTTCGATCCGATGGCCGACCCTGACGTGAACCGGCCCGATTTTCTCTATGCCAAGCAGATGGGCATGAAGCTCCTTTGCGCCAATCCCGATATTGTCGTGGACAGGGGCGACGTGCGCGAATGGTGCGCCGGTGCGCTGGCCAGGCTTTATGCCGAAATGGGCGGTGAAAGCCTGTATTTCGGCAAGCCGCACCCGCCGATCTACGACCTCGCCCGCCGCCGGTTGCTAAGCCTGGGTCATGACATTCCCGATGCCGAGATCCTTGCCATCGGGGATGGCGTGCTGACCGATATTGCTGGTGGGATGGGCGAAGGGATCGACTCGCTTTTCATCAGCGGCGGGCTGGCCGCAACCGAGACCAACACCCATCACGATCCCGACCCCGCCGCGCTGCAGACCTATCTGGAGCGCGAGATGTCTAATCCCACATACACGATCGGTTTTCTTCGCTAGTGCAGAAAGTTCTTGATTTTCTGCAGGTGCGAAGTAATAAAATTACCCAAGTGATCAGAATCACGTCAGTTAATTACCGCCAAGATGGCGGAAGACGAGGGTGACATGTTGGACAACCTGCCGCGCGGAACAATTTGCATCGAAGATATCGAGATGGGCATGAGCCGCCATCTGCACAAAGTTGTGACCGATGAGGACATCGAGATGTTCGCTCAGGTCTCGACCGACCGGAACCCGGTGCATCTGGACGACGACTATGCCCGCGACACCATCTTCGAGGGGCGCATCGCCCATGGGATGCTGACGGCGGGGCTGATCTCGGCGGTGATCGGCGAGCAACTTCCGGGGCATGGCACGGTCTATATGGGCCAGTCGCTGAAATTCCTCGCCCCCGTGCGCCCCGGTGATATGGTCTATGCCGAGGTAAAGGTGGTCGATATCGACCACGGCAAGCGCCGCGTGAAGCTGGATTGCCACTGCTCGGTGGATGGCAAGAAGGTTCTGATCGGCGAGGCCATGGTCCTGGCGCCCAGCCGCAAATTCGACTGACGGTTACCCCCACAGACCAATCGGGCAGCACGCCCTGATGAGGCAAGCAACTTTGTCCGCCACCGGCTTGGCCGGGGCGGTTCATCCCGTCAGGGCAGTGCATCTGCGATAAAATCGGTGGCGCCACCAAGTGCGGAGATCGGAATCGGGGCGTCACCCCCGCTCGGCCAACCGGTCGGTCGAGACCCCTGCCAAGGGGTCCGGTTCCACGTCTGTTGCGACACCCGGGCCCAGAGAGGCGCGGGTGAAGGATCGATCGCCGCCACACTGCCCCATGAGAGGTTTGCGTGCCGTAACCAGGGCGTACGTTGCGGGTCAGCCACGCGACCAGAACCGCGTGATCTCATCGGCCACACGGGCGGAATGGGTCAGCGGGGCCATATGGCCGGTACCCTCCACAACCGAGTTGACAGCATCCGGCAGGCGTCGGGCCAGCCCCGCATTCGCCGTCGCGGTAATAGCCGGCGAGTGCGCACCGCGCAGCAGCAGCACGGGCGCTGTCACACTGTCCAGCCCACCGGGACGCAGCAATCCATGGGGATCGCGGGTGATCTGGGTATTGGCGTCTGCCAGAATCGCAACTCCACGTGTCATGGCCGCACGGGTCGTCTCGGCAAGATCGGACCAGCGTACCCCCCCCGCCCCCCAGAGCCTGTTGAACAGCCGCGCCGCGGTTTCAGGATCCCCGGCGGCCAGCGCGTCATGCACCGGTTGCATGCTTTTTGCGTCCTCCACCGTGTCTTCGGGCCGGTCCTGTTTGGCGACCGCGAAGAAGACCGGCTCGAACAACACGACGCTGCGGACAAGATCCGGGCGCTGTACCGCCAGATGCAGGGCGACCACCCCGCCAAAGGAATGCCCGATCAGGTCCATTGGTTCACTCAGCAGCGCGCTGCCAGCCTCGATCATACGGTCCAGGATACTGCCCTGCCCGTCCCAATCTGGGCTGCGCCCATGCGAGGGCATATCGGGTACCGTCACGGCAACGTCCTCGCCCAGATTTTGCGCCAGCCCCCGCAAGGCGCCGGAATGGGCCATGGTACAGTGAAAGCCCAGCACCTGCCGCGTGCCACGCCCAAGCCGCCTTACATGCAGCCCTTGCGCCACTGCAGGCAGGACTGTCACTTCGCCCGCCCGGCCAGATGCCGGCCAAGATCGTCCAGCCGGTCCTGCCCCCAGAACCGCTGATCGTCGGAGGTGATGTAGAAAGGCGCGCCGAATACACCTCGCTCGACCGCCTCCTCCAGATTGGCGGCATAGGTTTCGGCACCGACCAGAAGGCCACTGTCGGCCAGACCGGGGTCGAACCCCGCCCCCTCCAGACAGGCCCGAATCACCGCATCATCGGAGATGTCCTTTTCTTCTGCCCAGCAGGCGCGCAGGATCGCATGGCAGAGACCGCCCAGATCGCCGCCGCCCGCCTTGGCTGCCGCGATGATCGCGTAAGACGACGGCGCGGCATTGGTGGGCCAATGGGCCGGTTTCAGATTGAATGCCATGTCCAGCTTGTCGGCTTGCCGCCGCAACTCCTGCAGGCGGTATTCCTGACGCGACACATGCCTGTCCTTGGGCGGAGTGCCGCCAGTACGGCCGAACAGGGCCACGATATCCATCGGCTTGTAGGCAATAGTTGCCCCATGCTTGGCGGCGATCTCTTCCAGCCGGGTTCCGGCAAGGTAGGAATATGGCGACAATGTCGCAAAAAAGTAGTCAATGTCGGCCATCGTCAATTTCTCCATCACGGTCTCTTTGCCGGACGGTAAGCCCATGCTAAGCGGTGTCAACATCACGAATCTGTCACATTCGACACCGCTGCCTCGGGGATTCTTCATATGCCGACACCGACCGAACCCAAGCTGATCGCTGGGAACGCCAACAAACCTTTGGCCGACACGATCGCCAGGCGGATGAGCCTGTATCGCGGCGTCGATCAAGCCCCGGTCGAGGCGCGGGTGGAGCGCTTCAATGATGGCGAGATTTTCGTCGAAGTGTTCGAGAATGTGCGCGGTGAGGACATGTTCATCATCCAGCCGACCTCGAACCCGGCCAATGACAATCTGATGGAGCTGCTGATCATCTCGGACGCGCTGCGCCGGTCGTCAGCGTCCCGGATCACTGCCGTGATCCCCTATTTCGGCTATGCCCGCCAGGACCGCCGCACCAAGGCACGCACCCCGATCTCCGCCAAGCTGGTCGCCAACATGCTGACCGGTGCCGGGATCGAGCGGGTGCTGACCATGGACTTGCACGCGGCGCAGATTCAGGGGTTTTTCGACATTCCGGTCGACAACCTCTATGCCAGCCCGATCTTCGCGCTGGACGTAAAGACCCAGTTCAAGGACCAGATGGACGAGTTGATGGTGGTCTCGCCGGATGTGGGCGGCGTGGCCCGCGCCCGCGAGCTGGCCAAACGTATCAACGCGCCGCTGTCGATCGTGGACAAGCGCCGCGAGAAGGCGGGCGAAGTGGCCGAAATGACGGTGATCGGAGACGTGAAGGACAAGATCTGCCTGATCGTGGACGATATCTGCGACACGGCCGGCACGCTCTGCAAAGCGGCGCAGGTGCTGATGGACAAGGGCGCGAAGGAAGTCCACTCCTACATCACCCATGGCGTGATGAGCGGCCCGGCGGTGGAAAGGGTGACCAATTCGGTGATGAAGTCGCTGGTCCTGACCGACACGATCCAGCCGACCAAACCGATCCAGAAGGCCAGCAATATCCGGATCGTGCCCACCGCGCCGATCTTTACCCAGGCGATCCTGAACATCTGGAATGGCACCTCGGTGTCATCGTTGTTTGAAGACAAGACGCTGACACCGATCTATGAATCGCTCTACCAAATGGACTGACCCTGCGGGTCACGACCTCCAGTAATCATTGGCCTGGGCGACGGTCTGAAAATTGGCCGCCACCACGTGCGAGGCCATGGTCAGGCTATCGGCGTTATTGGCATAGTCCGGGCGCATCCGCGCGCGGGCGGCGTCATCGGGCTGGGTCTTTTTGACCGCCATCCGCGACAACTTTATCGCAAGATCAAAGCCCTCTTCCGGCGTTTCGGTCTGCAGGCTGGGCAGCCAGGACATCTTCTCTCTCCATTACATTGCGTGCGATTTAATCGTTTTCGATTTAATATTGAACTCGGCGCTCGGTCAAGCAATTATATCGTGCACGATACAATTCGGCGGGACTCAGACACGTGACACACAGCACATTGCCCAGCCGGGCCGAGGACATGTTCTGCCATTCGGTTTATGTGGCCTCGCATGTGATCAACCGAGCCTACATACCGCATCTCAAAAAGCTGGGACTGACCTATCCGCAATATATCACCCTGACGCTGCTATGGGAAAGGGACGGCCAATCGGTGGGTGCGTTGGCAGGCCAATTGCGGATGAACACCAGCACGCTAACCCCGCTGATCAAGCGGTTGGAGGCGTTGGGCCATGTGCAGCGCAGGCGTGGTGAGACGGATGAGCGGCAGGTCTTCGTGCACCTGACCAGGGACGGTCGTTCTTTGCAGGCGAAGGCACCCGAAATCACTGCCTGCATGGTCGAAGGCACCGGCCTGACGCGTGAGGAATTGCACAGGTTGCAGGACCTGCTGAAACGGCTCAGCGACGGGCTGCAATAGAGCTGACCAGCTGCGGCGTCAGGCCACTTCGTGCATCAGCAGCGCCGCTTCGCTGTCCGTCAGCGCGCGACGGGCGAAATCACCATAGCTGTCCGGGTTGCTTTCCAGCGATGGCCGCTGTTGCAGCAACCGGGCACGGTCCTGCTCGGTCAGCGCCGAAAGCGCAGCGCTGGCCGGATGAAAGCTCTCGGTTTCAACCCCGTTGGCCCAGATGATCTGATGCGCGGGGAGCAGCAGGTGCACATAGGTCACCTCGCGTGCCCGCAGGTCCACGGTCACGCTTGATCCGTTGATCAGTTGCCGCGCGGGCACCAGCACTTCGGGTGTGTTGAATAGGGCCCGCGCTGCCCGGCCCCGCAGCAGCATCCGATGCTCGGGTGAGACCAGCAATTCGGCATCGGGGCGATCGGTCTCGAACGCCCCGGCGGCAAAGCGGATCGGTCGCAGATCCGGCATCACGAAAAGCCGCGCGCCACTCATCCGGCGCTGCCCGGCCCACTGGACCTCTTGCGCGCCGCTGTCGCGGGTCTCGACCAGATCGCCCTCGCGCAGATCCTCGACCAGTTGGAAACCGTCAGGCGTGCGGATCCGTGTGCCCGGCGTGAAACAGATGACACCGCCCGAGGCCGCGTTCATGCTTGGCCCCGGCCATGCGTCGAAGCGGTGCTGCACCACATGCAGGTCGGTTTCGCGCGGCGGTATCCCGTTATGGAACATCAGTAGCGGCTGCGACCCGCGACCGGCTTCGATCAGCGTGATGGTGAAACACTGCGCCCCGTCGGTGACCACAAAGCTGCGATCCATCAGGCGATCGCTCGGATCAGAGCCGATGTCGCTGGTTTGCTGAACCGTGGCACCAACCATCCGGTGCACCCGGTCCGCCGCGTTTCTGCGATGTGTGTCTTCGTTGCCCGTCTGTCCCCCGTCACACAGACCACCGGGTTCATCCACCCGCACGGCCTCGCCGCGCCATGACCAAACCGCCCCGTTGGTGAGTGTATCCAGTGGAGCGGCCCTAAGGCCATCGAGTTCCGTCTGTGTCCAGGAGATGACGAACGTGCCGCTAAAGCCCGTATTCATTGCCCTGATTGCCCGCTGTTATTGTTATTAACGAAAGGTTAACAGGCCAAACCGGTCTGCAAAAGCTATTCGTGTCAGGGGCCGGAGGGGCGTGATCTCAAAACCTCAGATTGATGCCCAGAGGTGTCATCGGACGGTCCTCGTTGCCGGCGTCGATGCCCTGCCCGCTAGACGCAGGGCCATAGGCGGCAGAGGGCGAATTACCCGGCCAGTCGTGTTTGGGTTTCGTTTCCAGAAGGCTGAGCGCGCCGGATGCGTCGCCCGCATCCTCACCGCTAAATGTGACCTCGGGCCCCAGGCCGACCCCCAGAAACGCACTGTAGAGCGATCCGGTCTTGGCATCCGGTGTCAGCAACTCGCCCGAAAGGCCGCTGCCCAGCGTGAACTGGGTCGCGGGATCACCGCCATCCTTGTCGCGGGTCAGCAGCTTGGTGAAGGGCTGGAAGGGCTGCAACTTGGCATCGCCATCGCGATTGAACAGCTTGGCCAGAAAACCCGCCGAATTGGTGGTGGAGGCCGCTGGATACGCCTCATCAACCGCGTCTTCCTTGACCACGTCGCGGCGAACGCTCACCTGCCGGGAAGGTTCCGCAGTGGTAGCCACCGCGATCTGCTGAATATCCGGCGCTGGCGCTTTGCGTTTGCTCCGCAAGCCGAGTTTCTGCAGAGGGTTGAGCCACCCGGTGCTCGCCTTTGGCTGGGCGCTGCGGGTCAAATCCGTGAACGGAGAGGGCAGCGCGACGTCTTGCGCGTTTCGTGAAACCGTGATCGATGCATCGCTACCCGGAACCGGGCCATCTGCCTGCGCAAAGGCGCACAGCGGAAAGACTATTGCCAAAGGGACAATGAGACGGCGCAACATATTCAATTCCCTGTTCTGTTGTGCCCCCTTTGGACCTCAGTTTTCTAAAGGAATGGTTGATCTCTCACTAGTGTATTTCGGCAACAGCTTCGAAGATTGACGCTGGATAAGCACTTAAAGGGGCCGCAAAACCCCTGTTTTGGCACCGAATTCCTTGTTGCAGGGCAAAAGAATCGCGCGTGCGGCAAATGGTTTGGGTATTGGAAGAATCGACCCCCTCGCTTAAACGCGCGGACAAGGTGACGAATTGGACGGAAGGGCAGCGTGTGTTGAAACAAAACCAGGATCCCGCGCATTCGGCCTATGCGGTCGACAAATGGGGCAAGGACCTGATCGTGGTGACCGAAGCGGGCGACATCGGGCTGAAAAACCCGCTATCGCCCGAGACACCCGCCATCAGCCTGCCGGGCATTCTGCAGGATCTGGACCAGCGCGGCATCAAGGCACCGATGCTGCTGCGCGTCAGTTCCTATCTGGAAAACGAGATCGCCCATATTAATGAGAGCTTTGCCGACGCCATCGCGCGGGTGGGCTACAAGGGGCGCTATCGCGGCGTGTTCCCGATCAAGGTCAACCAGCAGGCGCAGGTGATCGACCGGATCGTCGAGTTCGGCCAGAAATACAGCTATGGGCTTGAAGCCGGATCAAAGCCGGAATTGGTGATCGCGCTGGCGCACCGGCTGGCGCGCGAGGCGCTGATCGTGTGCAATGGCGTCAAGGATGCCGAGTTCATCCAGCTTGCCATCCTCAGCCGCAAGATCGGTTTCAACACGGTGATCGTGCTGGAAAGCCCGCGCGAGGCCGATACCGTCATTAAAGTCTACAAGGAACTGGGCATCGAGCCGCTGCTGGGCGTGCGCGTCAAGCTGACCAACCAGATAAGCGGCAAGTGGGAGGAAAGCTCGGGCGACCGCTCGGCCTTTGGCATGAATACCGACCAGTTGGTTGCCGTCGTGGACAAGCTGCGCGACGCCGGACTAAGCCACTGCCTGAAGCTGCAGCATTCGCATCTGGGCAGTCAGGTACCCGATGTGAACGACGTGCGCCGCGCGGTGGGCGAGGCCTGCCGCTACTTCACTGAGCTCACGCGTGAGGGCGTGCCGCTGACCCATCTCGATCTGGGCGGCGGCATGGGCGTGGACTATACCGGCGAAAAGAAAGCCACCGAGAACTCGATCAACTACACGGTCGAGGAATATTGCGCCAATGTGGTGGAAACCGTGTCCTATGCCATGGACGAGGCCGGGATAGAGCACCCGACGCTTGTTACCGAAAGCGGACGGGCGGTTGTGGCGACCTCGTCGATGCTGGTGTTCAACGTGCTGGAAAGCACGCTGTATGACGCGCCCAGCGCGCCCGAAGTGGACCCCGATGACCATCACCTGCTGTCGGACCTGGCGGCAGTGAACGGCTATCTCAGCGCAGAGCGGTTGCAGGAATGCTGGAACGATGCCTCGTTCTACCGCAACGAGCTGCGCGCGCTGTTCCGTCGAGGCTATGTCGACCTGCGCCAGATGGCGCGCGCCGAACGCATCTATCTGTCGCTGATGGCGCGGATCAAGGCGCTGGTGGCGGCAGCAGAGGGTGAAACCGATGTCGATGACGAGCTAAAGACCCTCGCCGATATCTATCACTGCAATTTCTCACTGTTCCAGTCGCTGCCGGATGTCTGGGCCATCGACCAGCTACACCCGATCGTCCCGCTACAGATGTTGAACCAGACCCCGGACAGACGCGCCGTGCTCAGCGACATTACCTGCGACAGCGATGGCAAGATCGACCGGTTCATCCTGTCCGACGGTGTCTCGCCCAGCCTGCCGGTGCACAGCCTGCCCGAAGCGGACGAATATTACATGGGCGTGTTCTTTGTCGGCGCCTACCAGGAAACGCTGGGCGACCTGCACAACCTCTTTGGCGATACCAATGTAGTGACCATCGATCTGCGCGCCGATGGCGGGTTCGACCTGCTGCACGAGCAGGAGGGCGACACCATCTCGGAAGTGATGTCCTATGTCGAGTTTGACCCGGGCGATTGCGTCGCGGCCTTCCGCAAAATGGTGGACGAGGCGATCTCAACCGGTACTCTGCAATCCAAGGACCGCAAGACCTTGATGAACGCTTATCGCGACAGCATCAACGGCTACACTTACTACGAATAACCAGAGGAGAATTTCCATGGGTAAGACACTGGTTGTGGGCGCGGGTGGCGTCAGCCACGCCGCCGTGCACAAAATGGCGATGAACAGCGACATCTTCACCGAGATTACTCTGGCCAGCCGGACCAAGTCGAAATGCGATGCCATCGCGGCGGCGGTAAAGGACCGCGTGGGCGTCGAGATCAAGACCGCCGCGCTGGATGCCTATGACGTTTCCGCCACCGTCGCGCTGATCCGCGAAACCGGGGCCGAGATCCTGGTGAACCTCGCCCTGCCCTATCAGGATCTGGTGCTGATGGATGCCTGCCTTGAGGCGGGCTGCCACTATCTGGACACCGCCAATTACGAGCCAGAGGACGTGGCAAAGTTCGAATATCACTGGCAATGGGCCTATCAGGACCGGTTCAAAGAGGCCGGTCTGACCGCCATTCTCGGCTCGGGCTTCGATCCGGGCGTGACCTCGGTGTTTGCCACCTGGCTCAAGAAGCACAAGCTCGACACGATCCGCCAGATCGACGTACTAGACGCCAATGGCGGCAGCAACGAACAGGAGTTCGCCACCAATTTCAACCCTGAGATCAACTTGCGCGAAGTGCTGGCCGAAGTGCGCCATTGGGAAAACGGTGCCTGGCAGACCAGCCCAGCCATGACCACCAAGGTTGAATACGACTTCCCCGCCATCGGCGCCAAGAACATGTACCAGATGTATCACGAGGAGCTGGAGTCGCTGACCACCCACTTCCCCGAAATCGAACGCGCCCGCTTCTGGATGACCTTCGGCGATGCCTATATCACCCATGCCAAAGTGCTGGAAAATGTCGGCATGACGCGCATTGATCCGGTGATGCATGACGGTAAGGAAATCATCCCGATCCAGTTCCTGAAAACCCTGCTGCCCGATCCCGGCGATCTGGGCGCGGAAACCAAGGGCAAAGCCTGTATCGGCGATATCGCGACCGGTCAGGCCAAGGACGGTTCGGGCGAGAAGACCTATTACATCTACAATATCTGCGACCACGAGGATTGTTATGCCGAAGTCGGCAGCCAAGCGGTCAGCTACACAACCGGGGTTCCGGCGATGATCGGCGCGGCGCAGGTGCTGAAAGGCAACTGGGTGCAGCCGGGCGTATGGAACATGGAACAGCTCGACCCGGATGATTTCATGGACATGCTCAATACCCATGGGCTGCCCTGGCAGGTGCATGAGCTCGGCGGCCCGGTCAATTTCTGATCCGCCGCAGGCTTCATCTGGCTAAAATTATCCCGGGGTTCGACATCGTCGCGCCATTGGTCCGAGAGACAATGGCGACGGGCAGCGCCCCGGGCCTCTCTACCTGACGGAGGTGCCGTCCATGGCAGATATGATGACAACACAGGCAGGAGATGCCGGGGCGTTTCGTCGCTTCGATCTGGCCCGAGTCCCCTCGCCCTGTTTCGTTGTCGACGAAAAAGCGGTTGAGCGGAACCTGACCATTCTCGCCGATATCGGCACTCGCTCAGGTGCGCATGTTCTCAGCGCACTCAAGGCATTTTCCATGTTCGCGCTGGCCCCACTGATCCGTCAGCATCTCGACGGCACCTGCGCAAGCGGCATCTTCGAGGCGCGGCTGGGCCGCGAGGAATATGGCGGCGAGGTCGCGAGTTACTGCGCCGGGTACAAAGACACCGACATGGACGAAATCCTGTCGCTGTCGGATCACGTCATCTTCAACAGCCCGGCGCAAAAGAACCGTTTCCTGACCCAAGCCCAGGCCGCAAAGGTGCAGGTCGGACTGCGCATCAATCCCGAACATTCTGAGGGCGAGGTCCCCAAATACGACCCCTGCGCGCCTTGCTCGCGGCTCGGCACGCCGGTGTCTCAGCTCACCACCGACATGCTTGCCGGGGTGGACGGGCTGCATATGCACACGCTGTGCGAACAGGGGTTCGAACCGCTGGCGCGGACATGGGCGGCGGTGGAGCCGAAACTCGCCCGGTTCATCCCTAATCTGAAATGGCTCAATTTCGGCGGTGGCCAACATATCACGCGGGACGATTATGACCGCGAAGCGCTGATCACCTTCATCAGGGCAATCCGCAAAAAATATGCCGTCGAGGTCTATCTCGAACCCGGCGAGGCGGTGGCGCTGGACGCGGGTATTCTGGTGGGCGAAATCCTTGACCTGCCCCACAATGGCATCGACCTCGCCATCACCGACATTTCGGCCACCTGCCACATGCCCGACGTGATCGAGGCCCCCTACCGCCCGGCGCTGATGGGGGAGGCTGAGGCGGGCCATACCTATCGTCTCGGCGGGCCGTCCTGCCTCGCCGGGGATGTGATCGGGGATTACACTTGGGCCGAGCCGCTGCATGTCGGCCAGCGCTTCGCCTTTCTCGATCAAGCGCATTATTCGATGGTAAAGACCAACACGTTCAACGGCGTCCCCCTGCCCGCCATCGCGCTGTGGAACTCTGAAACCGACGATCTGCGGATCGTCAAGAAATTCGGATATGACGATTTCAAGGAGCGTCTCTCGTGAGCATATTCCTCGACAGCGAATTGACCGCGACCGAGCGTAGCGACGCAGCGCGCTTTCGCGTGATCCCGGTACCGCTGGAGCGCACGGTCTCTTACGGTTCGGGCACCGCCACGGGACCCGAGGCGATCATCGAGGCTTCAAACGAGCTGGAACGACTCTGCCAAGGCCACGAGCCCTGTGCCGCGGGTATCTTCACCGAAAAGTCGCTGGATTGCACCGGCGCGCTGCCCGATATTATGGAAAGCCTGGCGCAACGGACAGAGGCAGCGGTGTGCGCCGGGTCCATCCCCGTCACGCTGGGTGGTGAGCACTCGCTGACCTATGGCGCGGTAACAGGCGTCGCGCGGGCGCTTGGCAAGCCGTTGGGCATCGTGCAGATCGACGCCCATGCCGATCTGCGCGTGGCCTATCAGGGCGAGAAACACAGCCACGCCTCGGTCATGCATCTGCTGGCCGAAGACGGCGTGCGGCTGGCACAGTTCGGCGTGCGCGCGCTCTGCCAGCAAGAGGTCGACAGCCGCGTCAAACACGGCGTCTTTCACCACGATGCCGAAGATCTGGTGACGCACGGGTTTCACAAGGTCGATCTCCCCGAAGATTTCCCCGAGCATGTCTATGTTAGCTTTGACGTCGATGGGCTGGACCCGTCGCTGATGCCCGCCACTGGCACGCCGGTGCCCGGCGGGCTGGGGTATTATCAGGCGCTGCATCTGGTGGAACACGCGCTTGGCGGCCGACGCTGTGTCGGCTTCGACGTGGTGGAACTGGCCCCGGACGGCAATACGGCCTGGGACTTTACCGCCGCCCAGATCGTCTATCGCCTGATGGCCGCCTGCCTCTGAGACCTGTGGGACTTCCGCCCGCGTCCGTCGCCCAGGATACGCGATGCAATTCCGTCGATGCATTTGAGAGCAAGAGGTTGCCGCCCACGGATACGTCGAAAGCGGTTTCCCCTTTTTTCGAAAGATCCAGGAGTCCTTTTTCCGAGAAGTGCGAAACGTAGGCAGATCAGTTGCGCGAAATCGCGTGGGTGCGCGATGGCTTCATGCTCGGCTAGGTAGCTTAAGCTAGCCACAACCCGGTATCTCGTCGACAGCATACAAGTGGACACCAGATCGCCTTTCGTTGCGGGTGCCAAGATGACACTCAGGGCGCATGTTGGGCGGCTCAAACATTCAGAAATGGAAGAACCGAGGACCTTAATGTGGCTATGGCTAGCCGATAGAGAATGTATACGAGCATAACCCCGTCCACGGCTGCCTGCGCCGCCCCTGCATATGGACAATGCTCGCATAAGGTGTAGAATTGGACGTTGAGTCGCCTCAAGAGATCGTTGGTTGGGCTCTTTGCTGGTGTATTTTGCAGACATGTTGGAGGATGGGTTTTGGCTACCGTGATAATCACCGATGCCAATGCGGGCGATGTCGTCGCTGTAGATGGTAACATATACATTATTGATCCATCGCTGACACAGGACGTCACCTTCACCAACGCGGGCGGCTCCGACGTCAACTTTGAAGTTCGCTTCGACCAAAGCAATCCAAACAGTTTGAAAGTCGATTTCGACAATGACCCGGGCCTAAACCCGCAATTCACGATTGCTGATGACGTGAACATTGCGGATATTCAGATCGACGCGAAAAACGCGGCTTCGACGTCCGTTTCTGTTGGGAACAACGTCGAACTTGAGCGTTACACCGGTTCCGATCAAGGCGATGACACGATTGTAGCGGGCGACAACTTCGACCTCGACGGCAATCTGGATCTTGGCGAGGGCGTAAACAGCTTCACGACCGGCGACTTCTTTAATTCCGACGGCAGCAACGTCAATATCGATGGTGGCGACGACGGAAACACAATCTCCATTGGCGCAAATGGTCAAGTCAGGAACATCAAACTCGGTGACGGAGAAGACAGCGTCACGCTTGGGGACGGGTCGGATTTCAATGACCTTGATACCAAAGATGGTGAGGACACCGTCACCATCGGTGACGGAGTAACGGGCAACAATATCGACCTCGGGGATAGTGCCGATACGCTGAACATTGGCGTGCTCGGCGAAGACGCACTCGGCGATGTGAAGGGCGGCAAACCTGACACCGGCGGGCCAGGCGTCGGCGATACACTAAACACGCAAACCGATCCAGCCGTCGTCGATTTCGCCAAAAAAATCGACGAGTTCGAGAACATCAACATCGTTTGCCTCGCGAGTGGCACGCTCATCGAAACGCACGAGGGTCCTGCGCAGATCGAAGATTTGCGCGTCGGCGATCTGGTGTCGACGATGGATCACGGGCTGCAGTCGATTCTATGGATTGGAAGAAAGAAGCTGACCAAGACCTGTCTAGCGTCACAGCCCAAGCTGCGCCCCGTCCGGATTACGGCAGGTGCTCTGGGCAGTGGCTTCCCGAAGCGGGACTTGCTGGTGTCGCGCCAGCATCGCATGTTGGTCTCGTCCAAAATTGCAATGCGCATGTTCAGCAGTCAGGATATATTGGTCGCGGCGATCAAACTGACGGAACTTCCGGGCATATGTATTGATGAGACTGTCGAAAGTGTCGAGTACTTCCACCTGCTGTTTGACCGGCACGAGATAATCTATGCCGAGGAAGCGCCGACGGAAAGCCTCTACGCGGGTGCTGAGGCTTTGAAGGCTATCTCCCTGGACGCTCGCGAGGAAATTCTGACGCTCTTTCCGGAACTGCAGGACGAGACTCATGCGCCAGAGCCAGCGCTGCCGATGCCGGCCTGTCAATTGCAAAAGCAGCTTGTGGCCCGGCACGTGAAAAACGGCAAACCGCTTCTTGAGGCCTCACCGGGTGTCAGCGATCTCATGTTCTGCATCGGGCCAGGCAGGACGACATCCTTGCGCTCTACCCTGGATTTGAAATCAGCGCATCAAAGTCCCGCGTTCCTATGAACGAGAGGCGTCACAAAGACATGGATTGCGCCTTTCCGGGCCGCCAACGGGATGGCGAGGCCATGGCCGCTCAATCGGATTCCAAAAAATCAGGAGGCGGTTTGAATGCACAAGACCGTCAATCTCGCTGCTTCCGTCCCGGCTCTGGTCGTGTCGGGCTGCACGATCCCGTTCTACTATGAAACATCACCCGTCGTGGTCGAGACGCGCCGAGGGATCGTGACCCGCCAACTCTACACGCCGGAGTTGGTGGTCTCGGACGAGGCGATACTCGCGCCCGTGGGTATGTCGATCCCGGAAGCAGACAAAATCAGTCGCGTCGAAGGTCATCGCAGAGAAAGCGATGGCTGATGGAGGCATCGTGTTGAGGTGTCGCTTAACCTTGTGGGATTAAGACTATGGCAGATGCGTTACTAGGTGGACTTGTTATCAATGAACTGCTCATTGATCCAAACGGTGCGAACAATTTCGATACTGGCAGAAACGGTGTTGCGCGGGCCGGTGACGAGTTCATTGAACTGCTGAACACGTCCACTGGCCCGATCGACGTTTCCGGCGTGGAACTGTGGGATGCCAGCCGGGACAACTGGTTTACGTTTCCCTCTGGATCGGTGCTGCAGACTGGCGCGCGGGCGACGGTCGTTCGCAACGTTCAAGCCGGAGGTAACCTGCCCACGGGCGGGCCAGATGATCTTGTGTTCGATGCCGATGTCTCCGGCGGTGTTTTGAACAACAAAGGCGACAATGCCGTTGTCTATGACCCCGCCGCTGATGCGTTCATCCAGACTACTTACAACGGTGACAGCCTCGACGATCCCACATCCGGGCCGGGCTATGTGGGGTTTTCATCAACCGCTACCCGGATCGGTACGGGTGAGGATTTCGGCTCGGACAATGATGGTTTCTCGATCCAGCGGTTAGTGGATGGCAATGATAATTTTTCAAATGATCAAACGCCCACACCTTCCGCTCAATACGTGTGTTTCACGACCGGAACGCTGATCGAAACACCCGGTGGACCGCGCCCTGTCGAACAATTGATCGAAGGCAATGCGGTCACCGCCTATGAGCCGGACGGTTCGGAGGCTGACACCGCACGGCTTCTCGTCAGGATATTCCGCCGCCAGATTGGACCCGGCGAGTTGATCCAGAACCCAAAGCTGCTTCCTGTAAAGATCGAGGCCGACGCACTTGGCAACGGATTGCCGCGGCGTGATCTGGTTGTGTCACGACAACACAAGATGCTGATTACCTCCAACATCGCTGAGCGGATGTTTGGAGCGCGAGAGGTGCTTGTGGCCGCGATCCGGCTCACGGAACTTCCGGGGTTCTATGTCGATGAGAAGGTTCAAAGCGTCGAGTATTTCCACTTGTTGTTCGACAAGCACGAGATCATCCTTGCCGAGGGTGCTCCGACAGAAAGTTTCTTTATCGGCCCCGAGACACTCAGGGTGCTTCCAAGAGAAGCTCGGGAGGAAGTTCTCACACTTTTCCCCGAGATCACTCTGGAAAGCGAGACCCCTGTTCCAGCCCGGCCCATTCTGGCCGGACGCCTGCAAAAAAGACTGATCGATCGGCACAGGAAGAATATTGAAGAGCTGCTGTGTTAAGCGCTCTCGATCACTGCGGCCAATCTCGACCTAGCCGACATTGGCTGCAGTTCAGAGGCTTGATGCACCCGGTCACCCAACAGCCCGTTTTGACGGGCGGGGCGTTGATGGTGTGGAGG
Source organism: Ruegeria hyattellae (assembly GCF_041537925.1). Lineage (NCBI taxonomy): Bacteria > Pseudomonadati > Pseudomonadota > Alphaproteobacteria > Rhodobacterales > Roseobacteraceae > Ruegeria > Ruegeria hyattellae. Next base: position 5,662 of record NZ_JBGOSH010000006.1, on the reverse strand, counting down.
AAAACAACCTGTTGATACCCGGAATGCCGTCTCTTTGGGGCAGTGACGTACCTGTCAAGCTTACTGGATCAATCGACATCAATGGTGAAACCGCGCGGGCCGAATTCGAGACCACGCTGTCTCGCGCCCTGTTTGGCATCGGTGAAGCGACGGCGCAGTATCTACCTGAACACGGTGCAAATGTCGTGCTCGCGGCACGGTCAATTAGCGCCATTCAGGCCATCGCTGATGAACTTCGGCAGACCGGCGTGAGAGCAACCGCTTAGCCTGCGATGTCAGCAATCACAAAGCGGTATCAAACCTGATGCGCCATACGCAAATTACCTTTGGCGGCGTTGATATCCTGGCAAACAAGGCGGAGTTGATCGACCCCATCACCCGCATCGCGAAAAACGACCCGGAGGCCTAGGGCACCGTCATCGATGTGAAAGTGAAAAGTGTCTATCATGCTCTGCGCTCCACCAACCCGATCATGCGGGAACAGGATAGCGGGACAATCATCAACATCTCGTCCGGGGCAGCCAACTCGTTTCTCGAAGGTTGGTCGCATTATTGCGCGATCAAGGCGTCCAACATTAACCCCGTGGGCCAGCTTGATCCGTTGTCTCACATTCCCGCCAAATGGGTCGCAAAAGCGATTGCCTATTTATGCGGCCGGAGGGAGTTCAATTTGTCGGACAGGACTTTTCGTCGAAGACTGAGGAGGGCCTCAATCGCGCAGGCCGTCCAGCGCTCCAAAACTTGAGAAAGTGAACATCCACGCCTCAGCGCTGGATGTCCGCATTGTCCTGTGTGGATGGCTCCCTTTTTCGCAAGTCCAATTCGCGCTTGGTGATGTGTCAGAAGCAGTCTTGTATTCAGCCTGTTTGCGCGACGCACATGATCGTTGGCCCTGATGGTTTCCGGCAACCAAGTCACATTCCGCGCATCGAACAGCAAGCGTTCAGGGCAAAGCGCGCGGTGTCTTGGTTTCAGGCTGACAAAGCTCCATCACGTCATTGGTCTTGCATTACCTGACCGCAGGCCGGGTACACGTTGTTTTTCCGAAAAATGCACAAAATAGCGCACAAGATTAGGTACAGCCATTCTGTTATCTTGGCGTAAGCTATTGATTTTACTGGCAGGGCCAGCAGGGATCGAACCCGCGACCTACGGTTTTGGAGGCCCTTGAAGGTCGTTGTTTCTATTGCCAAAAATTTCCAACCTGGCAAAATACTTTTATAAAAATAGAGGCTTACAAGGACTTTCCCAACCATAAGAGATGGCACAAGCCACCCAAAGGTTGGCGACTGCATTCCTACTTGCGTCGCTCGGGCCCGCAAGCATCGCCGTTTCCCACGTATGCTTCACACGCTCTGACCTGCGGATTGGAACCCTTCCCAGATACCTTGTGCTCTCTGGCGTGTCGCAACGTGCACTTTGAGCCCAATGTGGACGTATGGTCCGATGTAGCATTTTGCTTATGGTGCAGTTTGCGCTGTATCTGCCTTATGATATTGGTAAAAAAATAAAATATCGATTTCATGATGCCTATGGGAGCCGATTATGGCCAAATTTGCTTTCTGGTCGCTCGCACATATCGCCGTCGTCGGATCCACCCTCATTCTGCCCCACCCGGCTACGTCGCAAGAATTAGGTGATTTGGGCTCCCATCCGACTGAGGACATCGAGTATTCACCTTACATAAAGGACGACTTCCCAAATCAGGTCTTTTTTGGCGATACACATCTGCACACGGCTTTTTCTGCCGATGCCGGTCTGGTAGGTGCAATTCTGACGCCAGATGACGCATACAGGTTTGCCAAAGGTGAAGAGATCATCTCATCCAATGGTGTTCCTGCACGTCTGCAACAACCTTTGGATTGGTTGGTTGTCACCGATCATGCAGAAAACCTGGGTCTGCCAATAGCGCTTGAAGAAGAGAACCCCGTCTTGCGGGAGAATGAGTGGGGGCGCAAAATCAGCGAGATTTACGCTCCTCGGACGGATGATTCCAGAGCCTTGTCGTATGATACCTGGATGCAGGACGCACTTAACGTTGTCACCGACCCGCTTGCCGGGACCGGGTTTAGTGAGGCCATGTGGCCGCGCATTACAACAGCGGCTGAAGAGCACAATCAGCCAGGCACATTTACGGCGCTGATCGGCTATGAATGGACGTCCGGACCCAATGGCAACAACCTGCACCGGAACGTCATTTTCCGAGATGGAAAATCGCGCGCGGATCAGATCATCCCCCTCAGCGCCTATGACACTGAAGATCCCGAAAAATTATGGGATTGGTTAGAAAACTATGAATCTTTGACAGGTGGTCGAGTGCTGGCAATTCCGCACAATGGCAACTTGTCAAACGGACTGATGTTCGATGATATCACCCTTTCGGGTGAGCCGGTTAACCGCGATTACGCATTGCGCCGTCAACGTTGGGAACCGATCTACGAGATTACTCAGATCAAAGGTGATGGAGAGGCACATCCCTTGTTGTCACCAACGGATGAATTTGCCGACTATGGAACTTGGGACAAAGGAAGTTTTGGGCCCGAGCCCAAGTCAAACGATATGTTACCCAAAGAATATGCCCGCAGTGCTTGGAAGCGTGGCATGGCCTATGAAGACGATTTTGGCGTCAACCCGTTCAAATTTGGTGTGGTCGGATCAACGGATTCGCATACAGGCCTTTCTACCGCACAGGAAGACAACTTTTTTGGTAAAGTGTCGCTTGTCGAACCGTCCTCCAACCCGCATCGCTTTGAAGAGCGCATCACAGGGCGTTTCACCCCGGATGACCCATCTGATGACCTGACCCATGCGGATGGGTTGGCTGCGGGGTTGGCTGCGGTCTGGGCGCGTGAAAACACCCGTGAGGGTATTTGGGATGCGTTAATGCGCAAAGAAGTATTTGCGACCACTGGCACTCGTATGCGCGTGCGCGTTTTCGCCGGCTTCAATTTTAAAGAAGATGACCTTTCTCGTTCTGATTTTGCGAAATATGGATATGCAAACGGAGTTCCGATGGGAGGGGACTTGACCGCCAGTCGGCAAATGGGTGCGCCTAAATTTCTGGTGCGGGCGTTGCGTGATCCAAATGGTGCAAATCTTGATCGTGTTCAGATTATTAAGGGGTGGCTGACCGAAACCGGCGACATGAGCGAGCAGGTTTTTGATGTTGCATGGTCAGATGACCGGATTATGGGCGCCGACAACAAGCTTCCACTGGTCGGTAATACAGTGGATGTCGAAACCGCAACTTACCGAAATTCAATAGGAACCCCCTTTCTTGAAGCTTTCTGGGAGGATCCGGACTTTGCTCCAAGCCAGCGTGCATTCTATTATGTTCGTGTTCTGGAAATCCCAACACCGCGTTGGACTACTATTGACGCTTTGGTGTTTGGAATTGACCGACCGTCGCATCTTGAGCCTTGGCAACAAGAAAGAGCCTACACCTCTCCGATTTGGTTCACGCCGGAATAACGAACAAAGACCAACCAATTGGGTCACCGCTCGCAAACCTTGGTCACCAACATAGCAAACTCCGAAGTAGAGCACTGACACCTACCCATATTACAGATTTGAATGGCAGCTAAATCCGCATTGCCGACATGGGTAACGAGTATTTCCCAGACGCCCTAATCAGTCGCGCGGCAGCGTTTTAGAGTGAGCTAGTTCGGACTGTGTTGCCGGCGGTTACCAGACGAATTGGAATCGAAATAGCGACTATCACTGGGCACAACCTCGAGTCTGCGGAGGCTAACTTGGAAGTGCACAATCTGAGCTGGAATATGAGGCTTACAAAATCGGAAGCTCGTAGGCCGGAACAAAGGTAAATTGGAACAAAAATCCCAAGTGACTCCCAACTGGTCCAACTTGGTCTGATCGAAAACAGTGTAAGTCATTGATTTTATTTGGCAGGGGCAGCAGGGTTCGAACCCGCGACCTACGGTTTTGGAGACCGTCGCTCTACCAACTGAGCTATACCCCTAAGGCCGTGCTTGGCATAGGCCAGCGGGGCGCGGGACTCAAGGGGGTTTCGACCGCTTGACGCATAATTTTCCAACCCCGCGTTTGGGCCGGGCCAAGAAAACGGATTGCGCTGATGTGGCGATCGGGTAAGACAAAGACCGGTTTTCCGGGGGAAGCAAACGTGAGCCTGCGCAAGAAGATCGCCGATAGCGAAACGGTCCTGAACTGGGCCGCGCGCCGGATCGCCTGGTATATCCGGCTGGTGCGCAAGCATTCCACCTGGCAACGGATCGGGTACGAGGAGCTGGACGCACTGGTCGATCAAGGCGAACCGGTGATCGTGGTGCTTTGGCACCAGCGGCTGACGCAGTCGCCCTACTTGTTCCCGCTGGACAAGGGGCGCGTCTGCACGATCACTTCGGCCGCACGGGCAGGCAGCATGGTAGGCCGGGTGCAGAAGCTGTTCGGGATGGACACGATCGCCATGTCCAGCCGCACCCGCCACGTAGCGCTGTCGCGCGCGGTGCTGGGCAAGATGAAAGACGGCATTTCGATCGGTATCGCCGCAGACGGCCCGCGCGGCCCGGAACGGGTGTTGTCCACCGTGCCACTGGTCTGGGCGCGCAGTTCGGGCAAGCGAGTCTTCGGTATCGCATATTCCTGCCGCCATGCCTCAGAGGCCGGCACCTGGGACCGGTTGCTTCTGCCCCGCCCCTGGCGCAACGAAGGGGTGCTGCTCTGCCGCGAATGGACTGAGACGGTGCCCCGTAAAGCCAACGAGGAACAGATCGAGGCGCTGCGGCAAAGCCTTGAGCAGCACATGAATGACATCACGGCGGAAGCGGACCGGATGGTGGGGCGGGACCCGTGGGTATCTACTGCCAATTGAGCAGCGCCTGAACTGGTCGCATCCGAACACGCGAGAAACCCAGCGTCGAACTCCTCGCTAAGGGCGCCCGCGCGTTACAGGTAATCAAGAGGTGAGACAAGTGAGGTTTCTCTTTCTTGTTTGGGAAACTCAAATGCCCCTAGGGTTGCACCGGTTCGCTTCGTTTCACCACGGGTAATAATGTTCAAATCAACTGCAATGTTCTGGGGCTTTGTAATTCTTGGCGCCGTAGTTTCCAACATCCTGTCGATTGTCGCTCATTATCAACACGACATTCCCAGAGGGGTTCCGTTAGCGCGCCTTGGGACCATGGGAGCAGTGACGCAAGTATTCTTGATGGTACTGCCATTGATTATTGCTTCAGTATTAGTGGGTTTTGTTCGCATTCGACGCGATCCGCACCCTCCGGCCAGAGACGAGATCAAAGGTCTCACCAAGGCCATTGCGATGTCAGCGTTGGTTCTGTGTCTTGCTTTTTGGATCCTAAGCGGAGCTTGGTTCGGCCTGGTTCAAGCTCCGGTCTGGGCAATACCTTTAATTGTTTTCGGGCCGATTCTAGGCGTAGCAATTATATTCTGGCTGGTATTTTCGATGACTACTCATTTGTTGCGCTAATCAATTGCGAAGTCCGCAGGCCAACTGCCCGGCAGTTCGTCAAAACTGCCACGAAAAAAGGCCGCTCCTGTTTGGAGCGGCCTTTGTTTGTTTCTATGGTGCGGGCTCGCTTTGCTCCTTCGGAGCAACGGCTGCCCACCAGTCGGCAAAGCCGACTTATTCGATGATCTTCGACACCACGCCGGCGCCGACGGTGCG
>NZ_JBGOSH010000005.1:433674-441731 GCF_041537925.1 Ruegeria hyattellae | reverse complement strand
CTTAAGGGCAAACCAAACAGCACTTTGATCGTCAGACAGGCTTGTATCGCCGCATCACTATACGCCTGTTGACGGCCCCGTCGACCAGATGGCGTCGCATCCCACGCCATTGAAGCGTCAAACCAGATCGACAGCGAACCTCGCCGCTTTAGGGCTGCGTTGTAAGACGACCAGTTCGTGGTCTTGTCCTTCCTGGGTGTCCAACTGCTCATGCCTTCCAGCTACCACGCTGGATTCATAACATGAATCCCATCACCCAATTGGTGCAACAAAGCCGTCCCTACTTGTTCTATCCGGACAAATGACCGGCACCATGAAATTGAGATGACATCAGTAATGGAAGATACGAACATTGTCTTGTTCGCTCTTTACATCTCCGGTGCCGCCGCTCCGCTGATCTGGACAGTTCGGTTGCTTCGAACCGGTGTCGAGCGGACTTATGCCGTTCAGCTTCGCTCACTTCTGCGACGTTCGAACGCCAGCCGTTTGCAGGCCGCAGCCAGCGGAATTTTTGTGGCTCTCTGCCTGCAGAGTGCGACGGCAGTGGCAGTTTTGGTTTCGAATTTTGCCGTGAAAGGAGGGGTAGGATTGTTGGCCGGAATGGCCATGCTGCTGGGGGCCGATATCGGGTCTGCGATCGTTTCCCAAATCCTGCTGGTTCGCCAGGATTTTTTGATCCTATTGTTTCTGCTTTGCGGTGTCGCCCTGTTCCTGCGCAGCTCAAAAAACAAGGTGCGCCAACTGGGAAGGATCCTGATCGGAGTCGCGCTGATATTTGTCTCTCTTGATATGATACGCACCGCCACTGGGCCGCTTGTCGACAGCCCGGTCGCAGTCAGCGTGATGCGTTATCTGGGCGGCGATGTCGTGACGTCTTTCGTAATTGGAGCGCTTTTTGCTTGGGCTGTGCACTCCTCTGTTGCCGCAGTATTGTTCTTTGTCACCCTAACAGCCCAAGGGCTCCTGCCCGCGAGCGGAGCGGCTGCCATGGTCTTGGGTGCAAATGCAGGTGGTGCATTTCTTGCCTATGTGCTGACGCTGACGGCACCACTTACAGCTCGCAGGATGGTCGTAACCAATCTCGCACTGCGAGGCGGCGGAGCCGCACTGGTGCTTGTGTTGTTATCGCAAGGTGCTTGGGGGCTGACATGGCTTGGCGCGAATGAGGCCCAACAGGTTATCAACCTGCATCTTGCCTTCGATATTGGGCTGGCATTGGTAAGCCTGCCATTTCTGAGCTGGATTTCATCCGGCGCTGTGCGGCTTATGCCAGACCGCGCTGAATTAGCCACTAATATCATCCAAACCACTGCGTTGGACCCATCGACGCTCGATCGCCCGGACCAGGCACTGAATTGCGCGGTGCGCGAAGTTCTGAAAATGGGCGAATAAACCGAAGCCATGCTTCACTCGGTGGTTTCGCTGCTTCATGGTTGGGATGAGCCTTTAGCGAATGCAATAGCCGAAAAAGCTGATCTCGTAAGGGGCATGCATGAAGATATCAAGCTATTCCTGGCTCAGCTGAACCACAGTCGGCTGGAAGATGGGAAAAAAGAGCGGTCTAGCGAACTTGCAAACATCGCGTACAATCTCGAAACCGCAGCGGATGCAATAAGCACAGGACTAATCGATCAGGTCAGGCATTTGTATTCCGGCCAGTTGAAAATTTCGGCAAACGGGTTGTCGGATTTCGAGGACTTCCACGACCGGGTTCTCAGCAATGCCCAACTTGCCCTGGATGTGCTTATGAATGGTGCACCGGACGCTGCGGGACAATTGTTGCGGGCCAAGGAAAAGGCGCGCGCAGCCGAACGGAAACTTCAGGAAAGGCATCTGGAAAGGTTGTGCGCGGGCATTAGTGAGAGCTTTGAGACCAGCCGAATGCATCAGGAAAGCCTGCGTATTCTGAAAAACGTGAACACCGCATTCGCTACAGTCGGCTATCCGATTGCGGCTCGATTAGGCGACCTTTTGTCGACCAGGCTTTCCGAGAAGGCCAAATCCGAGCTAAAGAAAGGAACCTGACGAGCAATGTAAGAAAACGAATTCAAGCCACTTGATTTGTTCGTCATTGGCTACGTCGTGAATGGAAAAATCATCGCGCGAAACGCAGCTGGAGTAAGCTTTCGGTGGTCCTGACGGACCAAGGCGCCTCGGCACACACAAGCTGTTTGGAGTGCGCGTGCGCCAAGGCGCCAGTCAAATCTCAAATGGCCGAGTTTTGCGCCGCCCTGTGGCCGGAAATCGTACCGCCGTTGACATTCTCCCATCCGATCCGATGGGGCGAGTTCTGCCATGCACTCTCCGATTGCCAAGAAACGCATTTCGACTACAGAAAATCGCCGCGACGAGGCGTGAAACTGTCGACCAATGTACCGGGCTCCAAGCATATGCAGCCATGGGTTTGGCCTGACGGAATGACAAAGCTGTCGCCAGGGCCAACCTCTTGTTCATGTTCACCAAGCGTGAAACGAAATCGCCCGCTCTCGACATAGGTCGCCTGAACATGCGGATGGCTGTGCAGCGCACCAATCGCCCCAACCGCCTGAAACCGGAAGGCGACAATCATGAGGTCCGAATGATCAGATAGCACCTGCCGCGTGACATGTTCACCGGTCGAGACGATCGGGAAATGGGACACAGGTTCTCTCCTTTATTGTTAGGAAAACAGCATACCACCGTTGAGATCAATATTTGCGCCCGTGATGAAGGCACTGTCCTCGCAGGCGAGGAATAGAACGAGATTCGCTGCATCATCGACATGACCTTGACGCTTTAGCGGCGCGTTGGCTTCAAAGCCGCGGCGACCTGCATCAGGCGTGTGTACGTTGTGGAAATCGGTATCGATCATGCCAGGACACAGCGCATTTACCCGAATATCGGGACCAACTTCCTTTGCCAAACCGCGTGTCATGGTCATGACCGCGCCTTTGGCAGTGGCATAGGCGACGGCACCCGGCCCACCACCATCGCGACCGGCTTGACTGGCGAGATTGACAATGGCTCCTGACGTCATCCTGGACAGGCAGGCCTGCGTCATCAAGAATGTGCTGGTCAAATTCAGGGTCATTACGGCGTCCCAATGCTCAACAGACATTTCCGCTATGGTTTTGCGGGCAATCAGACCGCCAGCGTTGTTGACCAGAATGTCAACGCCGCCAAAGGCTTCGACAGTGCGAAACACCAGCGCGTCAACATCCGCCTTTTTGTTCAGGTCGCCCTGCAGGGCAATCGCTTTACCGCCTTTGCCTTCGATTGCAGCAACGGTTTCCTCCGCGCCATTCGAGCTGGAAAAATAGTTGATCGCAACATTTGCGCCTTCAGAGGCGAGTTTGATTGCAACGGCGCGACCAATATCACGGCCTCCTCCGGTCACGATGGCGGTTTTACCTGCAAGTTTCATGTCGATCCTTCCTATTGCGAAGCGCGAGCTTCGCTTTTGTCATGGGTTTAATTTGGCTGCCGTCGGAATGCGCTCGGGGCGCGAACCGAGACGCCATTATCGGAATGCCCCCGGCATAACTGTCTTTGGGAGCCACAGAATGATTTCGGGGAATGCTGCCAACAGAATGAGGATGACCAGCATTGGTGCAAGGATGAGCACAACCTCACGCAGCGCTTGCACAACGTTTAGGCCGCCAATCGCTGCAGAGATAAGCAAACACAAGCCGTAAGGCGGCGTCACAAGCCCAAAGGCAAGCGAGACGATACCAATGATGGCGAAAGCGATTGGATCAACCCCACCCGCTTGGGCCACAGGCATCAGAACCGTGCCAAGAATGATGATTGTCGGAATTGCATCGATAAACAGGCCAAAGAGCAGAAACAGCAGCGCAATCAGTATAGCTGTTCCAAAAGCTCCGAACTCCCAAGCGGTCAAGATGCTGACGATCAGGCGCGGCGCATCGTAGAAAGACAGTAGCCAGCCGAATGCCGAGGCAGTACCGATCGCAAACAGCGAGATGGCTGCAAACCGTGCCGTGTCATAGAGGATGAAGCCCAAGTCTTTGGGTGTGACAGTCCGATAGACAAACATGCCCAGGATCAGGGCATAACCAGCAGCGATGATTGCGCTTTCAGTTGGTGTTACGAGACCTCCTACAATACCGCCAATCACAAAGACCGGCGTCAAAAGGGCCAATGCGGCCCCTTTCCAAGCGGCCCAGAACTCACCCCAATTCGGCGTCGCGGTAACCGGGTAGTTGCGGGCCTTTGCAAAGCCATAGACAGTTGCCATCAAGGCGAGGCCAATCATCAAGCCAGGAATCGCACCGCCCAGAAACAGCGCGCCGACAGAGACCTGCATGACACCGCCCCAGACGATCATCAAAATCGACGGCGGGATGATGACCCCCATAACCGAAGAGCAGGCCGTAATAGCAACGGCAAACCGTGTGTCGTAACCCTCTTTCTGCATGGCCGGGATTAGGATTTTTCCGATGCCTGCCGCATCCGCTGTGGAAGACCCGGAGATGCCTGCAAACAGCATTGATACAGCGACATTCACATGGCCCAATCCGCCGGGCATCCAGCCGGTTAGCACGCGTGCCAGTTCGATCAGCCGGTCGGTTACCTTGCCGGAATTCATCAGGTTGGCCGCCAGTAGAAAGAATGGAACGGCCAGCAAAATGAAGGAGTTATAAGATTGGAACATCCGGTCGAGCACAATGAATGGCGTCAGCCGCAGCTCAAGCAACACAACCGGAAGGGTCGCCAAACCCAATGCGAATGCCACTGGGATGCGGATGAAAATCAGCACCAGAAAGCCAGCAATAAGCATCGTGGCAGCAGTTGCAGTATCGAGGATCATGTCTGGCTGCTCTCTCGGTTAAGATATTGCGCGATGACTTCGGACAGCCGGTAACACGACAAGAGAAGCCAAAACCCTCCAGCAATTGGGACCGAGATGTGCGTAATCGCAAGATTGGCGCGCATCATTACGGACCGCTGGTTGCCCCCAAATTCGGTGTATTCGATGCCGTAAAACAGGAAGAAAGCCCCAAAAATCATGATGGCAACGTGCACGATACCGTCTTGAAGCAAACGTGGCAGCGGTCTCATCGCATTCCGCGTAATGCGAACGTCGAAATGCGTGCCATCCCAGACAGCAACAATCGACCCGATCATAACAATCCAGACGAACAGGAACGTCGCCAGCTCTTCGGTCCAAAGGTAAGTTGGGATCAAACCGGTGTAGCGAGAAACAACTTGCATGGCGACCGGTATCGCCAATGCCCCCATCATCACGCCAAGCAATATGCGAAGCCCAGCGCAGAACTTATCCAGATATTTTCCAAGCATGCTCCGCCCTATTCCGCGATGTGACGCGCCAAGCGCATCGGAAATTGTGCCGACAGGCGAGCTTGAAGACTCGCCCGCCCGTCAGCCGGGAGATTACATTCCGCGAACGTTATTGAGCAGTTCTGTCGCGCCCAGCTCTTCAGCATAGGCGTCCTGGACCGGTTGAACCAATTCCAGCATTTTCTCGCGGCCCTCGAACTCATGCACTTTGATCTGACCTGCGTCGATCATTGCCTGGAGTTTCTCACCGTCCTGACCGCTCTCTAGCGCGCGACCGAATGCACCGGCTTCAGCGCCGGCTTCCATGATAGCAGCCTGCAGGTCCGCTGGCAGTTCATCGAAGATTTTCGCTGACATCACAATTGGGCGCACAGTGATCGTGTGCTGGGTCAATGAGACATGTGGCGCGACTTCGTAGAACTTCAGGTTCTGGATTGAAGCCGCTTCGTTCTCAAACCCGGCAATAACGCCTGTTTGGATTGCGTTGTAGACTTCGTTGTACGCGATGGCAGAAGGCGCCGCACCAACCGCTGAGAATGTTTGCGCCTGAATTGGGGCCCCCATAACGCGCATGCGGTGTCCTGCAAGCTCTTCCATGCTTGTGATCGGCTCAGCTGAAGCAAGATTGCGAACTCCGCCGCCGTGATACCCGACAATCACGATGCCCGCGGCTTCGCGCAGATCATCCTCAAGAGGTTTCAGTGCATCCGATGAAAGCACCGCATCCCAGTGTTCAAGATCGCGAAACAGGAAAGGCATATCCATCAAAGGAATGGACTCTGAAAACACGGCCATGTTGGACGGCGCCAGGATCGTATAGTCTACTGCGACACCCTGATTGAGGTAGGTGACATAATCGGATTCGACCCCAAGCTCACCATTCAGCCGCAGATCAAACTCGATTTCACCATCGTAATTCTCAGCGACCAACCGTTCAAACTCTCGCAGAGTCTTAGTGAATGCATGCTCTTCATCAAACATGCTCGCGCCGCGCAATGTAACATCAGCCTGCGCGGTTGAAATCCCGCTTAGCAAAACAGCCGTCGCAGCCATCGTCTTTAGTGAAAAATTGAACATTCTATCCTCCCAGATCAGGTTTAGGTCTTGTTTTCTTCCAGCCGCTTTTGACTGGCGATCGTGTTCGAAACCTTGCAAGTGCCCACGCCAGACCAGCCTTCACCCAAATCTGGATGATCTGATTTCCTCCCAGCCAGCACGATTGCTCCGCCCTCGTTGATGGGCACACACAACACGAAAACTAGGATACTAGTCAACATCTTTTTTTTAGCAATACCCCCATAGATTCTTCATTTTTCCTTTAAAAGCAGAAGCAGGCTTGTCATCTAGTATCCAATTTTGATCTATTATTTCCCTCTTTGATCTGCCACAATGCTGTCAAACAGAGGTTGGAAAACACAAATGGCAGCATTGGGAAGCCTTGAGCGCACGACGAGTAGCGATGTCGTCTTTGACGAACTATTTGGACAAATCACCCGGTTGGAACTGCTCCCAGGGACAAAGATATCCGAAACGGACGTCGCGAAGTCATTCGGGTTCTCACGTCAACCTGTGCGAGAGGCTTTCACACGGCTAGCCAACCTCAATCTCCTATTGGTACGACCGCAGCGTGCGACAGTTGTTCGGCCGTTCTCACGGCAGCTCATCGCAAATGCCCGCTTCGTGCGTGCTGCGGTTGAATTGGAAGTTATCCGCGCTGCCGCGTTAGATCGCGACAAGTCGGTAGACGCGGCATTGAAAGCTAACCTTCGCAATCAGGCAGAAGCAATTTCAGCGGAAGATGTCAGCTTGTTTCATGATCTGGACTACCAATTTCACAAATTACTTTGCGCCTCGGCCAAACAAGAGTTTGCGTTTGAAATTATCGCCGAGAATAAAGCGCAGGTTGATCGCCTTTGCATGCTGGCACTGACCAGCAAAAAAGCAATGGATGATTTGTATGTGGATCACCAAACTCTTTTAGGGGGTCTTTTTAATGGTGATGCAAAGGCGGCAGATCAAATCCTTCGTACGCATCTTGAGCGTTTGACGCCAACGATCCAGGCAATTTATACGACGCACAACGCCTACTTTGATGAATAGGAAGGGCTTTGTTGCACAAGTCGTGTTGAGTTCGGGCCTTCCCTGACACTGGACGGATTTAGCCTACGGCCGCTGTCTTTGGAATGCCAAGTGTCGTGAAGGCGTTGAGGATCGCGGCGCGGATTTGGATTTCCGCGACCTGTCGATCGAAGTCACGCGCGGAGAGGCGTTGACCCAGCAGTTTCCCACAATGCATCTTTGTTTCGACGCGGCTTCGGCGATGATATCCGGTGATTTGCCGCCACAATGCGCGACCGAGGTACTTTGAGGATCGAACAGCTTCGTTTCGTACCCTGGCTCCGGGTGTGTCAGATTTCCATAACTTCGCATTCTTGCGCGGTGGAATGATGGCATGGGCATTGCGTGCTGCGATCGCGTCGTGGCATTTGCGCGCATCGTAAGCGCCGTCCCCGGTGACACTGCCAATCTCTTCGTTCGGTGGGATCTGATCGAGCAGGTCAGGTAACATGGGTGCGTCACCGATACTGCTACTGGTGACCTCGACGGCACGTATCTCTCGTGTTTCCTCATCGATTCCCCTCTCGGCAGATTGCTTTGCAATCGCCTGCCGGGCAGTGGATGTGGGTGTAGGTGACGGGCCGTCCGCTAACGTTTCGTTAGACGGCTCTCCCCTTAGCTACTCCTTTGTGCTCTCT